>CAZDIS010000146.1:1942-5769 GCA_964505585.1 uncultured Pelolinea sp. | reverse complement strand
AACCAGTTCTGATATGTCAACCGCAGTAATCGAAAGGAAATGATCAGTTTTTAGGCGGTTGATAGCATAAGCGCTTTGTAGCTGCTGAATTAACCGTTCGATTTTCGCGGAAATTCTTTCCAAATATTCGGATTGCTTCTGTGACAGATTTCCAAGTCCATAGATCAAGGTCGCATATCCATTAATCGCTTCAAGATCACCGGTCATAGCGGTTGAAAAAGCGTCAATAATTGCGGAAAAATATGCGTCCTGCGACTTCAGTTTTGTCATATTCTTAAAGCGATAGAGTTGCAATTGCGCGCCATTTGGAATAGAAATACGGCGTCTATCCGCTTCGAATATCTGGTTGTTGACGCGTATTTCAATTCTTTCCTTATCGGTTTTGGTTTGCGATGTCAGATCTGAAAAATATCTTCCAAACACATTATCAGGTGCATCAAAATGGAATAGTTTATCGGCCGCCAGGTTTTTTGCCAGCACATTTCCCTTTGAATCACACAGAACGATCGGTTCATCTAGAGAATTTGCGGCGGCAAGGAAAAACGCCTTACTCTGTTCCTGGGACAACACCTCAACAAGAAATCCCAGTGCAAGTTCGAACTGACTTAAACTTTTTGAAATCTGACTGATTTCATCTTCTGAATAGGCGTTAATTTGTTGATCCGCAAGCCAAAGAAAACCGATTTTCATCTCTCGTAGAATAACAGGCATGGCATAGATCGACCGCGGAAATGGTTTGTCAGGCATGAATTTGAGATTGTGAATTTTGGATGTATCCGATATTTCGAGAACTTTCTTTCCACCCAGTATATTAAAAACCTGATCATCTAAATACGAATACGTTTCATGGTTTTGGCCAACGCCAATTGCCACAGGCCGCCCCAATAAATCTTTTTCTGACAGGACCAGCCGCAAAGTACTGCTTTTCTTTTTCGGAAATCCCGCAATGATTTTCGTCAGAAAATCCAGGACCGGCTGATTATTATGCAGAGATTTAAATGCGGCAATTTTTTTCCGCTCAAAATTTAACGCGTTCTCCAGCGTTTTGTTTTGTTCTATTCTTTGCAGGATAATCTCAATTAATTCCCCCTTACTCTTGCGCTTCAGGTCTCGATCCAATTCATCAATCATGTTTTGATAAAGGCCGTTTCGTGTTTACCAGATCCAGAATTTCATCTGTCACCTGGTCAATATCTTTTCCATCTGTGATTATTATATGCGCATCATCAGCCGGTTTCAGGGGAGCAATTTTTCGAGTCGAATCGATCTCATCACGCATTTTTACATTTTTCAGAATATCTTCAAACACTACTGATTTGCCTTTTTCAATTTCTTCAGAGTACCTTCTGTGGGCTCTCTCATCAGAAGACGCTTTCAGATATATTTTTAGATCGGCGTTGGGAAGGACCACAGTCCCAATATCGCGGCCCGCCATCACGATATCCCTTTTCCGCGCGATCTCTCTTTGCTGTTCTGTCATCGCCTGCCTCACGCGCGCGTAGCGTGACACCTGGCTTACAAAATCATTCACTGCTTTTGTCCGCAATTGGTTTGTGACGTCCAGCCCATTAACAAGGATATCCTTTTGGCGGCCATCGTTTATAGTCGGTTTTTGAATATTTATACGTATCGTTTCAGCCAACTGCCCCACTTCAGCTTCATCATCGAGGTCAATTCCCTTATGGAGGGCCGCCAGTGTAACCGCACGATACATAATGCCGGTATCGAGAAATAAATAGCCAAAATGGGCGGCGAGCTTGCTGCCAACACTTGATTTTCCTGACGCAGCCGGTCCATCAATGGCGATGGTCGTAGGGTTTTGTAATGTTTGCTTCATTGTATTAATCCATCGCAATCCAAATATAATTGTGTACTTTCAATAAAGGCGAAATCCTGAAAATCAACCACGACCAATAATCATAATCGAATACGCTTTTTATGGGCGAGCGCAGCCATTTTGGATACGCGTCCACCGTAAATTCCTGACCAATATATTTGCGGCTGAATTGAATCTCGCCGTGCCCTGTGATTGCAATCTGGTAAGATGATACGCCTTGGCTTGCTTCCGAAAATGTGGATAATTCGTGACCACGCAATATCCAATTAAGTTGTGGTGAGAGCAATTCGGCGATCCCTATAGTCAGTGTTTCATCAACCATTTCTTTTGTTTTTTGCTGCTGTTCAATCGTTTTTTTGATACCCACAATATCGGCGATGCTCCCAGATAATAAGACTTCTTGCGCTCCATGGCCCGAAAAACCACCACTACGAAAAATAAATGCGGCCTGGATTAACATCAACGCGACCAATATGGCAACGCGGATACCTTTGATAATTTTTAACTCGACATCAATGCTTCTCAAGATAAAAAAGCTCGCAACAAATAAAAAGATGACCGTGACCATGTTGATCAAAGCGCCCCCCTGAGATAAACCATTCCGCCCCAATTGAACAAATTCAGAAATTGAAAGGAGCAGGGAGATTTGCATAACAAGCGTTATAAGAAGAATAATGGTGTCAGCAAACCGCCATTGGGAGGGCAAAGATAAATCCCCTATAAATTTCCCACATATGACCATCATCGGGATCACAACCCAGACCAGATCCAAATAATTCCGACCGGGCGCCGTAACCAACCAGAACGACATACTCAGGATCAGTAACAGGGATACCGCCGCAAATTTTCTTTCTGTTTTCCATGATGTTCTAAAGGCAGTAATAAAAACAAAAAATACCAGTGGCGAGTAGGACAAAAGAACAACGGGCAAACCAGAAATCGGAGCATATCGAAAGAAATCAGGCTGCAATTTCGGATAATAGGTAGAAAAAGATGATAGGACCGATCCCAAATCCAATCCGAAGATAAAAACAACTATTGAAATTCCAATAACGCTGCTTAATCCCCATTGCAAAAGCTCTTTTTTCTTAAGACCCTTCAGGAATTGCAGTTTATGTTCCAGTAATTTTTTATCCCACATGACCAGCGGCACACAGATTGCTGCCAGGGCGATCGAAACAGGCAGCAATCCTCTACCTGAAAACAAAATAATCACAAGCCCCGCGGATAGAAACGCTTTATTCTTCACCACAATCGCGGCGATCAAGCAAGCCAATCCAAATATCCCAAAAATATTACTCCCAATTTGCGTTGAATTAGCCAGCATAAATGGCTCAAAGGCAAACAAAATCCCAAAAATGAATGCGAGCTTCCAACCGATCTTATTTCTCAGAATATAGGTGATCAAAACGAGACCGGATCCAGCCAATACCGGCCATAATCGCGCTCCCATTTTGGATGGGCCAAATAAAATGAATGCGGATTTGATCAGCATCATTTCTAAAAGAGACCCACGATGTATGGCTGTGGAACCCCTACTGTTAATTGTGTTTAAGATCGCCGCTTCGTAGGCGTTTACAGGCGTTGTCCAGGCAGAAATCATTCTGATGGTTACAGCAATCAATACAATAAGAATGAAAACCAGGTCTCTAACACTAATTTCAGAATGATTTTTTTCGTCAATCCTTAGCTTATTCATCATTTTTCCATTCGAAAATTGTCACCGCGTCATTTTTAAAAATAATTGGCATATTATCTTGAAATTTATTTTCATACACTGGATACGTTGACCGCTCTAATTCTCCAATAAATATATATTCAATCGCATATTTTTCTATGATCGCTTGTGCTGTTAACCAATCTTTAGATGCGTACAAAACACGGATATCTTCTTCCCGGCTTCCCAGCGGAGCGCTGCTGCCCCGCCATTGCAGCTCATGCCCGGGCCAACCTAGCACGGCAGGGCATCCGGTCAAGCGCGAGACCCTCG
>CAZDIS010000146.1:0-1932 GCA_964505585.1 uncultured Pelolinea sp. | reverse complement strand
TAGTTAGAATAGCTCCCGCCAACTGCTTCAACGGTGATCCCGCAGGGTCGTTCCATCAGAAATTCGATCGCTTCCATCTCTTCAGGTTGAGCGGAGGCGAAATAATCCGTTCCATCAAGCTCCAAAGTATTGATCCGAAAATGATCGAAACGTTCCCTAACCGCATAAAATGGATAAACCATGCCGGTTGCGATACAAATGACGCATGCCATGATAAAAAATATGCGGGGCGCTCTTTGTATTTTCAACGCCAATCGGATCAGTGCGTACGCCGCGCAAAGAGATAACAATATCCATCCCTGAAAATAGAACTTAAAAATCGTGTTCATTCGCCAACCAAACTGATCGCGCAAATAGAACAATTCGGGGAATAAAATCAATATCAGCGCAATCAGCAGGAGAAATGCCCAGAAAACGTCATGTTCTTTTAATTCGCCGCGTATCCTTTCCTGTTTGTTACCTGGATTAATAACAATAGATAAACCAGCGGCAGCCATCGATATGAATAGCAATTTTGCCCAAGGGTCGCGTATAACGCGCTGAATGGTTTCAGACAACACCTCTGGTAAATTTTGAGCACCGTAAATGGACAGAAGTCCAAGCGCGTTTTGAGACAAAACAGCACTTGCCGGGAAATTGCCGGATTGAATAAAACTGCCAATTTGTTGTATCCATACCGGTGTTTTGACAGCCAGAAATATATAACTGATAGACATCAATAGACCGAAGAGAAATATTTCGAAGCAAAAAGCGAATACTTTGACCAGTGATCGGAAGGAGCTGCTTTGTTTAATTTTAAGAATTAATAAAACCAATACGGGTACCAGCAGGGGAAAGAACATCGTCAGCTGATGGATGCTTCTGCTCTGGAAAACCAAACTGGGCAGAATCCCTCCCGCCTGAGAGGAAAAGCTGATTAAAAATGGGGAATATAAAATCACCGCGCCAGCTCCCACACCCAATAATGGTGCAGCGCTTGTAGATATCGTCTTTTTTATTGTTCCTTCCTGGTTCCAGCTTTTATACAAAAACACAGCTGTGAGCAAACCAAAGTATATAGGGAAATCCCATGTATTAAGAAAGATCAAACTCCCAATGATTAAAGCCAGGATCCAGATCTCTCCTGACTGCATGGTGGAACGGATTGTTCGCATGTGGATTGGTGCCAAATGGATGTCGCGCTTAAATATTTCTAATGCGGCAGCGATGCACAGGAGAACGAAAGGCAGTGCAAGCACGTGCGGATGCAAGTCCCCCAGAAAAAATGAGAAAAATGGAAACTCATTAATGATTTCGCGCGATTGTCCGTTCAGCGTGTAATCCTGCAAAACACGGGATGCCCGCCACCACCATGTCCCGCCTGGCCTTTGGATGTTCCAATCAAACGGCAGCGCTGGTGGATCGATTAATTCCTTGATATCTATCCAGGCCCATAGCCGTGACCTAAAACCGTTTGCATTATTTTGTTTCCAGAAAATCCCAAGAGAATGCAGTAATTCGAGGAATCCTTCCGCATTACTCAAGATCAAAATAAACACAGGGGAAAGCAAACTGAGAAGTAGGCCGGCAATGGATATCCCCCGCTTCCTATTATTTCTTGTACGCCCTTGACCTCCCATCAAATTAATAAGCACATCCGACGCGCCTATCGCGACCAGCCCGAACCAATAAATCAATCCGAGATTAAACGCGATGCCGGTTGGGGTAGAAAAGATCTTTACGATCAAATTGATGATCAGATACCCAAAATAATAGTACGAGATCGAATATCCTGACAGCCATGGGTCCTGCGGGGGCAGCCAGGTGGATTGGTTAATGCCATTCAGAAAAGCCAATTCCATGGGTTTTTCTGTACCTATGATTGCTGGATTTGTACCGCGCAAAAAAACCATGAACAAAGATGAAATTAAGAAGAGAATCTCGAAACATAAA
>CAZDIS010000145.1:0-5897 GCA_964505585.1 uncultured Pelolinea sp. | reverse complement strand
CACCCTGCGTTATTTTCCAGATATTCAGCGCGATTACCGGGATATCAGTCAGGCGCAGCAAGCCAGGGGCTTGGACCTTTCGCGCAAAGCAAAACTCACGGATCGGTTTAAAAACGCGCTAATGATAGTTGTACCGCTCATTTTTTCATCGTTGGATCGCATTGAATTGATCAGCAACGCTATGGATCTGCGTGGGTTCGCGAAAGCGAAAACCCGCACCTGGTATACTGCAAAGCGCTTTAATCGCCAGGATTACATCGCCATGATTCTTTCAGCGCTCATTTTCCTTGCGACGATCAGCGTCTCAATTTTTATCAATCGCAGCAGGTTTTATAATCCATTCATTTAGGAGAACACGCATGAAACCAATTCTTGTATTTCAAACTGACTTTACGTATAAAGAAGGCGCGGTGTGCGCGATGTATGGCGTTGTCAAGAGCGTCGATCGGGAATTAGAGATCATCGATGGTACCCATGAGATCCCGCAGTATGATACTTGGAGCGCGTCCTACCGCCTCTTCCAATCCATGAAGTTCTGGCCCCGGGGGACAATCTTTGTTTCAGTAATTGATCCAGGGGTTGGCACCCCCCGTAAAGCCAGCGTTGCGCAGACAGCCGATGGATATTATGTCGTCACGCCGGACAATGGCTCACTCACACATTTATACAACTGGGTTGGAATAACACACATCCGGGAAATTGACGAAGACGTAAACCGTCTAAAAGGGAAGGGTACCGAAGATGTCAGCATTTTTCATGGGCGAGACTTGTTTGCCTACTGTGCCGCTAAACTGGCCAGCGGGAAGATCACGTATGAAGAAGTAGGTCCAGCTTATCCCGTTGAGGATATCATGCTGCATCCGGTGCTTGAGCCAGCGCCGGGCGATGGTGTTGTGCGCGGCATCTTTGAGATCAACGATCCCAATTTTGGCAACCTCTGGACCAACATCCCCCTGGAAACTTTCCAGCAGTGTGGTTTTGAGTACGGCGATTTCCCGCGCCTCATCGTCCGCCATAATGGCGAGGTTGTTTTTGATGAGAAGATGCTCTTTGAAAAATCATTTGGCTATGCTGAAAAAGGCAGCCCCATGCTCTATAACAACGAGCTCATGCGCATCGCTGTCGCGGTCAATCAGGGCAGTTTCGCTGAGACCTACGGCCTCAAACATGGGCCGGAGTGGCAGATCGAGATCCGTAAATACTAAGGAATAACAAGGTAATCATATGTTTGAAATCGTCAACAAAACCAAAATTGCGCCGGATATCTACCAGTACGAAATATCCGCGCCGCTCATCGCCAATAAGTTTCAGGCCGGGCAGTTCATTGTCCTGCGTCCCCTCGCCGATAGTGAACGCGTGCCGCTCACCATCATGCGTGCCGATAAAGAAAACGGCACCATCACCCTCATAGTCAAAGCGATTGGCCTATCCACCAAGCAGCTTGCCTTATTAAATGAAGGGGATCTGATCGCCGATGTGCTTGGCCCGCTCGGTAACCCATCCGAGATCGAGAACTTTGGCCGTGTCGTCATCGTTGGTGGTGGAGTCGGCACTGCGGTCGCGTTCGCGGTTGCTGAAGCATTGGAATTGGCTGGCAATACGATTATTTCTATTATCGGTGCCCGTAATAAGGATTTTACCATTCTGGAAGAAGAATTTGCGGAAATATCGGATGCTTTATACGTGATGACGGATGACGGCTCGTATAAGAAAAAAGGTTTTGTCACCCAGCAATTGCAGGAACTGTATGACCGAGACGAACGCATCGATCGCGTCATCGCGGCTGGCCCGCTGCCGATGATGCGTGCAGTGGTTGAAATGACCCGCCCGCATCGTACGCCTACGATAGTTAGCTTGAATCCCATCATGGTCGATGGTATTGGCATGTGCGGTGGTTGCCGAGCCCTGGTGGACGGTGAGATTGTCTTTGTTTGCGTGGATGGCCCCGAATTCGATGGCCATAAAGTGGATTTTGAAAGCTTGATTCGCCGCAATAATGCTTACCGCGGTATTGAGCAGCGCAAGGAACACGACTGCAAGATTGATCAGCAGCTGGCGAAAGAAGATAACGCATGAAAGAAATTTCTCTCAAAGAACGCATGAAGATCGAACGCCATCCCATTCCTGCCCAGTTGCCGGATGAACGCGTTCAGAATTTTAATGAAGTCAATCTGGGGTATTCACCTGATCTGGCTCTGGCGGAAGCGCAGCGCTGCCTGCAGTGCAAGGCGGCACCTTGCACACAGGGTTGCCCGGTCAATGTCCACATCCCGCAGTTCATTCAACACATCGTTGATGGGGATGTCCTGGCAGCAGCAGATACCATTCTGGAGGATAACTTCCTGCCTGCCATTTGCGGCCGTGTTTGCCCCCAGGAAAACCTGTGTGAGTCGCAATGCGTGCTTGCAAAGAAGGGTAAAGCAGTCGCCATCGGTCATCTCGAACGCTACACGGCGGATGTAACAGCGGAAGCACGCGCCGCACGAAAAGAGAAACTGCCTCCACAACCCACCGGCAGGAAGGTCGCCCTGGTTGGCTCCGGTCCTGCTTCGCTGGCCTGCGCTGGTGATCTCATCCGTATGGGTCATCAGGTCACCGTCTATGAGGCCCTCCATGCCTTTGGTGGTGTACTCGTCTATGGTATCCCTGAGTTTCGTCTTCCAAAATCCATTGTTGCCTATGAAGTGAATGGCCTGCGCAAGCTCGGAGTGCATTTTGAAAAAAATACCATCATTGGCAATACCATCGCGCTACAGGAATTGATGGATGAACACGGTTATGATGCTGTTTTCATCGGTGCTGGTGCCGGCTTGCCCCGTTTTCTGGGCATCCAGGGGGAAGAATTGGTTGGCATTTATTCCGCTAACGAACTTCTCACCCGCATCAACTTGATGAAAGCGTATAAGGAAGAATCCATCACGCCGGTTTTTAGCTATAAAGATAAAACTGTGGCAGTTTTTGGTGCCGGAAATACCGCCCTCGATTCGGCTCGCACCGCGCTGCGCATGGGTGCGGAAAAGGTATATATTATTTACCGCCGTACCGAAGAGGAGATGCCTGCCCGTGTGGAAGAGGCCCAACACGCCCGCGAAGAAGGTGTTGAATTCATCTTCCTTGCTGCTCCGCTGGAATTCATTGGCGACGAAAATGGCTGGTTGCGATCGGTGCAGTTGCAGCGCATGCAGCTTGGTGAGCCGGATGACAGCGGCCGCCGCAGTCCGGTGCCGATCGAGGATTCTCATTTCAGCATGGAAATAGACATGGCCGTCATCGCCATCGGCAATGGCTCTAACCCGCTCCTGCGTGATACTCCTGGCCTGGAGTTCACCCGCTGGCATACCCTCGTGGTCGACCCCGACACGCTCGAAACAACGGTCAAAGGAGTGTTTGCGGGTGGTGATATCGTCACCGGCGGTGCCACCGTCATTTCTGCTATGGGTGCCGGCCGCAAAGCGGCGCAGTCAATAAATGATTTTTTGAAATCCAAATAGACCATGTTGGAAAACTTTTCCAACGCGCTAAAACTCTATTTTATATTGGATTTAAAGAATGTTATTGTATGGATTGCGATTGATAAAACTTCCATAGCAGCACGCTCGCGTCGATCTCCTGGGTGGTTTCGCCAGCGATCCATTCCGGCAGGCAGCATCCCCCCGGCCAGGTATGTCCGCCCCCTTCGATGGTGAACAACACCACATCAGCCCCTTGCTCACAGCCGCTGTATAGTGTGCGTGTGACTGACGCGCTGACCTGTGTTTCATCTGCGTTCAGTTCGCATCCATTGCGCTCAGCCCAGCTGCGCGTGAACTCCGGCAAAACCGGGAAATTTTCTCCGGTGCGTTCATAGAACCCACCATAGTAAGGAACGATCTCATCCGCTGTCCCATGAAATAGCATCGCCGGGATCGGGTCCTTTGCTTCGCATGCCTCCCATGGGAACATGTAAAACCCCGCGATTCCGCCAACCGCGGCAATCGTGTCACCCATCTCGCATGCCAGCAGCTGTGTCATCCCGGCCCCATTTGATAATCCATTGACGTAGATCTGCTCCGGGTCGATGTTGTAAGCGTTTTGCATCTCTGCAATCAGCGTCTGTAGAAATCGAAGGTCGGCGTTTGGAGTTCCGTCTTCTTCTGTCTTTGCATACGCGTTCCAGCGCAGCGGGAAACCTGTTCCCATCGGATATACCACAATGATCCCTTCCGCCTCCGCAATGGGATTCCATCCGCTCATGCGCATATGGTGCATTGGCCAATCTGAGAACCCATGCAGGCTCAGCACCAGTGCCGTCGGCGTGCTCACATCATACGATTCCGGTTCATACACCACATACCGCCGTGTCTCTCCGTCAATTTGTATCTTTCCATTGCTGCGTATGATCCACCCATAAAGTGCCAGCGGGGTAAACAGGACAATGATCAAAATGGCAATTAGGGTCTTTCTTAATTTCATAATTGTTTCCGTTCTTCTTTATTTTTCAAATTTTAATTATGCATTCAATTTCATTTGCGTGCGTAATATTTTATATAATTTATACTAATCTGAATGCTCGCCATACCATGGAGATAGAGAAAACATGAATATAGATCCGGAAGCCATTAAGGTTCTTTGCTTCGGCGATTCCAATACCTGGGGCTATTCCCCCATTGAAGGTACGCGCTATCCTGTTAATGTGCGTTGGCCCGGTGTTCTCCAGTCCATGCTCGGCGATGGATATTGGATCATCGAGGAAGGTCTCAATGGCAGGACAACCGACGTGGATGACCCTGGATCTCCCGGAAGGAACGGCCTGATATATCTTCATCCTTGCCTCAAAACGCATAACCCCATTGATGTCATCATCCTCATGCTCGGGACTAACGATACCAAGCAGAAATTTGATCGATCCGCACAGCGTATTTCCGAAGGATTGAGGTCGTTGCTGGATGAGATCGAAACAACGTCGTATGATCACGCGGGAAGATCCCCTCAGCTGATCATCGTGATTCCACCCCTGGTGGATGACACCATCGAAAAAGCCAGGGAAGATTTTATAAATGCCTCGCAAAGGTTGCGGGAGCTTTCTTGCCTCTATCGCCAATTGGCGCGGACATACGGCGCGCGATTTTTAGATCTCGCGCAGCTGGTCTCTCCCAGCCAAAAAGACGGCATCCATCTTGAGCCCGCGGATCATTGCGCCATTGCTGAAAACCTGGCGGGGGTGATCCAGGCGATCTATCCGTGATGAATGGTGTTTAGTAAAATCATCCTGTGAGCTGACTTGCGCCCATTATTATCTACTAATACAAATGGTCTATTCTACATTCATGATTACTGAAATACACATTAACTAATAATAAGGAAGGAACCTCAATGTCAGAGGAAACACCGAATAAAGAAATCATTGCTTTCTGGGATGCCTGCCGTGCCCGATTGTCCCAGGAAAAGACTGCCCAGATCGAGGGTGTTCCTGAAGCTTGGGGTTTTGGCGATGGTCCGCGCATGGCGGATGAACTTGGCGCGCTTGTGCTCGAAGGCCGCAAAACCGCCACCTGTGGCATCTTATGGGAATATGAAACAGAGGGTGAAGCATTACCTCAGCCCGGCGAATTCAGTATCATTCTCGATGGTGCCGGACATCCAATGTGCCTGATCGAGATCACCGAAGTGCGCGTTGTGCCTTTTGACCAGGTGGATGCGCAGTTTGCCTACGAAGAGGGTGAAGATGACCGCACCCTCCAAAGCTGGCGCAGGGAGCACTGGAATTTCTTCAGCCGTTATCTGACAGAGATCGATCGCCAACCTGCAATGGACATGCCCCTCGTGTGCGAGCGGTTCCGCCTTGTCTTTAAAACAGACGATGTGATAAAAAATGGGAAAGATTAATCAGAGAGGTTAAACTTTTCTATCAACTCTTC
>CAZDIS010000144.1:0-5975 GCA_964505585.1 uncultured Pelolinea sp. | reverse complement strand
TTATTTCTTCTTTTTCTTTTCCTTCGCGTTCCACGGCCAGCTTCCTTCGGTTTCAAAGATCAGCGTCCAGCTCAGGAAGGTCCGGATTAGCACCAGGATCGTCAGCACAACCACGTTTTCCAGGGTCGCCGCTAGTACCACTGTATTGATGATATCTGCTGCGATCAGCATTTCCAGTGCGATCTGGATCCCCTTACCGACCGTGCGTTTGAACGCGTCGATGCATGCCTGTGATGGATCATGCTTTAGTATGTGGCGCACAAAGTTGAGCAGTGCGGCGATGATCGCGGCTAGAATCACCAGGACAGCGATAATTTCTAGCACGAATGCGATATCCGCGATGAATTCTCCCACAATACCTGAAGTAAGTTCATTTAACATTTTACAGATCTTTCATTTTCAATGCTTTATTATATCCAACACGTTTCAGTTTTTACCACGTTTTAAAAATCGAATAGTCGGCTTTCGAAGCCGTTCTTTGGTCCTCACCAGTGTTTTCTGCCATGCAACAGACAAAAGATCATCCTCGAAGGATTACGGAATTTTCCTATATCCGTACCCAGCGGTAATTGCTGAGGATCGGTCAGTGTTTCATTTACTGCCATGGTGTAGCGAAATCTTTATGGTTTATTGTGACCATTCGGTTGGTTCCCGATCCCAGCGGTGTTTCTTCAGTTCTGCCTGTAAATTCGCATCAAGCGGCCCCGCGTCGCTCGTACCGATGTTTGCCTTAACATGTGTCAATTTGCGCATGCCGGGGATGATCGTGCTGATACGTTCCTCCGCCAGGATGAAGCGCAGTGCCATCTCTGCCATGCTCATCCCTTCAGGTACCAGCGGCCGCAGTGCGTCTGCGTGTGCCACTGAGCTCTTCAGGTTCTCCGGCACAAAATAGCTGCTGCGCCAGTCATCTTCCGGCCAGCTGCTTTCCAGCGTGATGTTGCCTGTCAGCGTGCCTTCATCAAATGGCACGCGTGCGATTACTGCCACATCCTGCTGCGCGCATGCCGGCAGCAGTGTGTCTTCCGGATTCTGGTCGAAGATGTTATAGATCACCTGCACAGCATCGATCAGCCCGCTTTCAACTGTTCTCACGCCATTCCATGGTTCCCAGCGATTGATGCTGATCCCGATTGCGTCAAATAAACCTTCGCTGCGCAGCGTCCCTACTTTTTTCGCCCAGCGCGCATCTTCCACAAAGTGATCTTCCCACACATGAAACTGTACTAAGTTGAATTTATCAACCCCCGCGTTCTCCAGGCTGCTGTGCACATATTCCTCGATATAATCGGGCGGGAAACAGTCATCCAGTGTGAACTCTCTCTGGCTTGGCCAGATGCGGTTCTTGGGCGGTATCTTTGTCGCTGTGAAAAGCGTCTTGTCCGGGTTTGCGCGCAATATCTCTCCTAGCAGGTGTTCACTATGCCCATCGCCATAAGCCCAGGCAGTGTCAAAGAAATTACAGCCCAGATCGATCGCTTTTTGCAGCGACTGCAGGGATTGTTCATCATCCGATCCGGTCCATTCACCCATTCCCCACATCCCATAGCCGATCTCGCTTACTTGCCAACCCATTCTTCCAAAGCGCCGATATTTCATCGTTTTCTCCTTGTATTAGTAATGCGTTCCTTTCATTATTTTAGCATTCGAATCGTTAATACGAACGGTGGGTTGTCTATGGTACATTCTTTATATATCGAAAAAAACAGGGATGGTATGAATAAATACGTTGAATATTTTCGTTACGATCTTTGGCGCGTAATGCGACCGTTGGCTTACCATGGATCACGAAAATCAGGGCCTTTCTTCGAAGGTTGGTATTTCAAGCTCGTTTCTGCGGATGGTGTCCATCGTTTATCTGTCATCCCCGGCGTTTATCTCGGGAAAGATCATCACGATGATCACGCCTTCATTCAGCTCATCGATGGTGTCAACGGAAACAGCGATTTCTATCCATTCCCGTTTGATCAATTTTCCTATGAACCAGGCAAAATGGATGTGCGTATAGGAGAAAACCATTTTACGCAGGACCATCTCTCACTTGATTTGGATCAACCAAACATATGCCTGGCAGGAACTATTGAATTCTCCAGCCAGAATCCCTGGCCTGTCACAGTATCTTCTCCGGGTGTGATGGGGTGGTATGCCTGGGTGCCAGGTATGGAATGCTACCATGGCATCATTAGTATGGATCACACGCTGTCTGGCTCGCTCACTATGAATGGGATACCACTTAGCTTCACCGATGGTCGCGGCTATATGGAAAAGGATTGGGGGCGCGCCATGCCTTCTGCCTGGATCTGGATGCAGACCAATCACTTCGCGCAGTCCGGTGTCAGTTTGACCTTTTCGATTGCGGATATCCCCTGGGGCAGGTACAGTTTCGCGGGTTTCCTCGGGGGCTTTCTGTTCGAAAAGCAGCTCTTCCGCTTTGCAACCTATACCGGTGCGAAAATTTCTGGTTTAAGCGTTACAGATGACACAGTACGCTTTACGGTCTCTGACCGAAAGCGGCGGCTTGATATCACCGCGTATAGGCAAAAAGGCAGCGCGCTCCAGGCACCCACAATCCGCCAGATGGACCGGCGTATCATGGAAACGCTCTCCGCCGAGATCGACGTAGTCTTTTATAAAATGAGGCGTGGACGTTGGTCAGAATGTTTTTCCGGCAGCGGCAAGCATGCCGGGTTGGAAGTAGTTGGCGATCTTTCGCTGCTAAAAGCGTAACCCATTAACAAATGGATTTGCTTATTGCGTAGGGGATGATTGTGAAATGAAACCAAATAATCACAAATGGGTTATATCATCACGGAACAGGAAATAAATGATTCTGCTGATGTTTCATCGTCAAAAAAACCTTAAAGATAAAAGAAATTGATGCATTTTAGCGGAAATTGATTGACGCCATTATTCTGACGTTGTAAAATGAAAACAAGAACGATTGAACGGATCAAGTTCGCAATCGCAGAGGAGGACGTATCGAATAAAATTAATTAAATGAAGCTGAGAGCTTCCATCATTCGGGTAATATCCGTCCACTTTATCAATCATCATTTATCAATAGGAGTGAAATATGAAAGACATGTTCAAAGTTAATACTCGCACAATTGTCGCGACAGGTATCGGCGCAGCGCTATTTATGTTGTTGTTTATGTATGTCAAAGTACCCTCACCTGTTCCTGAGACCCAATTCCAGACGGCGTACGGTTTGGGTGGTTTCTTTGCGACATTATTTGGGCCTATCGCCGGCGCATTGATCCAGTTCATCGGACACGCGCTTAGTGATGCGGTTCAGTATGGTTCCCCTTGGTGGAGCTGGGTCATCGCCAGTGGCGTTGCCGGTTTCGTGTTCGGTTGGGCATTTAAGCGTACCAAAGTTGAAGAAGGATCATTCAAAGGCAAAGACATTGTTACCTTCAATGTCATCCAGGTTATTGGCAATCTCGTTGCCTGGGTTGTCGTCGCCCCTGTTCTCGATATCCTTATTTATGCCGAACCAGTTAACCTTGTATTTACGCAGGGCGTTACCGCGGCATTGATGAATATTGTCAGCACCGGTGTTTTTGGGACCTTGTTGCTTGTAGCTTATGCTGCAACCCGCACCCAGAAGGGCAGTCTCAAGAAAAGCTAATTCGGTGCATTGAATTAAGCACCAGGATAAGAAATCAAAACAGCCGTCACCATCGACGGCTGTTTTTTCAGTTGCATTTCCGTGGACTGGTTATAATTGGTGCGTTGAAAAAGTCTATTCCAATGGAGAACAAAACACGATCATAATAAATGAAAAACGAGCCGATCATCCAATTCAAAGATTTCAATTTTCAATATTTCTCCCAGGCGGAACCCACACTCTATGATATTAACCTGTCGGTCAGGGAGGGCGAAAAGATCCTGATCGTTGGCCCATCCGGCAGCGGGAAAAGCACACTCGGTCATTGCATTAATGGTCTTATCCCTTTTGCCTATACAGGCGAAATATCTGGCAGTCTTACGATTAAGGGCCAGGATACACGGCAAAAGAATATTTTCGAGTTATCAAAAACAGTCGGTACGGTCCTGCAGGATGCCGATGGACAGTTTGTCGGTTTGACGGCGGGAGAAGATATCGCCTTTGCGTTGGAGAATGACAATGTGCCATATGATGTCATGCATCAGCGTGTGCAAAAAGTCGCGGAAATGGTGGGTATGGATAGCCTGCTGGGGTCATCACCCTTTGAATTGTCTGGCGGTCAGAAACAGCGCACATCCCTGGCTGGCGTGATGGTGGATGATGTCGATATTCTTCTCTTTGATGAACCGCTGGCAAACCTTGATCCCGCAACCGGGAAAACGGCAATTGAGATCATCGATGACATCCAGAAAAATTCAGGAAAGACGATCATCATCATTGAGCACCGCCTTGAAGATGTCCTCCACCGTTTTGTTGACCGTATCATTGTGCTGCGGGAAGGACGTATCATTGCCGATAAGGGCGCGCATGCACTCGTGTCATCTCAAATTCTGATCGATACCGGCATTCGGGAACCTTTATATGTGACCGCGCTTAAATATGCGGGTGTTGCGGTCAAAGAAAAGATGCAACCGGGTTATATCGAAACCCTGGAGATCGATCCGGTAAAAGAAACGCTTGCGGATTGGTACAAGAACATTAAAAAAGGTGACCACGTTAACAAAAACGCCTCTATCCTGCAAATGGAAAACATTTCTTTTTCTTACGATGGCAGCACGGAGGTATTGGAAGATATCAATTTTGATATCAAAGAAGGCGAGATGCTTTCCCTGGTGGGTAAGAATGGCGCGGGGAAATCCACTCTCTCTAAATTATTATGCGGATTCGAAAAAGAGAACCAGGGTGTCATTCGCTATCGCGGAGAGGATATTGCCGATCTGACGATTAAAGAACGTGCGGAGATCATCGGAGTTGTCTTGCAGAATCCCAACCAAATGATCTCCAAGCCCATGATTTTTGATGAGATTGCCCTGGGCCTGCGGTTCCGCGAGATCCCGGAAGAAGAGATCCGTACACGGGTTGAAAAAGTGTTAGAGATCTGCGGATTATCCCCGTTTATTGATTGGCCGATTTCTGCCCTCAGTTATGGCCAGAAGAAAAGGGTTACCATCGCTTCCATCCTCGTGTTGGATCCAAAGATCCTCATCCTCGATGAGCCAACCGCCGGGCAGGATTTTCGTCATTACACGGACATCATGGAATTTTTGGTCGAGATCAATAAGTTTGGGGTAACGATCATTTTGATCACGCATGATATGCACCTCATGCTGGAATACACCCCGCGTGCGATCGTGCTTGCCAATGGCCGCATTGTCGCGGATACCAGCGCATCCGTTGTTCTGACGGATCACGATGTCATTGATTGCGCGAATCTCAAAGAAACATCACTCTATGATCTGGCGAAAATGGCGGGTATTTCCGATGGCACACAGTTTGTGCAGCGTTTTATTGATTACGAACGGAGATTAAAAGACCGATGAGCAGCGATGGTTTAAAACTATTTTCATATGATCAGGTGGATACGCCTATCCACCGCCTTTCAGGGCTGACAAAACTGATCTGCTTTCTCTTCCTTACATTCGCGGTCATGTATTCCTACGATCTCCGCGTGATTATCCTGGTCATGATATTTTCCTTTTATATATTGCGTTTATCCCGAATCAAATTTTCTCAGATCCGTTTGATGGTCATCTATGTTGCGATCTTTATTCTCACCAATATGGTTCTTTCATTCTTATTCGCGCCCGAATTCGGTGTCGAGATCTATGGAACGCGGCATGTCATTAGGCGGCTTTGGGGCGATGTGTATTTAACACAGGAACAGGTGCTCTACCAGGTCACCAAACAGATGAAGTATGCATCCGTGATACCGCTCGGGATGATCTTTCTTTTGACGACAAACCCCAGCGAATTTGCCTCTTCTCTCAGCCGTGTCGGCGTTCACTATAAAGCTTCATTCGCGGTC
>CAZDIS010000143.1:0-6064 GCA_964505585.1 uncultured Pelolinea sp. | reverse complement strand
CGTTTGGATGTGCAGCCGCCCGCGCGATGGTTTTCGCCCGGGGAGCGTGACATCGAGCTTCTCGTTTTGCAAGTTCGCAGCCAATTGCGCTGCTTTTACTGCCGCTTCCTTCTCAAAATAGGCGGATTCCAATGCGTTTTTTACCTGGTTGGCGAATTGTCCGATCTTTGGGCGCTCTTCCTTTGGAGCTTCAGATAATCGTTTGAAAAATGCCATGACTTCCGACGAGCGGCTAAGGTAAACTGATCGCCATTGATCAAGCTTTCCCTTTTCCTCTATCGAAATTAGTTCGTCTTGCGCCTTCTTTTGCAGGGTCTCCAATTCCTGGATCAATCCTGATTTTTCAGCCATTTTCACTCCTTCACATTCTTCTATTAAAAATAAAAATCCGTCCGCACGGGACGGGGTAAACCGCGGTACCACCCTGCTTGACTGTTTCCAGTCCACTCAGCCCAACTACTTTACGCAAAAAGATATTGGATGCGCCTTTATCGCTGCGCCTGCGGAGCAAACTAATAGCTTACGCATTCACCTGCCCGGCTCAGAAGGGAACTTCTTTCAGTTTTACACGCGCGGGGGTCTCAGTCTGTGCCCCTGCTTCCCTGTCGGGCTCCGCTGAAATACTTTCCTTCGTCACAGCCTTGATTTTCCACTATTATGCCTTAATTGAGAAAGATGTCAAGTTTAGGGAAAATTTATTATCGATTAAAAAAACCGCTCCAAGAGCGGTTCATGTGAAATTTACGGGGTAACTTTATTGCACCTTGAATTCGACAGATTGCATGACTTCATCGCCTATTGTGAGATCGACTCGGTATGTCCCTGCGGGCCAGAGCATGTTATTTGAAAGGTCAAAGAAGAGCTGATTTGATCCACTGGTGACGGATGCTTTTTCAAGCAGAAAATTGGGCTCAACTCCCTCCGCCTCAACGACGTACCAGCTTGCGGTAACCGTGGTGTCTTCTGGCGCATTGGCAAGGTCTGCTGTGCACAGGAATACCTCATCGGCGTTGTAAGCGTTAACCTGAATTAATTCACCATCAACTTCACGCGCCATTTAAGCATCTTTAATGTTCGCGGTGCTTAGGTTGAATCCGCAAGCAAGCGTGAAAACTAGTAATAGCGCAGAAATGATGATGATTTGGGTTTTGTTTGATTTCATGGTTCTCCTAATTTTCACAGAAGTATATCCTGTATTTGTGAAAAATTATCCAGAAACGAGTGTACCAATTTTTTTACCTTCGATTGCTTTCGGCAATGCATCATCATCCCATAGGTTCAAGACAAGGATCGGTAATTTGTTCTCCATGCACAGGGAAATAGCAGTGCTATCCATAACCGCGAGGCGCAGGCTGAGCGCTTCAATATACGAGATGTTTTCAAATTTTTTCGCGTCCGCGTTCTGATTGGGATCGCTATCGTACACCCCGTCCACTTTGGTTGCTTTGATCAGTACATCGGCGCCGATCTCTGTTCCCCGCAGTGCCGCGGCGGTATCTGTTGAAAAGAATGGGTTGCCTGTCCCACCGCCAAAGATGACAACGCGCCCTTTTTCAAGATGGCGGATAGCCCTGCGACGGATATAAGGTTCTGCAACCGCGCGCATTTCTATCGCGGATTGGACGCGAGTTTCAACATCGAGTTTTTCCAACGCGTCCATCAATGCCAGCGCGTTCATGACGGTGCCGAGCATTCCCATATAATCCGCAGTGGATTGGTCCATCCCCATTTCCAGTCCAATCTTACCGCGCCACAGGTTACCTGCACCGATAACGATACCGACGCCAACGCCCATATCCGAAACATCCTTGACGCGCTGTGCAATCTCGCGGGCGCGCTGCGCGTTGATACCAAAACCCTCCGGTCCGGCCAGCGCTTCACCGCTCAATTTGAGCATGATCAACTTATATTTAGGTTTTGCCATTATTCTCCTTTCAAAAAAAAGCCAACCGATTGGTTGGCTTTCTCTTTTCCTATGCCTCTTCTTCTGATTCAGATGAACTTGCTTCACCTAAAGCGTATCGCGCGAATCTTCGTATCACAATATTCTCGCCCATGGACGATACATTTTCGTTTATCAGATCCTGAATGGTCAGAGAATCATCTCGAATGTAGGCCTGGCGTAAAAGGACAGATTCATCTTTGAATTTCTTCAGGTATCCTTCAACGATCTTGGGAATGATGTTCTCGGGTTTTCCTTCCTCCTTTGCGCGAGCACTAGCGATGCTTTTCTCATGTTCGAGCACCGTTTCTGGTATATCATCTTCACTGATATAGAGTGGTGATGCGGCTGCGATCTGGAGAGCGATCTCGTGGGTCAATTTCCGGAATTCATCTGAACGCCCAACAAAATCTGTTTCGCAATTTACCTCAACCATCACGCCAACACGCCCGTCACCGTGAGAATATAATTCAACATAGCCTTCAGAGGCATCGCGGTCGGCGCGTTTTGCGGCGGCAGCTAACCCTTTTTCCCGCAGAAAATCTACGGCTTTATCGAAATCATTTTCGGTTTCGGTCAGGGCTGTACGGCAATCCAAAATCCCCGCACCTGTCGCTTCTCGTAATTTTTTAATATCTTCGGTCGTAACTGCCATTTTTATTCCTTAATAAATATTATACGTGCTGATTATTCTTGATCATCTTCTGATTCGTCGTCATCATCATCTTCTGATTCGTCATCATCTGCTGCTGTGTCATCAGTGTCTTTTTCTTCAATTTCTTCAACATCTTCAGATTCTTCAACTTGATCTGCTTTATCTTCCTTATCTTCCGCTACTACCGCTGAATCTGTTTCTTCAGCCTCAGCTTCTTCTGCGGCTTCTTCTTCGCGTTTGGATTCCGCCATCTTCTTCAGGGTTGCTTCACCAAGCAGGTCTTCATCAGTTACCTCTTCTTCCAGTGAAACCCGGGCGCGAACGCGTTCTCCGCCTTCGCCTTCGGCGATTGGTGCCATCATTTCTTCTTCGAAATCATCATCTTTGCGCATATCTTTACCTTCAATAACAGCGTCCGCAAATTTGGAGGTCATCAATTTGATAGCACGAATGGCATCGTCATTTCCGGGGATGAGGTAATCGATATTGTTAGGGTTGCAGTTTGTATCAACCATCGCGACAACCGGAATGTCCTTTAGATTTGCTTCATGAACAGCCGTATCTTCTCGGGTAATATCAATAACAAAGATCAGATCGGGGACACCGTTCATGTGGCGGATACCGCTCAGGTGGAATAAGAGGCGTTTGATCTGACGTTCGATCATTAACCCTTCTTTTTTTACCAGACGGTCGATCTCCCCGCTGTCCCGCATTTTCTCTAATCGTTCCAATTCCATGATGCGCTGATGAATGGTCATCCAGTTGGTGAGTGTGCCTGGGAGCCAGCGTTCGATAACGTAGGGCATACCGCAGCGTTCCGCTTCCATTTGAATGGTTTCCTGCGCCTGGCGTTTGGTGCCAACAAATAAAACTGTGCCACCTTCCGCAACTGTATCACGAACAACATCGTAGGCGACGCGCATTTGTTGTACGGTTTGCTGGAGATCAATGATGTGGATGCCGTTGCGTTCAGTAAAAATATACGGTTTCATCCGGGGGTCCCAGCGATTTGTGCGATGGCCAAAGTGCACACCGCTTTCCAGCAGGGCTTTCATAGAAATATCTAAACTCATGGTAAAACTCCTTTGCGTTTTTTTTCCTCCGCATCCAAATTTGCTGTCCCCAGCCGCCGTTTCCTACGGTGACACGCAGGGACTATATGAGATGCGTGTGTTATTAGTCTGTTCCTTAAAACAGCCACGCAAGTATATCACAACAAAGTGATTATTGCGGTAGACTTAGCCTTGACATAGCCGGTATTGAATAAATTATCTCGGGAAGGATATATGCATATTTTAGTTACGAATGATGATGGTGTTTTTGCCCCTGGATTATTAGCTCTCGCACAGGCAGTACGCAAGATCGGGCGTGTTACGATCGTAGCGCCTGACCGGAATTGGTCTGCTTCGGGGCACGTCAAAACGCTCTCAAGGCCACTGCGGGTGAAGCCGGTTATCCTGGAAGACGGCTCAGACGCATTTGCCTGTGATGGCGCACCATCTGATTGTGTTGCGCTTCCGCTTCTTGGTCTGTTGGATGAAAAAGTTGACATGGTCGTGTCAGGAATCAACCCTAATGCAAATTTAGGTAGTGATGTGACCTATTCTGGAACGGTCACGGCCGCGATGGAGGCGGCTGTGTGGGATTTGCCTGGAATTGCCGTGTCGTTGGACGCGCCGGAATATAACAGCCATCGTTTAGATTACAGCACAGCAGCTAAGGTGGGCGCAATTGTCGCGGAAAAGGTTTGGGAACATAAGCTGCCGGAGAAAACTTTACTGAATGTTAATGTGCCCTACTGTACGATGGATGATCTGGAAGGATTTAAGGTGACACGCCAGGGGTTGCGCGTTTACCGTGATGAATTGGTTCGCAGAGAAGACCCGCATGGCAAGCCGTATTACTGGATCGGTGGAGAAGCTCCATCTGGAATCCCGGAAGACGGAACGGATATTGGTGCGCTTTCGGAAAATTTTGTTTCCGTAACGCCGCTCACGCTGGATATGACTGCCTATGATTGTGCACAGCGGATCATAAATTGGGGATTAACAAAGGAATGAGGCACCATTGCCTGATAAATTTGTTTGCTGGAAAATGAACGGGATCCCTGATCGGATAATTTATAATTCGGTTATGAAGAAAACATTGGTGTTTCTTGTTTTGTCTGCACTCCTCGTTTTTGCATTCCCAGCCCGTGTGGTATTCTCGGCCCAGCAATCTGCAGAAGACCTGGTCGCCCTGGTAAACAATGTTAGAGTACCCAATGGCTTGTCCGCTCTGACTGAAGATGCTTCACTCAATTCGGCGGCACAGGCACAGGCGGATTTCCTTGCCTCTCAATACGGGCCAGAATTTACATCTATCACAGATTGGCATACTGGTTCAAATGGAGAGGACGAGTATTCACGCGCGATAGCAGCTGGATATGCTATAAGCCCGGGATGGACGGTTGATGAAATTGCCTATGGCGGCAGTGAATCCTCCACCGTAACCGACGCTTACCGGTGGTGGTTAACTTCGCAGGTACACACGAACGCAATCTTTAGCACCGACGCGGTGGACATTGGCGCGGGTATTGCCAGTGGAGATGGATATTCCTATTTTGTTGTTATCTTTGGTGTCTCTCTGGGCTCGGGCGCGTCTGCAAATGAAGGTGTTGTGTCGACCATCCCAGAGGCGGCGGTAACCCCTCAGGTCGCACCTGTATCTGTCGCAACCCCAAACGCTGACGGAACCATATTTCACACTGTTGAAAGCGGTCAGGCATTGTGGAGTATCGCGATCGCTTACGATACCACCATAGATCAAATCCTGGCCCTAAATAATCTTGAAGCGAACGCGATCATTTATGAAGGTCAATCTTTGCAGGTCCGCGCGGCATTCACGCCAACCCCGCAGCCAAGTGCAACGAATACGCCATTACCACCAACCCGCACTCCAATTCCAGCCCAAACTGCTAAAACTGTGAATACACCTGCCGCGACAGAACCCGTAAGGGAGGATGGCCTGCTGGGATTGGATAATCAGACTATGGGTTTGGTATTGATCTTGATCAGCGGACTTGGACTGATCCTGATTGTTGTCGGTAATATTGCTAAGGATCGAACGCCCAAAAATCAGGATAAAGACCAGTAATCTTCATCTACTGGTTAATTCTTTACGCTTTGCTCGACTTTCTCCAATCGCGCGAATATTTCCGCGATCTGGTCTTCAACAACATCCGGTAACTTATTATGATTCAGATCGGGGATCATTTCTTCAGACTTTCCATTTTTCCCTGTTACATGACCGGGAATACCAACAACAACAGAATCCACAGGCACATCCTTAACCACAACCGCGTTTGCGCCAATGCGGCTGCATCTACCAATGGTGATATCCCCCAGAATTTTCGCTCCAGCGCCGATAACAACCCGTTCTTCGATCGTTGGATGGCGTTTACCTTTTTTTAGACTGACACCGCCGAG
>CAZDIS010000142.1:2432-6077 GCA_964505585.1 uncultured Pelolinea sp. | reverse complement strand
CCTATGATCCGCCGGATTTAAACACCCACGCTATCGTTACGGGAATGACCGGCTCGGGTAAAACCGGGTTGTGCGTTGGTTTACTGGAAGAAGCCGCGCTGCAGGGTATCCCGGCTCTGATTCTGGATCCAAAAGGAGACCTTACCAACCTCCTATTATCCTTCCCTGATCTTTCAAAATCAGACTTTAAACCCTGGATCGATAAAGCCAGCGTAAAACGAGAGAACAAATCATTAGATGAAGTTGCCGGGGCAACTGCCTCACTCTGGAAAAACGGTCTTTCGGATTGGGGGTTGGGTAAAAAAGAGATCACAGCGTTACATAATGCGGTCGAACGGACAATTTTCACCCCGGGGTCAACCACCGGAATACCTGTCAATATCCTCGCTTCATTTTCAGCACCTGATTCGAATTGGGATAAAGAACAGGAAACCCTGCGGGAAAAAATTTCAGCGACTGTGACCGCCCTCCTTACCCTGGTTGGAATGAAAGATATTGATCCGCTTCGTTCTCGTGAGCATATACTTCTCGCTAACATCATTGAACACTTTTGGCAGAAGAACGTGTCGCTTGATCTGACCAGGATCATCAAAGAGATTCAAGCACCGCCATTTGACCAATTAGGCGCTTTCAGCCTGGATGATTTCTTCCCCAAAAAAGACCGCTTGGATCTCGCAATTCTTCTCAATAATGTGCTTGCCTCACCTTCCTTCCAGAGCTGGATCGAAGGTCCCCCGCTCGATGTGCAATCTATGCTTTACACAGACGATGGAAAGCCAAAACACACCATTTTCTATCTTGCACACTTAGAAGACGCGGAACGCATGTTTTTTATCACTCTCTTTTATGCAGCGGTTGAATCCTGGATGCGCAAACAACGCGGAACTGGAGATCTGAGAGCTTTAGTCTATTTTGATGAGATCCATGGATACCTGCCCCCGGTAGCAAATCCCCCTTCAAAACCTTTGATCATTCGCCTGTTGAAAACAGCGCGTGCGTATGGCATCGGTTTGGTCCTAACCACACAAAATCCAGTTGACGTTGACTACAAGGCGCTTTCTAACGCTGGAACATGGATGATCGGTCGGCTGCAGACTGACCAGGACAAACAGAGGTTATTGGATGGCTTAGAAAGCGCGGCCGGAGGAATAAAACGGTCCGAATACGATCGATTGATTTCGGCGCTTGGGAAACGCGTATTCCTATACCACAATGTGCACGAAAAAAAACCGGAAATATTCCACACGCGTTGGGTGATGAGTTATTTGGCGGGACCGCTCACATTGGCGCAGGTCCCGGAGCTGAATCTTCTCGCCGGTTCACAATCGATAGACTATCAACCCGCCCACACTGCAGACAGCGCAGCCGATTCCCAAATAAGAAAAACCACAGGCAGCAAAGTTTCTGTAGATAATCCCATCCCCGGGATAGTGCCGCAATATATTTATCACGACGCGGCGCTTTCCGGCAGCAATGCGCTTTCACCATCGATCGTCGCGTTTGCGGAGGTGCATTATCTTCGCCAACGTCCGCCGGTCGATTATAAAAAAACAATCTCAGCCGTAATTGGAAATCCGGCCGAATCTGGACAAAATTGGACAAAGGGTGCGGAAAGGGCAATAGACAAAGACACAATCATCCCGGCTGTCGGCAGGAAATTGGCGTTTAATGCTGTTGAGAAATATATGCAAAATGAATCCTGGTGGAATGCCCAGGAAAAAGAATTCGAACACTGGATCTATGAAACAGATACCGTGGTTGTCAGGTCTTCAAAATTGCTTGATATTTCAATGGGGCCTGAGGTCAGCGAATCCGACTTCAATGAACACCGCAAACAAGCAGCGGTAAAGAAAGAAAAAGAAGAGTTGCAGGATCTGGAAGATAAATTCAGCGCGAAATTAAAATCGATCAACGACAAAATAGAGCGCCAGGAAGTCAAGATGGAAAAATATGGCAACCAGCTCAAATCCCGTCGTGCGGATACCGCGCTGAAAGTCGGCGAATCGATATTAAAATTCGTTTCGAAAGGAAAGATTACCGGCGTTTCCACATCCTCAACCAAGCTGCGAATGGCCGCAGACGCCAAAGCGCGCCTTAAGGAAGCGGAAACCGTATTGGAAAACTATCGGGAGGACCTCGCCAATCTCAAGGAGGAATTCAACGATAACCAGTTGAAGGTCAAAGAAAAATGGACAAATGCGCTAGAAGATATTAAAGAAGTAAAAATATCCCCAACCAAAAAGAATATTCGTATTGTCCGCTTTGGCGTTCTCTGGCAGGATTAAAGCGACTGCCTGCCCGCTAGCGCGCGAAGCAGCGTGTTTTGGTCTGCGTACTCCAGATCTCCGCCAACGGGTAAACCGCGGGCAAGGCGTGTCATTTTAATAGGATACTTTTCTAATCTTTGCCGGATATATAAAGCGGTTGCGTCCCCCTCCATGCTTGGATTGGTAGCAACAATGATCTCTTTGATGGTTCCATCTTGGATCCGATTTTCCAATTCAGAGACGCGAATATCATCCGGGCCAATTCCTTCTATGGGTGAAAGCAAACCCTGCAGCACATGATATAACCCAAAATAACCCACGGTTTTTTCCAACGCTAAAACATCCAGGGGATCTTCCACGATACACAGGGTGCTGCGGTCCCGCTTTTCATCCAAACAAATCTGGCACTCATGCCTGCCAGCGCTCATGATATTGAAACACGTCGCGCAAATCGCGGTGCCATTCTTTACTTCAGCCAGTGATTCCGAAAGGTCGATCGCGTATGCGTCCGGAGCGCGCAGGAGATAAAATGCCAGGCGTGAAGCAGTTTTCGGTCCGATTCCAGGCAATCGCTCCAGTGCCAGGATCAATCTCTCCAGGGGTGCGGGCAATAAAGCCATTTTAAGCTTTCAACCCTGACATACCACCGCCCAGCGGGCCAAGCTTTTCTGCCATTAATTTGCGTGATTTGGTTAATGCGTCATCGAGTGCTGAGCCGATTAGTTTTTCCATTTCTGGCGCGGTTGTTTGATCCATTTTTTCTTGTTCAATTTTCACTTCATGGAATTTTTGGGTACCGGTTAGCATGATTTGGACAGTACCGCCGCCAGCGCTGCCTGTGACGATTTCTCTTTCCAGTTCTTTTTGCGCTTTCTTAAGCTGTTTCTGCATCTGCATCAGCTGTTTCATCATTCCAGCATTATTCATTCATTTCACCTTTTTTATTCTTCTTTTGTCATTTTTCCGCCAAGGGAAAGGGCGGCGCCGATCATTCCATCCTGGTCTACCGCAGGATCAATTTTTGATTGTTCGCTTTGCTTTCCAATAACTTCACAACGGATTTGGTGGTCTTTCCCTGTGTGCGCAAGAATGGCCCGCCGTGCATTTTCCATATTGTTTCCATTTTCCATCTTTGATTGGAGAATGCTGCTGGAAAACACGAGAACAATCACGCCATTGCTCACTTTCACTGACTTGCATGAATTCAGCAAGGCCCCGGTCTCGGCGGATAATAGCTTGGTTTTGTCTTTTATATCATTCCAATATGGTTGAATGCCATTCTTTTCAATATCAACGTCTCCCGTAGATATTGGTTTATCTTGCGGTTTATCTTGCGGTTTATCTTGCGGTTTATCTTGCGGTTTATCTTGCGGTTTAT
>CAZDIS010000142.1:0-2332 GCA_964505585.1 uncultured Pelolinea sp. | reverse complement strand
CTTGCGGTTTCTTTTCTTTCCCTGAAGATGCGCTTTTTTGGCTACTATTATCCTTTGCTTGGCTCTGGGTTTTTTCCCGCTTCTCAGGAATCCGTGCCTTTGTGTCCTCATCCTGGTTCTTACTCGCTCCTTTTTTACGATCACGAGTACGGGAATTGTCGCTCACTTGCATGATCGCCAGCTCAAGCTGCAGTGATGGCTGCCAGCCCAAACTGGTAGAGTGTGTTGAACGGTCAAATACATCCAGGGACTCCAGAAGATCGTTCATATCAAACTGCTTCGCGAATGCAGTCAGCAGCGTGATCTCTTCCTGCGAGACATCAATCGAGTCCGCGTTTCCCAGTTTCACCAAAAGGATATTGCGCAAAGAATCAACGATCTGCCTGCCAAATTGTCGCGGATCGCTCCCGCCATCCAGGGCCGTATTCACAGCAGTTATCGCGTCACCCGGGTCTTTCTCAAGTAAAGCATGAATGATTCTGGTGACAAATTCATTCCCTGCGGTTCCGAGTACTTCTTTGGTATATTCCAGCGTTACATCAGTCCCTGTGGAAGCCAATTGGTCAAGGAGAGAAACAGCGTCCCGCATACTTCCGGTCGCCTGGCGGGCAATTTCTGTGATGGCGCTCGCTTCAATGTTGATATTCTCTTTTTCTGCGATCTCCCGCAAATTCACTTGAATTGAATGAATTGGGATCCGGCGAAATTCATGCCGCTGGCATCGCGATAAGACGGTTGCTGGAATTTTGTGGACTTCTGTTGTCGCGAGCACAAATATCGCGTGGGCAGGTGGTTCTTCAAGCGTCTTCAACAGAGCATTGAATGCCGCGTTTGACAACATATGGACTTCGTCAATGATGTAAACCTTGTATCTGCCCTGAGTGGGCGAAAAATTGATCTTTTCCCTGAGCGACCGAATATCATCCACGCTCGTGTTTGAAGCCGCGTCTATTTCAATGAGATCCAGGAAACGTCCCGCGTTGATTGCCAGGCAATGATCACACTGATTGCAGGGGCGTGTTCTGACGTCCTCTGCCAGGCAATTTACCGCCTTTGCAATGATTCGCGCTGTGCTCGTTTTCCCCGTCCCGCGTGGCCCGGAAAATAAATAAGCATGGGCAATTCGGTCTTGAAGGATTGCGTGATGGAGTGTTTTTACGACATGATCCTGTCCGATAACACTTTGCCAATCCAAAGGACGCCATTTTCGATAATAAGCTTCCGACATTTTTTCTTTTCCCTTTTGTTCAACCTAATTCTAAACGATTTAGATCCCCCCAACCTGAATATTTAAATTTTGCTCCTTTTTGATTGAAAATGTTAAAATAACTTCGGATGTAATCACATGCCATATATTATTGATGGACATAACCTCATTGGAAAATTAAGTTCGATTGATTTACAGGATATCGATGATGAGATCCAGCTCATCAATATCCTGGAAAAATATTTCCGCAAAATTCGCAAAAAGGCATTCTTATTTTTTGATCGGGGGAACCTGCACCAGAATAATAATTTTTCATATGCTTTCCTGCAGGTGAAATTCGTCAAACCACCGATAACCGCCGACGAAGCCATCATTCAAAAATTAGAACAGATGAAAGGGAACGCAAGAAATTACACTGTCATTAGCTCAGATAACTGGGTAAGTCAGAGATCGCAGCGCATGGGAGCAAAAACGCTTACAAGTGATGATTTTGCCTTAATGATACTTAATTCTAATAATACGCCTGGCAGCAACCCGAAAAACCAGGACGCGAATGTCGATTATTGGTTGAAAATCTTCGACGCAAATTCTTAGGAAAAATTTACATTCCGTTAATAGCAAATTGGACAATTATGGTATATTATCTCCATAAGACTCAGAACGCTATATAGCAAGTATGAGTTCTTACCGCCAGGAATTTTTGCAGCGCGTCCCTCCTCGCGCTGTGAAATCCCTAAATGGGTAACTGGTGGGAATCCCTCCCTTCGACCGCCGGCACCCGCCGGCGGTCAATTTTTCCTTGAAACGTTCCAGTCATAATGCTATAATTTTGTGCGTTGCCCCAGTAGCTCAAATGGATAGAGCGAGGCACTCCTAACGCCTAGGTTGTGGGTTCAATTCCTGCCTGGGGCACAATCTTTTCCCCGATAAATAATCATCACCCGCTTTCCGCGAATATCCGATAGGCAAGAGAAATGTCTTTTAACATCTTCAATCTTTTATCTTCGGAATGGTATTACAGCTCAACCGGTTTATCCATTATGATAGTAAATAATGAAAAAACAAGAAAATATTAGGGCAGAAGCTACGGGCTACGGCTCCACTCCACTCTTATTAGTTGTTCGC
>CAZDIS010000141.1:0-6258 GCA_964505585.1 uncultured Pelolinea sp. | reverse complement strand
CCTGTGTTGGTGATGAGTACGGGAAGCGGCTTAAAGGATGTCAGTGCAGCACAAAAAGCTGTGCAGGCGGCACCCATTATTGCACCGACTTTAAATGCATTAAGGGATGCGATCAATAAGAATTTACAATGATGAAAACAAAGGAAGAATTTATTGTTAACTATTCAGTCGTTGCTCCGGTTTTCAATGAAATTGAAACCATAGCGGCATTTTGCGTTAAAGTCACAGAAGTGATGGAGACGTTGAAGGAACCATGGGAATTGGTACTGGTCGACGATGGTTCTACCGACGGATCGACGGATACGATCAGAAAATTAGCAAAAGAAAACGACCATATCCGCCCTGTGATCTTCGCTCGTAATTTTGGACATCAGATTGCGGTTACCGCTGGGTTGGATTATTCCAGCGGAGATGCGGTTATCATCATCGATGCGGATTTGCAGGATCCACCAGAAGTAATGCTAGATTTGATCGCCAAATGGAAAGAAGGAAACGAGGTTGTATACGCAATTCGCAGGAATCGGGAAGGGGAAAGTCGTTTTAAATTGGCAACTGCATCCATTTTTTACCGCCTGATTCAACGAATTACTGATGTGAAAATTCCACTTGATACAGGTGATTTTCGATTGCTTGATCGCAAAATTGTGCAAGTGATGGGGCAGATGCGAGAACGGCATCGCTTCCTGCGTGGAATGTCTGCCTGGGTGGGATATCGGCAGGTGGGTGTTGAATATGACAGAAAAGAACGCTTTGCCGGCGAAACAAAATATCCATTAAAGAAAATGCTTCAGCTGGCATTAAATGCCATTACCAGTTTTTCTTATTTTCCGCTGCAAATGGCAACGTATATTGGATTTGCCGCAGCAGGGATAAGCATTATTTCCATACCTATTGTTGTCTTTCTGCGCTTATCCAATCAAGCAGCATTACTTGGGCAGGCGACAACATTAATAGCTGTACTATTTCTGGGCGGTGTGCAAATGATCACACTTGGTATTCTTGGTGAATATATTGGCCGAATATATGATGAAGCTAAAGGGCGTCCGCTGTATATTGTCAGTGAAGCGCCGGAAAAAATAAATAGGAGAAAAAAGCATGACGAAAATTGATCTAACTATCCATCCAGATAGGCTGGAAAATTCAGTAAAGCGGGCGCGGGAAAGAAACATCATCATACCAACCTTCGCTGAAATGCGCGATCCTTCAAAAATGCCGGATAGCATTAAGGAGGAATTGCAAAACATTGGATTGTGGGATGTGAACCCGCGAAACTTATATCGCATCACCTGGAAGAATGAACCACTTGAAAAAGGTGGTCAATTTGGAGGTGTTAATTACATCGAGTTGCCAAAATCCCTGACAGGCGTTGATGCACGCATAATCGTCCTGGTTGGGAAGTGGTTCCCAACAGGAGCACACAAGGTAGGCGCAACATTTGGCTGCCTTGTACCGCGACTGGTCACTGGCCAATTTGACCCAATTACTCAAAAAGCAGTGTGGCCTTCAACTGGAAATTACTGCCGCGGGGGAGCGTATAACTCGAAATTGCTTGCATGCGAGTCTATCGCAATACTGCCAGAAGGAATGAGTAAAGAGCGATTTGAATGGCTGAAAACCGTGACAGGTGAGATCATCGCTACGCCAGGCAGTGAATCTAATGTTAAAGAAATCTTTGATAAATGCTGGGAATTACGCGCCAGTGGTGAGGACCTGATGATCTTCAATCAGTTTGAAGAATTTGGGAATTACCTATGGCATTATGATATCACTGGCCATGCGATGGAGGAGGTGCTTGAAAAGGAATTGGGAAAGAAAGGGAAATATCGTGGTTTAATATTGACCACCGGATCGGCAGGTACGATTGGCTGTGGTGACTATATGAAGCAGGCATTCCCGGGTAGCCTTGTTGGTGCGAGTGAAGCGCTACAATGTCCGACATTGTTAGAGAACGGATTCGGGGCGCACCGGATTGAAGGAATTGGTGACAAACATGTACCATGGATCCACAATGTCAAGAACACGGATTTGATCACGGCAATCGATGACAACGCGGTTGTCTCAATTTCGCGTTTGTTCAACGAGAAAGCGGGACATGAATATCTGGCATCCAAGGGGGTTCCCGAAGATTTGGTTTCCCGTCTGGACTTGTTCGGATTCTCTGGTATTGCGAATATGTTATCTGCCATTAAAATGGCTAAATACTATGAAATGGGTGAAGAAGATGTCGTTCTGACCGTATTGACCGATTCGATGGAACTCTACCAGAGTCGTCTGACAGAGATGCACGAGGAATACGGGTTGTATTCGGAAACGGATGCCGCAGTTCACTATGCCCGTTATATTGAAGGTGAAAGTACAGATAATCTTCTTGATCTAACCTACGCTGATCAGCGGCGCGTCCATAACTTGAAATATTTTACATGGGTTGAACAACAAGGACGAACCTATGATGAGATTCAGGACCAATGGTATGACGACGGTTATTGGACTGATTTCCAGGATCAAATTGATGATATTGATGACCTGATTATCGCTTTCAACCAAAAAGTAGGTTTGCTGTAAGCTATTAGATGGAAGATTACCAGCCTCAAAGAAAAATCGTTCCAGGCCTGCAAGACGAATCATTAGTGCTTGTAGCGGTGATGCCATCCCCGCGCGATTTAGAGATCGCGCGGGTTTTAGGTTGGTATCGCATTCCTTTTAAATTCGCGCCGAAGATCGTTTATGTTGACTTTCTTGCTTTTTACCAGACTTCTTCCTTTGGAAAAGAGCGCGCGCATCGAATTGAAGTGCTTGCGCCAGTGAAAGGTGTGGAGCTGACAACCAGGAAAGACCTATTTCGGGATGAGCCCGATCATCTGCGTGCAAATGAACGATATTACAAAATCCAAATTGGCAATTTAATAACAATATCATTACCAATTTATGCGGAAAAATGGAAGCGTATCACTTTTGTATATACAACTGGCAAGCGAATTATGAGTGCCAATACAATAAGTGACCTGGTTATCAAAGATGATGAACGCAAGATATTATGGCGTTCCCTGCGTGACCGACAAGAAATATTTGAAACCGGCCAGCAGAAAGCGTTAGATGAAAAAGAAATGGACGATATTTTATTGATGATGATAGACGATCTTCAAAAGATGTCTGATCGCGATGATTTATTTATAGATTATTAACTTTTTTTCGAGATAATATAATAAGGTTATAACAGAGGTAACCATGGCTGTATTGATTAAATCCGGAACGCTAATCACCGCATCAGAAACGTTTAATGCCGATGTTCTGATTGAAAAAGAAGTTATTTCTAAAATAGGTGTAAACATCGATGTGCCCTTGGGTACGGTAATCGTTGATGCCGCAGGAAAATATTTGATGCCTGGCGGGGTCGAAGCACATGCACATTTTGAGCTGCCGATGTTTAATACAGTCTCATCGGACGATCATTACACTGGCCATAAAGCTGCTGCTTTTGGGGGAACGACAACCGCCTTTGATTTTATCTCTCAAGATCATGAAAATTTACTGGCATGTGTACGTGCCTGGCACGAAAAAGCGCACGATAAGGCAACAATCGATTATAGTTTTCATATGAATATCACACATTTTTCAGATCAGATTGCCAAAGATATTCCACTCCTCCGAGATGAGGGGATCAACTCGATGAAAGTTTTCACAGCTTATAATGACCGGTTGCGCCTAATGGATGGTGAAATATATCAATTAATGCGCATAGCTAATGATAATGGGTTGTTGGTGCTGATACACGCAGAGAATGGTGACGTAATTGAATTGTTGGTTAATGAAGCACTGGCGAAGGGGCATACCACGCCAGAATGGCACGCATTAACGAGGCCTGCTGAGGGAGCTGTAGAATCGGTCAACCGCGTCATATCACTCGCTCGGCAAACTGGCGCGCCCATATATATTGTTCATATGAACACAAAAGGTGGTGTAGATCACGTGCGAAATGCGCGGGAGGAAGGTTTGCCGATAATGGGTGAAACTTGTCCGCAATACCTTTTTTTTACAATAGACGAACTTCGCAGGCCAGATGGTGCAAAATGGATTTGTTCTCCTCCGATGCGATCAAAGGAAGATAATGCTGGTGTATTTAAAGCGTTAGCAGATGGAACAATGCAGGTGTTTGCAACAGATCACTGTCCATTTTTCTATGACGGAACCAAGCCAATTGACTATGAAAATAAAAAGGTTGCAATTCCAGGAAAAGAGTTAGGCGTGGATGATTTCACAAAAATCCCAAATGGCCTTCCGGCAATTGGGGACCGATTATTGATACTTTGGACATATGGTGTGAAAGCTGGCAAAATTACCCCAAATCAGTTTGTCGAATTAACAAGTACGAATCCTGCTAAGATCTTTGGTATATACCCCAAGAAAGGATCATTAATGCCAGGATCAGATGCTGATATAGCGATATGGGACCCCGAGAAAGAGATTACATATGGTGTGGATTACGCGCATCATCGCACTGATTATAATCTTTTTGAAGGCTGGAAATTACAAGGCACTGTTGAAAAAGTGTTTTTAAGGGGAAAAATGATCGTTGATGGCGACAAATGGTATGGAAAGAAAGGCGGCGGAAATTTTCTGCGCCGCCAAAATATTTCAATACTCTAAGACAAAATGACTTTAGCTGTTAGTATCTTCTCTGTTGTATTTGTATGTATTACCGCTGTGATACTTCGAGTTCGGGGAACGCGGCTTGCTTATATCTGGTTAATGTTATTCTCAGTCTCTTTTATAATCTGGACTTTTCTAATTCTCTCCGTTCCTACCGGCTTGCAACCTTTCACCATAAAGGATTTTTATAATCCAGGGCCGGAAAGGATTGATATTGTTTATCAATTGACCGAGCAATCTCGATTGGCTGGAATTGGCACATTTTCCTTGCTTCTCGCGTATCTGGCCACAGAGACTGCCCACCAAAACGGCAATCAGAGTTTATTTCATTGGATCGAATTCTTGATCAATTCGGTAGCTGTCTGGCTTGTTTTACTTTCTGGAAATGTATGGACGGTTTTAATCAGCTGGACGATTCTGGATATGATTGGTTTAATTTTGATGCTCATATACCGGCACATGAAATCATCAGAATTCATTCCGCACTACACATATAAATTCATCGGAAGCATGATTTTGGTTTTTATCTTTTCTGTAACCTATCAGTCTAACCAAGAGAACATTTTCGGGAGCCAATTTTCCAATTTGGGGATATGGGTACTTGCGAGTGTTTTTTTATATGCGGGATTTTTATTTAAGTGGCGTATAAGCAATTTACCGCAAAAAATTAGCAAACACTTATTATTACAACGATTTCTTATTTATATCGCTAATTTTTACTTATTGACGCAAGTTACTGATGGATTCATGTCTCCAATATTGCAATTGTTTATGCAGATCGCTTTATTTTTTATAGCGTTTTACAGCGCTTTTCGCTGGTACTCAGGTAAGAATGAATTTAGCCAGGTGAGTCACTTATTTTCTGCGATTGCCGCGCTGACTGGATATATCTTCCTTTTTGATGATCCCTTCAGTTCGATATTCCTACTAATGTTCGCCCTGCCTCTTAGCTGGATATTTCTCTATACGGAACGTGATAAGCGGTTAAATTGGTTAGTACTCCTGCCGATATTTTTATTTTCCGGTATTCCATTTTCATTGTCCTTTTCAGGGTTTGAGAACTTAATTGGTGAAAATCATGCTTTTGAAATTGGGGTTTTAGTAATACCGGTTTCATTTTTGATCGCAGGCATTACAAAATTTTCAAAACTGCCAAATAGGGAATTTGAAAAAATTGAAAGACCGAATCAAACGGTGTATATCATTGGCTTGCTATTTCCTGTTATAAGCGCAGGGTTTCTAATCTACTCATCGAACCTAAAAATGACCATTTCAAATTTATGGTTTGGGGTTTTGCAGATGGTCACTTTCCTTACTGTTAATTTCTTCTCCAAACGATTACCCGGACAAAAATTGAAGAAATTAGATGGTAAATTCAATGTATCATGGATAATGAACGTTAAGCTATTGATATCGAATGTAATAATCCGGATTATTGCGCTTGCTGGCGATGCGCTGCATTTTGCGGCTCGGTTATTTGAAGAGCAGGGGGGCGTCATGTGGGCAATAGTATTTTTATCGCTCCTGTTGACCGTAATCGCCTTTGAAGGGGGACTTTCCTGAAGGGGAATAAACAATATTCTGATTGCAGCTACGTTGATGGCGCTTATT
>CAZDIS010000140.1:0-6291 GCA_964505585.1 uncultured Pelolinea sp. | reverse complement strand
TCGATCCCCACCACCTCCCAGCCCTCAGCCGGGGATTTCATCACGCTCTTTGAGCGCCTCGCCCAGGACCATCTTGCCATCATCGCGCCGCTCATCTCATCCGGCGTCAGCGGCACGGTCAACTCGGCCGAGGTGGCGCTGCAGACCTTCGATACGGTGCCAGTGGAGATGATCGATACCCACCTCGCGGCGGGCGCGGCGGGCCTCGTCGTTGAGGCGGCCGCGCGTGCCATTGCCGGGGGCAAACATCTCAAAGCGGTGCGTGCGGCGGCGGACGCGGTGCGCGCGAAGGTCAAAGTCTACTTCGTGGTCGACACCCTCAAGTACCTCCATAAGGGCGGCCGCATCGGCGGTGCCTCACGCTACATGGGCACAGCCCTGGACATCAAGCCCATCCTCTATCTGGATGATAACGGTAAGATCGACGCGCTCGAAAAGGTCCGCACCAAGAAGAAGGCCGTCGCGCGCATTATCGACCTGGCAGCGGGGCATGTCGGCGCTCACAAGGCGCGCGCGGTGGTCATGCATGCCAATGCCCCGGAAGAGGCGGAGCGGGTCGCGGCACAGGTCGCGGACCGTATCGAATGCGAGCAGGTGCACATCTATGAGATCGGTGCGGCAGTTGGGGTGCATGTCGGGCCGGGTGCCATCGGCTTGAGCGTCTATCCGCTCTAAGCCGTATCGCGCGGGCTGCGGAGGCCCGCCCCTGTTTTAGGCGGCGGGGGGAGGGGTCTTAGGCGGGTTCGCGTGGGCAGCGTGCTCTTCCATCGGGCTTGCGTGCGCCTGCCTTGGCGCGTGTCACTCTTCAACGATCTGCAAATACGCGCCGGCCGCCCAGCCGGAGTCGCCGTTCTTCATACAGCGGATCTGCCACCATACGATCTCGTCCGCGTAGGCGGGCCCATCCGCGATCCGGAAGCGCTCGCCGTCCTGCGCTTTGAAACGGATCTCGCTCATCAGTCCCGCTGCCTCTCGCACCCGCAGCCCGAGGCCTTCCGTCCCGCTGATCTCCACCAGCACCCCTGTTTCCAGGCTTCCTTCATCCGCTTGAGCCGGCGTGGCTGTTGCCCTTGCTGGTGTGCGCGTGCTGGTGGGCGCTGCCTTCTCTCCTCCGCCGCTGACGGCGATCATTATCGCTTCACCCTCCAGCGGGGCAAGGGCGCAGGTGTCTGCCGCCACCGCGTCGATTGCCAGCGCCTGCCAGATGGCCGCCTCAAAATACGCCCACATTCTTTCGGGCAGCTCTGCCAGCGTGGCGGGTGTCACCGCGGGCAGCGTGCCATCGCTCTCGCCGCGGGTGTCCATACTGGCCCGCAGGCAGCGCCATCCGTATTGCAGCGCGCCGCTGAAATGCTTGGCAATGCCTCTCATCACGGTGTTCCCGCACCGTGCCTGCTGGGGGGTCTGCGCCTGCGTGATGCGCGCGATCTTCTGCGCGCGCCAGCGCGCGTGGATGAATGTCCGCGTTGTCATCCCTTCCGCTGCCGTGATTCCCATTGCTTCCCCTGCCCGCGCCAGTGACCAGGCGGCGGCCGTCAGCCCCAAAATGAGCGTGACCGCCAGCAGCGCCAGCACGACCTTCCCGAACGGACTGATGTACATAATATGGATTATATTGCTTTTTGGCGCTGGTTATTAATGGCTTTGCGTGTCTAATTTGGCGCGGATCCTGAGCGAATTTCCACATCAGCCAACACGTAAGAAAAATGAGATTGAGTACGTCTAATACATAAATAGAAATAAGAGGTGAAATAACCATGCGAAAACAATGGATAATATTTGTATTGATCAGTGTATTGGCTGCGGCCTGCGCGCCGCTCGCTGTGGGCGAAACCCCGGCGGTAGATGTTACCGATGAAACGGACGCGCTGCCGGAGGAAAGTGATGCGCCAGATCAGCTCTCACCGGAGGAAAAACCCCCGGCTGGAGCCGAGAGCCAGTTCACAACCGATTTTAGCAACCGCACAATTCCTTACACGGAAGTACTCTCGGGTGGCCCACCCAAGGACGGCATCCCCGCGATCGATTCCCCCGCGTATGTTTCAATAGCGGACGCCGATCAATGGCTGGAGGATGCGGAGGCGGTTGTCGTCGTTGAAGTGGACGGCACCGCGCGCGCCTATCCGGTCCAGATCCTGATGTGGCACGAGATCGTCAATGATACTCTCAACGGCCAGGGTGTTTCGGTAACCTATTGCCCGCTCTGCAACACCGCCATCGCTTTCGACCGCGATTTCGATGGGCAGCAGCTTGATTTCGGTACCACCGGCCGCCTGCGCTTCAGTAACCTGATCATGTACGACCGCCAGACGGAAACCTGGTGGCAGCAGGCTACCGGCGAAGGCATCGCGGGTGAATATGCCGGTGAAGTGCTCACTTCCATTCCGGCTTTCCTTGTTTCCTGGGAGCAGTTCAGGCGCGATTTCCCGCAGGGCGATGTGCTTTCCAGGCGCACCGGATTCCAGCGTGAGTATGGCAGCAACCCCTATGTCGGCTACGACGCGGAATTCAATGACCCCTTCCTGTATCAGGGTCCGGAGACACCCGATGCGCTCCCCCCCTTGGCGCGCGTCCTCACCATCGACCGCGAAACTGAGACCGTCGCCTTTCCTTACAGCGTGTTAGAAGATGCGCGGGTCATCAATGAGACCGTCGCCGATGAGCCGATCGTGGTCTTCTGGCAGGCGGGCACCGCTTCCGCCCTTGACCGCTCATCCGTCAGCGGTGGAAAAGATGTTGGCGCGGCCACGTCGTTCTCACGCGCGCTTGATGGCCAGGTCCTTACCTTTGAAGTGGATGGCGAAAACTTCCGCGATCGAGAGACCGGTACCCTCTGGAACAATGCCGGTGTTGCCCTGAGCGGCGCATTGGCGGGACAGTCCCTGGCGCCTGTCGTCAGCATCAACCACTTCTGGTTTTCATGGGTGGCATTCCGTCCGGATACGCGCATCGTGGGCCAGGAAGGTGGCGCTCAAACTGGCGATGCTGCGGGCGCGGGTGAAGCCCCTCCCTCGGTTGAGCCGGTTGGCCTCGCCCAGGATTTCACCTTTTCCCTCTATCAGGGTGATGAGAACCTGACCGGTGATTCAGCTGCTTTTTCTGAGGTGTTTGAGGGTGGAAAACCGGTGGCGGCGATGTTCTTTGCCGGGCTCTGCCATTTCTGCCGCGTCGACCTGCCTCTCTTTCAGGCGGCATACGACCAGGCAGGGGATCAGATCAATATGGTCGCGCTGGATATTGGCCCATATACCAATCTCGGCAGCCAATCCGACGGCCAGGCGCTGCTTGCTGACCTTTCGATCACAGTCCCCGCCGGTGCGCTCGATGCCCCGGCCGCGATCTCCACGTATCGCATCCTCGGTACCCCGGCTTTTCTCTTCTTTGATGCGCAAGGTGAACTGATGCGCTCATGGGTCGGCAGCATCAAAGCCGACCAGCTGGCTGAATTTATCAGTGAGATCACCTGAGAAATGCGGAGGTTGTCATGGCAAAGTTGATTAAGACCAAGGATAATTACTCCCCGGAGAAGCAGGCCGGTACCCGACCGCTACGCGTTGTGTTATTGACCTTCATTTTGCCAGCATTGCTCGTCGCCGGGGTGCTGTTTCTGGTAATAGACAACCAGGGCGGGATCGAATCCGCCCTGGCAAATTTCACCCGTGTTCTCCCTATCGGTTTTGCGTTTTCAGCGGGTATGGTCGCCAGCGTCAATCCCTGCGGGGTGGTGATGCTGACGACCTACGCTTTTCAGCGTATGGGAAATGCGCGCGAAAAGCGAGTAGGCGGTCAGGTCATCGAAAGTTTGGCGCACACAGGTGCGATCACCTTCAGCTTCGTGGTGATTTTCCTTGGTGTTGGCTTGCTGATATCTGCTGGCAGCCGGGCTGTCTTGGACCTTTTCCCTTACGCCGGATTATTGGTCGGGGTTGTCATGAGTGTCTTAGGCATCTGGCTCCTGGTCACCAGGAAGACCCTCAGTCTGAACGTGTCTGTTAAAGAAGATCCAAAAGGAAGAGCTTCCTTATGGGGGGATCTATTATTTGGCGTCTCCTATGCGGTTGCCTCGCTCAGCTGTACATTGCCGATCTTCCTGGTGGTGGCGGGCAACGCGCTGAGCGCTGCTTCACCTGGAGCAGCCGTCAGTCAGTTCAGCGCGTACGCGTTGGGGATGGGCGCGGTCGTGCTCGTGGTTGTGCTCGGGTCGGTCTTGTTCCGGCGTGGCATGGCGCGCTGGCTGCGGGGGATCACGCCATACGTGCATCGCCTCAGTTCACTCTTCCTCGCTGGCGCGGGTATTTACATCATCATCTACTGGCTTAGCCAGGATGTGTTGTTTTGATCTCTTTGACCGCAGCCGTTTCGCTACTTTTTTCCGCGTGACAATAATGAACCTGCCAGCAGCACCAGCCCCGCGGTCAATCCGGCTACAACGCCGAAAGTGACTGATTCTTTGTGCCCAAATGCGGTATGCACATCGCCGTCCACATTTTTTGCGAACATGAATACAGTGCCGTTGTTGTCGCCCATAGTGATGTGATTCGCCACCTGCACCACTGCGCCGCATTGTTCCATCGTGACATCCCCGCGTGAGATTTGCAGCATCGTCCCGCATTGGTCCATTTCCACATCATGCTGCGCGATCACCGCGCCGCTCTTCGACGCGATCAGGCGCGCGTTTTCCGTTTGCCCAAGCAGCAGCCCGCCGCCTGTGATCTCCAGTGATTTGGCTTTTGCGTTTACCACACCGCCCTGCCTCACCTCCACCTTGTCGGCTTCCACATGGATCGCGCCGCCCTGTCGTATGCTAACGGACTCTGCGCGGACATCGCTCGCTTTCTTTTCGGGAGAATCGTTTTTCTGTTCTTCGGTCATTTTTCCACCTTTAACTAATTCCACTATTCTTTTTCTTAATTATAGAGTATGGAAAACACTTTCTGCATAGTAATTCAACCAGGAAAAGGGAAGTGGTTCTTTACGGCGATGGAATATCGTCGGTTAATGATTTGGGGAATTGAACATCCCGCGCAATTGTTTTGCCAGCGCTGCTGCTTCATCCGGATTACAGCTCAGGTCCATCGCCAGGAATCTCACGCCTTTGGTTGCGTCGCTCTTTCTTCGTGGAACGAGCCAGCAGTGAAAGTGCGATATGCCATCGATCATGGCGGCCTGGTAAATGCGCTCAGCGCCGGTCAGCTCGCGCAGGGCGCGGTAGACGCGTTGCAGCAAGGGACCGATGCCGGCTAATTCCTGGTGCGTCATGCTGGCGTAGTCGAGGAAATGGCGGCGGGATTCGATCAAGAGCGTGCCGAGCGGGCCGCTGTTGACGGGTGCGTGGCAGATCGCGAAACACTCTCCCAAATAGATATACCCGCCAGGCGGATGGTGGGCGATACCTTTGTCTTTGTCACAGATGAGGCATTTTGATAACGTATTCATTTATTCTCCCGGTCATTCATTCGCCCGAATAGATCTGGCAAGTTTCAGTAAAGCTGCTGCCAGCATGCCATACCACACCAGGCGGAAAGGGGCTGAAAGTGTTGGGAGCAGCCAATTGAGTTTTGGCGCAAAAAGGATCAAAACGTAGTTTATCAGGTAAAGCCCATTTGCGATCATGCCTACCATGGCAACCCCGCGTTTGAAAGCCCTTTCCTTTAATATAACGATAGAAATAGCGAGACCAGCGCTCAGGATCAATATCAATCCGAACGCCATGGCTGAATCACGTACTGGGTTTGCCAGAAGCACATCCGCGCGTGTCAGGATATCTGCCTGCTCTATGGGAATATCTGCTGCGTCATATTTGCGTGAAAGGTAGTTGATGGGAAAGGCGCGGTTTGCAAGAATATAAACAAAAGCGCCGAGCATAGTTGCTGAAAGAGCCGCGGCAGCCAATTTTGGATTGTGCTGTTTTACTGCGGTGAAGAGGGCAATAAACAATGCCACTATAAGAATGGCATTGATCACATCCACACCATCCAATAAGATAAATGCCAGCAGTGGCTGTGCGCGGATGAGCGCGAACCAGGCGTAGGCATTGTCGGGCAGGGGTGCGGGGATTTGCCAGATACCGAATCCGTTGGAGATGTGCATCTCTGCTGCCAGGTTGCGGCGGAAAATTAAAAGCGCGAATATGCTAGCGATAGCACCAATCCGATATATTGTCTTTTTCTCTCGGTGTTGTTTGATTTTCACGAGCGTAGTTAGTGTCTCAAATTTTCTGTAAATTCTTAAAAGTATAGATCACGGTATCCTTTCAGAAGCTAACCAATTAACCAAAGAAAGGATGATAAC
>CAZDIS010000139.1:0-6328 GCA_964505585.1 uncultured Pelolinea sp. | reverse complement strand
AATTTACTGCGTTCTTTTTTCATTTTTTCCGGCACCCTTGAACTGTATGATGCCGCTGGTGTGCCAGCTCGTGATGAATAACGAAAGACATGACCCCCAGAAAATCCGATCGTTTTCACAAACGCTAGCGTTTCCTGAAATGCTTTCTGTGTTTCTCCGGGAAAACCAACAATAATATCAGTCGTAATTGCGGTCATTTCCTTTTTTTCGCGAATCCTTCCTATGAGCGACTGAAATTGGCTGATCGTATGGCGGCGCCCCATTTTCTTGAGTGTTTGGTCACATCCAGATTGCAGCGGGATATGGAAATGCGGGCAAAAGCTGGGATTGTCCAGCATGTCAATGAGCTTTTCGTCCAGATCCCAGGGCTCGATTGAACTAAGGCGAACTCTGGGTATACCAAATGTGTTTATCAATTCAGCTGTCAGATGAGCGAGGTTTGTCGGATGGTTTAATTCCACACCCCAGGACCCAAGATTGACACCAGTCAGAACAATTTCTTTTACCCCGCCCGCCAGCGCTCGTCCAACATCCTCAAATATTTCCCTTTTATTAATCGAGCGGCTCTTTCCGCGTGCCAAACGTGTGATACAGAAAGTGCAATAATTATCACAACCGTCTTGGACCTTAATGAATGCGCGGGTACGCTTATGTTTACCGGGAATAGGCTTGCGAAAAATACTTTTGTCAATCAGCTCACCGTTATCATCCAAAATCAGATCGACAAGCGCATCTTTTTCCGCATTATCCACAACTTCCTTGACAGAAGGCAATTTCAAGACTTGATCCGGATCAATGGTTGAAAGGCAGCCGGTTGCCACAATATGCTCGCATCCTGTTCTAGCGATGCGGCGGATCACTTTTCTTGAATCAGCAGCTGCCGCCGCCGTGACAGCACACGTGTTCACAATTGCAACATCCGCCAATCCCGCTTCAGATACGATCTGGTGTCCTGCTTGCCGCGCGGAAAATGCGAACTTCTCTATCTCGCTCTGATTTAACCGGCAACCAACCATATCTAAGAAAATTTTCATTTATTGGGCTAACACGCGAAAATTATCAAAAGCAACAACCAGGTCTCCCGGTGCTTCAAAAGAACCAATGACAAGCCCGTTACCCCCAATAGCGAGGTCATCATCAGTCAGCGATGCTAATTCTTTTCCATTTACTGTAAATTGAAAAAACTCGCCGTTACAAATAACCGAGATTGTATTTGGCTGATTTTCTTTATTAATGATCGCATCGTACTGCATTTGTTGCGAAGAAATAAGTTGCATTACACCATTTTTCTTTTTCGCGATACCGTAATACCCATCCGATGAAACCAAAAAACTATAATAATTTCTGGGATTAACGTATCGGCAAACGACGCCAAAGATGTTATTTTCAGATCCGTGTTCTTTCACCACGTCTACCGAAATTTCAACATTTGGATGTGTGATGTGGTTCGTCGTAACAATATCGGAATCCGATTTTTCAAGAATCATGACCATTTCCCCCTCAATGACACTCGCGGCAGACACGTTCTCTTCAAACCAAATCCGCCAAAATGTATTCGAGCTCTGAAAATCATCCGCGAATAGGATCTCTCCTCGTTCTGGGGATTGAAAATTAAACACGCATGAAAGAACGATAGTCCCTAAGAAAACCAATATTATTCGGTGAATTTTGTTATTCTGATTTTTGTTACACATTGACCATTTTCCATGAAAGTTATTTTTATCCATTGATACCCAGCTTATAAGCCGTCAGTTTAAGATATTCGAGGACAGTATATTTCCAACCATCATGCGATAAGAACCAGGTACGTGAGTTATACCAGGATGGAGTGACGGGCTGGAAATAGAGCTGAATATTTTCCTCCGCAAAAACATCATTGAATTTGATAGAAGTTCTTTTTGTATGGTATGGGTCTGTAACTATAATTGCCGAGTTCATTTGTCTCGTTTTCATGAGCTTGAGTACAGCCCGGGCTTCTTCCAGGGTACTGGCTACTTCTGAATCGGTGATTAATATATTTCCTGCGGGAACGCCATTATTCATCAATTGAATGCGGATATCAAAACTTTGTAGATAATCAAATTCTTCAATATATTCGCCAGTCTCAGTTAGGATGATTATTCGGCTCAGCTTGTCTCGGTAAAGATCCAAAGCCTCACTCATGCGCGGCTCACCTCCGCCACCCATAATAACAATCGCGTTGGCTGGCTGCAGCTCATCCGCTATGATCAAGTAAGCGCCTGCGCCTCTTAAAACAAGATATCCTAAAGCCACACCAGCCGTTATTATGGCAACAATGCCAACAATGCCGCCGATGAATCCAAGGCATCCTTTGACGCATCCCCTCTTTTTATGATTGGTTTTTTCCATAATTTCTTTTTAACGGTATTTTTCCACAGCGTTTGACATGCTTTCAAGCGCTTTATCAAGTATTGACCGCGGACACCCAAAATTTAAGCGCACAAATTCACTCGCCCCTTCACCAAATAATTTTCCATCATTCAACGCGACTTTTGCCTGCTTTAGAAAAAACGCATAGGGTGATGGGGCTAAAGCCAGATTGCTGCAATCCAACCAGGCAAGATATGTCCCTTCTGGAACATGGTACTGTATTTCTGGAATATTTTTCCTGAGAAATCGAGAGACATACATACGGTTTTTTTCAAGGTATTTAAGCAATGTCTCCAACCATTCCCTGCCATAGAGATAAGCTGCCTTTGCGGCTGTAACAGCCAGAATGTTCGGATGTTCAAGATACCCGCGCCGGGCCCTTTCCAGGATTTCTCTAAATTTCTTATTCCGGCAGATCGCGAATGAAAATTGCAAACCAGGGATATTGAATGTCTTGCTGGGAGCCATTAAAGTAACCGTTTGATTAGATAAACCATCAGATAAAGACGCTATTGGAATGTGTTCATGTCCGGAATATATGAGATCGCAATGAATTTCATCAGAACAGATCAGAACATCATACTTCATGCACATCTCCCCAATGTTCTCTAATTCATCTCTTGAAAAGACCCGCCCAACCGGGTTATGCGGGTTACAGAGTAAGAACATGCGAACCCCATCCTTCAGCCGCTTTTCAAACAGATCAAAATCGATCACGTATCCTTCTTTTGTATTGGTTAACGGAATGGTGATCTGATCGATTTTCTGATTTTGTGCGACCTGATAAAAAGGGAAATAAACTGGTGTCTGAAAAGCAATCGCTTGTGTTTGATCAACTAAAGCACTGGCTGCCCAATTGAATCCGCTGACAACACCCGGTAATAATAGAACATCCTCGTGTGAGATACGCCAATGGTATCGATCCAAGACCCATTGGCAGATGATATCAATCACATCTTCGTCTGGTTTTTGATACCCGAAAAAAGGATGTTCTATCCTTGATCTTAAAGCAGATTGAACTGCGTCCATGACTGGAAAGTCCATGTCCGCTACCCACAGCGGAAGAACATCCTCTTGATAGCGGTCCCACTTTACTGATCCGGAACCTCGCCTATCAATTATTCTGTCAAAACGATTGTTTTTTTCATACATAATCCATGGGATTATACCTTGCGGAACATAAAGAATGACGTTTACATTGGTATACTGAAAAGTATTAAACAGGATTATCATAGGAACATTCTTTGAAAACTATTCACAAAAAATCGATTAAAAGCGCCGGCTGGCAGGACTACGAATTGGTTGATTGCGGAAATTATCGTAAATTGGAACGATTCGGTTCCGTAATTCTTGACCGTTTCGAACCTGATGCGCCATGGAAGCCGGCTCTAAATAATGATCTCTGGAAACAGGCCGATGCCATGTATACCATGCGCCACACAAATAAAACTGGCGATTGGAAGTTTTTCAATAGCCAGCTTGATGAATGGATTATCCGTATTGATTCACTTCAAGTTGTTCTAAAAATCGCTCATTCTCGGCATGTCGGAATTTTTCCAGAACAATTGGAAAATTGGTATTGGATTTCGAAGAAAATAGAAAATATTTTAAAGCCGCTAAAGATATTAAACCTCTTTGCCTACACCGGTGTGGCAACTCTTTTTTGTGCAAGGACCGGCGCAGAGGTCACCCATGTTGATGCTTCACGCGCAGCTGTCGAGCTGGGAAAAAAATCGCAAAAACTCTCGGGCATGGAACAATCCTCGGTCAGATGGATCGTGGATGATGTAACTAAATTTGTCAAGCGCGAGATCAGGAGGGGAAACCAATATGAGGGGATCATTCTTGACCCACCCCTTTTCGGTCGTGGCCCGAAAGGGGAAATATGGAAATTCGATCAATCTATCGCTACATTGCTCGAACTCCTCAATCCACTATTTTCAAACAGAAGCCCATTCTTTCTCCTGACAGCATACAACCACCAATTCGCGGAAGATTATTTGGCAAATCTTATAAAGGAAAAAATCACTCGTTGTCCTGGAGAAATTCAATATGGTCCATTGGTCCAAATTCAAAAATCTACAGGGAAGGAATTAAAGCAGGCCGAATATGTTCGGCTGGCATAAACAAAAACCGAAAAAATCATGAACATCAATCATACCTATTCCATTGTGGCGATAAGTGAGGACAGATCAGAACTTGGCATAGCTGTGCAGTCACACTGGTTTTCCGTTGGCTCAGTCTGCCCATGGATAATTCCCGGAGTTGGCGCAATCGCAACACAATCCATGGTTGAAATATCTTATGGCCCTAATGGACTCACCCTGCTCAAGCAGGGCAAATCTGCAAAACAGGCACTGAAATATCTCCTTGCAAAAGACGATAAAAGGGATTTGCGGCAGGTATCCATTCTTGATGCCCAGGGTGGAATCGCTACGCACACCGGGAAAAAATGTATTTTGGAAGCAGGCCACAGCATAGGCGAAAACTACTCCGTTCAGGCGAATATGATGTTGCATGATACTGTTTGGGGGCAAATGGCCGAAAGTTTTGAATCTACAAAAGGAAGATTGGCTGATCGCTTATATGCGGCCCTGCTCGCCGCCCAAAATACTGGGGGCGATATCCGTGGGCAGCAAAGCGCCGCGATCATAGTTGTTGATAATATCGATGATGACGAGCCATGGGAACACTTTACGACAAATTTGCGAGTAGATGACCACTGTAATCCGATTGAAGAATTGGATCGCTTACTAAAGATTGAAAAAGCATACGCCCTGATGAATGAAGGAGATGTGTTGATCACAAACGGAGATGTATCGGGTGCAAGGAAAAAATACGCAACTGCGGCTTCTTTTGCTCCAGACATTGAGGAATTGCCATTCTGGGAGGCGGTAACGCTGGCTGACATCGGGGAAATTGAGCAGGCACTCCCAATTTTTAAACGGGTCTTTGAAATAAATCCGCATTGGTCAATTCTTGTACAAAGGTTGCCCGCATCCGGATTGCTTACTGATGACCCGCATATGATGCGAAAAATTATGTCTACATTAAAAGAGAGGAAAACATGAAAAGATATCAAATATCAGAACCAGAGAACTTTTCTTTAGAAAATTTCTCACCAGACGAGATAAAACTTTGGAAAAAGGGAAAAAAGGAAGCAAAAAAAACAACAAAGGATTTACGAAAAGATTTGATTGCCTTACAGCAATTGTTGTATGCAGAAAATAAACATAAGCTGCTTATTGTGCTGCAGGCAATGGATGCTGGGGGAAAAGATGGAACGATCAGGTCTATTTTTAAAGGAGTCAACCCACAGGGTGTCAAAGTGGCAAGCTTTAAAGCCCCTACAAAGGAGGAACTTGGCCATGATTATCTGTGGCGGGTGCATAAGCACACACCTAAAAATGGTGAAATCGCGATTTTCAACCGCTCACATTATGAAGACGTCCTGGTGGTCAGGGTTCATAACCTGGTGCCAAAGAACAGATGGCAAAAACGCTATCATCACATACGAGAATTTGAAAAGCTCCTTTCTGATGAAGGGACAACCATTCTCAAATTCTTTCTGTATATATCAAAAGATGAACAAAAGGAGCGGTTTCTTGAACGCATTGAAATGGAGAAAAAACAATGGAAATTCAACCCTGGTGACATTGATGAACGCAAATACTGGAATGATTATATCCATGCCTTTGAAGAAGCAATTAAAGAGACATCCACATCCTACGCGCCCTGGTACGTGATCCCCGCTAACCGCAATTGGTATCGGGATTACCTCGTGATGTCGATCATCACCAGTAAGTTACAAGATTTGAAAATGCACTACCCAGAACCCGTCGAAAATATCGAACAATACAAACCAATGCTAATGCTTTAACGAGTCATGACCACCCGCAAAGCGGGTGGCATGACCTGACCCTATAAGGGTCTGTTA
>CAZDIS010000138.1:4608-6487 GCA_964505585.1 uncultured Pelolinea sp. | reverse complement strand
GCTTGGATGTTTTGATCCGCCCAGTCATCGACCCTTCTCTCATGCTCGACATAGGGCCAGCAGGGCCATCATCGCGAATTCCGCCACCTTGGGCGCAGCCGCACCCGAAAGTGTTGTTGCTTTAAAACCCGTCCGTTCTAAAATAGGATGTCCCTGGATAAAATCGATCCCGGCATAAGAAAATTGGATCCACTTCAGCCGGGGTGCGGATTCGGGCCGCGGGACATAGTTCGCGGTTAACATTACTTCCGCTTTTTCAAGGACATCCGGCAATATCCGTTCAGGATCATCACCCTCGGCAACTGTCAGACGCACCTGGGGTGAAATCGCAGCCAGTTTCCGCTGCTGTTTTTCATCCAGCGGATAATGAATCAGTACATCTATTGGTTTTACTGCCATCATGCATTAAGTATAATCGCTCCTTAAATAAAACCAGCCGCTGTTTATCAGGGCTGGTTTTTTCAGATAATGCTGTAGTAGGATAGCAGACACTATCCCAGCTGCCAGGTCCCATTGGCAATCGCGTTCTTCTTTAATTCCTCATACAATCCAGCGAACGAGACAGAAATATAGGGAACCGCGTAGATATACGCCAATCCCAGCGTGACCGCGCCTAAAAAATACCAGCCGATAAAGCTCAAGAACATCACGAAGATATCCCAGCGATATCCCCTGGTGATTTCTTTAGAAGTGCGGATTGCCTCGCCCGCCGGGCAGTCTGTATCTGCCATGATGTAATTTGTCATTGAATAAGCGATTCCCATAACAATTCCCGGGATGATGAATAATATCGACCACAGCGCAGTGAAAAGCTGTACCAGTAAATAGCCGCCAATATTTCTTCCCAGGTTATCAAAACCACGGAAGATCTTTGAAAATTCATACTCATCATGCCGCCAAATGGCGATCAGATAAACACACATACCCACCGCCATTGCCGGCACTGTGATCAACGCCCCAATACCGAACGCGGCGGATCCAAGTCCGGAAACGAATCCCGCGACAAGCAGCGCGAAGAAAACAGTAAAAACTTTACCCTTAATCTTTTCCTTCGCCTGCGCTTTTATTTGACTTCTATGCAACATTTTTTCCTCCACTCATTTTTATCGATAATACAGCTCAATATTAATATACGCTGGTTGATTATCTTATTTCTTCTGGATCAGTGTTTGAATCTGCTCGTGCATGTATAACTGCACATAATACTCCCCACCCGCGTTCTTCCCGCTTGATCCAGACCCCTTCCAACCGCCAAACGGCTGGAAGCCCGGCCACGCGCCTGTAGTCGCGCCCTGTGGACGATTGGCATAATTTACGCCTGCCTGCGAATTTTCAAAGAACCATTTTGCTTCTTCGACGGACCCATAAAAACCTGCTGTCAAACCGTATTTAACATCCGTCGCTTTTTTCATGGCCTCTTCCAGGTTATCCACATCCATTACCGTCGTGATCGGCAGGAACATCTCCTGTTTCCAGAGCCGGTGTGAACGCGGCAGATCAACCCCGATCGTCGGGGCGCAATAATAACCATTAGCGAGATCACCATCCGTTAATATTTCACCACCCGCCAGTAGGCGCGTTCCCGCCTTGCGCATCTCAGCAATATAATTCTGGTAGTCCTGGTAAGCGTAATTATTGACCACCGGGCCAAGGTACACTTCACGCCTGGTTGGATCTCCAATTTCCAGCTTTTTGGTTAACTCTAAAATGCGGTCAAGCACCTTTTGGTAGATGGGTTTTTCAATATACACGCGTGAGCAAGCCGAACACTTCTGTCCCTGCAGACCAAACGCAGACCGCACAATGCCCACCGCCGCTTCTTCCACATCCGCATTGGCAGAAACGATAGCTGGATTCTTGCCGCCCAATTCAAGGATCG
>CAZDIS010000138.1:0-4598 GCA_964505585.1 uncultured Pelolinea sp. | reverse complement strand
ACATATTCTCCCTGCGCGAAAGAGCGAAAAATGCCCATGCCGACATCGAAGGAACCGGTAAAGGTAACACCATCCACTTCTGGATGGTCGATCAACGCCTGCCCAAGTGTACTGCCGGGACCAGTAACAAAATTAAATACACCATCGGGCAGGCCCGCCTCACGGAAACATTCTGCCAGCAAGCGTGATGTCCACGGTGTGTCCGATGCGGGTTTGAAAACAATCGTGTTGCCAGCCGCCAAAGCGGCTCCCGCTGGTCCGCCAGTCAGCGCAGCGGGGAAGTTGAACGGACTGATCACGAGCCAGACTCCATAAGGCCGCAGGACTGAATAATTTGTCGCCTTATAACCCTGCAGTGGGTCACTGCCCATCTGCTTGATAAAGCCGTCATTCGCTTCGATCTGATCACAGGCATAGCGGATCAGGTCTGCCGCTTCCGCCGCGTCACCCAGTGCTTCCATGCGATTTTTTCCCACTTCAAGGGTGATAACCGCGCCAAACTCAAAAATGCGGGCATCGATGATGTCTGCTGCCCTGCGCAATAATGCCAGCCGTTCCTGCCATGGTGTCTTTTGCCAGGCGGGAAATGCCTTTCTCGCTGCAGTAACCGCAGCATTGGCATCTTCAACGCCACCTTTTTGAAACAAACCCAACACCATATTCGTATCGATCGGGCTGATGTTTTTAAATGTTGTGGATGCTTTGACATCCTCACCATCAATGAGCATCTGATGCTCCGCCCCGAATGCATTTCTAATGTCTGCTAGCGCAGCTTCATAGCGTGTATGCAGTTCTTCGGGAGGGTTGAACATCGTTGCATAGGTTAATTTAAAGGGTTTCTCTTTTGCCATTAATCACTCCTGTATCAGTTTTTCATAGTATAGCCGATATGTATCATTTTCAAGCAAGAATATCTTGACCGGGTAACCAGCTAATGCATTATTTTCCTGAAACATGGATCACCTGACACTTTATAAGAAGAAAAACATCGAACCTTGAGCGACCGAATGGCAATCGAAGGTATGCGCGCCTGTTTTGAGGGATTTTTCTCAGACCACCTGGCTGCCCTCGGTTCAGCTTGCGCAGTGCACAAACCCTGGCAAGGAAACTCTCATCCCCTCGCCCTGTTCCCATGCAAACGAACTGTCGAAATCGTATCTATTTACAGTGAGCGGATTTCCCAAAAAAAAAGACACGCATACCGTCCCGGGCGGAGAATATGGGATCCGTGGCAGATTAACGGTATGGTAAACTGGTAAAACTCCCCGAATTGAGGAATATTAATGACAAGAATAATAGAAATTTTAAATAACCTTTTATCCAGCATGCGCAATGTCGGCACAGTAGACGTCCTTATCAACGTGCTCTTATCCGCAGCAATGTCATATTTAATTTACCTCGTCTATGTGAAGTACGGATCATCACTTTCCAACCGCAAACATTTTGGCAATTCATTCCTGCTGATCACAATCTGCACAACCCTGATCATCGCCTTGATCAAATCATCGATCGCTCTATCACTCGGGCTGGTTGGCGCGCTTTCGATCATCCGTTTCCGCACCGCGATCAAGGAACCCCAGGAATTGACTTATATTTTTTTCTGCATCGCTATGGGACTTGGCTTTGGCGCAAACGAACGCCTGGTAACACTTTCAGCCGGATTCCTCGTTCTCCTCATCCTGCTGATTACGGGATCACTGCGCAAGAACAAGATCGAGGATGTCTATAATATTTCCGTGGAAACGAAAGTGCTGGGCGTGGACCAGATCGTATCCATTATTGGGAAATACTGCACCCGGCTGGATTTGCGCCGGTTTGACCAAAAGGAAGGGGCTGTACACGCACTCCTTTTCGCTGAATTTGACACCTTTAACAATTTTGAATCCTGCGTAAAGGAACTTAAAAAAGAGGATGAAAAGATCGGCGTCAGCTTCGTGGCAGCACGCGCGCTGGGATAAATCTAATAACCCCAGACAACCACCATTGTTAATATGATCCAAAAATAGAAGGATCATCTGATTTCATCATGAGAGTTGACCTGAAACCAACCAAAAGTATCCACAACCAGTATGCAGATGCATCCCGGCAAATATTTACGCGCACAGCGATCATATTGTTCATCCTCATCAGCTTTTTCATTATCACCGCCAAGCTTTCAGAAAATTTCGCGCAGAATTATCTACTGTCCCATTTTGTGATCAACATCAAACCCGGGGAGCCAGATGAAAAGATTGAATTTCCTTCGGAAAAATTCATCGCTGTTTTAGATCTTGAAAACCCAAGCCATGGCAATTACATCTCTGTCGGCTTAAGCGCATCTGATGTTTATAAGGTTACTTTCTTCACGGAAGATAAAAGTGACTTTATTTTAATCAGCACAATCGGAACCGGGGACGCGGACTTCCTGCACATGATCCCGGAACCCATCGTCCAGCGCGGATATGACCGCGTTGAGATCACACCCATGCGCGGTGATTGGAATTTTTGGATGGAAGGCTTAAAAATTCTGAGCGACCCTGACCCCGCAGATTATCCTACCCACGTGCTGGTAGATTTTGAAATCAGAAAACTGGAAATCGAGATCGAAGAAGAAGACCTCACCAAACTCGAAAATAAAGCAGTTGAAGCGTTTGAACTCGGCATCCTCTTGACCGATGAAGAAGATTACGTGCCAGCCGTGATCCGCGCAGATGGAAAGCGGGATGACGTTGAGATCCGATTAAAAGGCGATTGGACCGACCATCTTGAACAAGGCAAGTGGTCCTTTAGGGTAAAAATGGATAACAAAGCCCTGTGGGGGATGAATAAATTCTCCATCCACCGGCCTGAAACGCGCAACGGCGTATCGGAGTACCTGATCCAATCGTTTTATCGCGATCAGGGCGGCATCGCGCTGCGTTATGACTTTGTGGATGTACTCATCAATGGTGAGTACATTGGCGTGTATGCGATGGAAGAATTCTTTGATAAACGCCTGGTCGAAAACGCGCACCGCAGGGAAGGCCCGATCATTAAAGTCAACGAAGATTACCTGTGGGAAAGGCGCGCGTTTTATTCCAATCGCATCGAAGATTGGGATTTCGGACTGGAGCCGGAGAGCGGTTATATGGATTTTGATGTGTTCAGCATCAATCAAACACTGGAAAATCCCTCCCTGTATGGATATGCATCATATGGCATTACCGCGCTGAACAAGTTTCTGGATGGAAAAGTAACTATTTCTGAGATCTTTGAAGTTGAAGATTTTGCAAAATTTTTCGCAACGCTTGACATATTCAATTCCTGCCATGGAAACATCTGGCATAATTTCCGATATTATTTCAACCCAATTACTGGAAAATTAGAACCGATCACTTTCGACAACCTGCCAAAAGCGGGATGGTGTGAATCTTCCAGTAAAAAAGACGACCCGCTTATTGCACCTTTTTTTGAGAATCAGACTTTTTCACGCATGTATGTTCAAAACATCCGCCAGTACCTGGATACATATGATGAATTTTTGGGAAAAGAAGCCGAAAATCTGCGCCGGATAGAGATGATCTTCCAGCGCGACAATATCTATTTTGAAGACTTTACAACGCATCTGGATGAATTGCATCACCTCATCAGCAGCACACTGGATGAAAAAACGTACGACTTCAAGCTGGAAGCGATTTCCGATGACCTGTTGCTGATCAAAATTGATAAATACAGCTATTTAAACCTGCAGATGAACCAGGTGCTCTATAAGGGCAAACCGATCGAGGCAGAATTCACGAATAATATGGACCGCATCGCCATCATTCAGCGCCAGCAGCCGACACCATTTGATGATCTATCCCAATTCAGCGTCGTCTATACCACCCTGGAAGACGGCAGGAAGCATATTGTGCCCGTCTCCTATGCGCAGCTTGAATTTGCGTTTTATAGCGCCGGCCACGTATACGGTTCGCATGACAAGGCGGGGACGGCAGAACAGGATCAAGTCCACCCACCATTTTCCGCCGCAATACCGCAGATCGCTAAAAGCAGCGATATCGCTTTCGGCGTCCTGACCGGAGACACTGTGTATGAGCCGTCCGCGGCCAGTTATGGAAATCTAAAGGATACGATGGCCGCGACTGGAAAACCATATTACCTGGCGCCCGGCAACCATGATCTGGATGGGTCCGGTTTGTTCGCCGCCAATTTCGGGCCCGTATACCAATCCTTCACCCAGGGAGAGAATCTTTTCATCATCCTCACCCCGCAGAATGATTGGGCGCTGGATAAGGAACAACTCTATTTCCTGAAAAATAACCTGCGAGAGAACGGAAAAAGCGTATCCAATATATTCATCTTCACCCATTATCTTTTTTGGTTGGATGGAAACCACTTTACCTGGGTCACCCCGAACGGCGGCCCATATAAACAAAACAATTCCAATTTCTGGGGCGAAGTGGTTCCTGAATTGCGCAATTTTAACGGCGGTATCTATTTTATCGCTGGTGATGTTGGCGCATTTCCTGAACAGTCCGCGGCTGTATATGACCGGGAAGATAATATGCACTTCATCGCCTCAGGTATGGGTGGCGGCACGGAAGACAATTACCTGATCGTGGAGGTGTACAACGACGGCA
>CAZDIS010000137.1:0-6740 GCA_964505585.1 uncultured Pelolinea sp. | reverse complement strand
ACTCGAATTATGGAATGTGTGAGATTTGTCCTTGACTTTTCAGACGGTATCTACGGCATGATTGGAAGGGCATAACACAAAATCAGTCATATATATCAATATCTTTGAAATACCCTGGTTCTATCATCGATCCCCAATCCTTTTCATACAATCCAGATTCCACATAGCTCTGGAAATTTCCATATTTCCAATCGTAAGGTGAAATTGTATACCCGTGTTTTACAGGATTATAGAAGATGTATTCTGTGTGATTTTTAAGGTCATTCTCATTGCGAATGTAATGTTCCCAATATCTTCTTTGCCAAATCATGCGCTCTTTTTTATGGGAACGGGATGTAGATTGCGGCAATTCAAAACCTGTATACTTTCTTGAGAAATTGCTTTTTACCAGACGAATTCGTAATGGAAAATCATCGTCATTTTCCGGTAATTTCCAGATCATGTGAATATGGTCTGGAAGGATAATATACGCTAAAAGATCAAAAGGATGTTTCAGCCGAGTGTTGTTCAGGCTTTCGATAAAAAGAAGAATGTGATTTTTGTTGCTAAAAATATTTTTCCGATGATAGGTAACCAGAGTGAAAAAATATGTCCCGCCAAGCTCAAAATATCTTCTATATTTCATCATTCATTTTTTGGTCGAGGGAAATTATATTAGATTATTTCTTTCATTTGCATCTGGAACATTTGAAATATGAAGAAAACTAAGAAATATTCTCTCGACCCTACAGTGAAAAAAATTATGCTTTTCGGGCGCTGATAACCAGGTTGCCGCTGGAGGCGGGGTCGAAGGGCTGGTCGGACATGGCGCCATAGGCGCTAATGTCGGTAAACCCGGATTCCTGCAGCAGGTTGACGAGCAACTCTCTTTTCAAAGGAAAGAGTTGCACGGATGAGATGTGCTCCTGCCATGGCTCATCACCATGGCGATGGAGACGGACGATGTTGAAGGTGATCAATCCATCCGGGTCAAAATCATAAAAGCGCAGGAATATCCATTCATCATCACCTTCTTTATGCGACTGTGTTCCCAGCCAGCGCTGTTTTTCCTGCATCACCAGGTCAAAATTGCGGTTTTGCAGCAGGAGCAGACCTCCGGGGCGCAGGCAGGCAGCCATATCGATCAGGGCGGCGCGCACAGCAGCGGGCGTGGTCAGGTGCGGCAGGGAATTGCCGAGACTCAGGATGCTATCAAAAGGCAGCAGTGGTGATTGGTAAAGTGAATCCGAAATTTCCCCAAATCTTGCGCACTTAAACAATGTGGTGACATCCGCTTCCCGTGCGTTTGCTCGGGCGCGTTTGACCATATTCTCACTCAGATCAGTGCCGGCGGTGGTGAACCCCTCCTGAGCCAGGCGGATGGCGTGCATACCGGTGCCGCAAGCCGAATCCAGTACACGCACAGGTCGTTGATCGGCAGAGTTTAATTGCCCAAGCTGCGAAAGCAGGAAGGGCATCTCAACCGCGAAGCGCTCTTCCCAATTGACGAAACGGTCGTAATCCGCGCTGAATTGGTCATAGGCATTCATGATCGATCACTCCTTTCCTTTATTAAGGAGCGTGAAGAAAAGAACATCGACGCCGCTGCCAGTGCAACCAGCGCAAAGGCGACCCGTAAAGACGAAATCTCAGAAATGGCGCCGATCAGCGGTGGGCCGATCAGGAAGCCGACATAGCCAATGGTGGCAACACCCGCGATGGCGGCGCCGGGTGAGAAATCGGGATGGTTGCCGGCCACGCTGAACAGGACCGGAATCGTATTGGACAACCCGAAACCAGCCAGGGCAAAACCGATGATGGCGAAGATCGGGTCTGATGAAAACAGCACGAGGACAAATCCCGCTGCGGATACCAGCCCGCCCAGCCGGATCACACCGGAGGGCTGCAGTTTAGCGGTGAGCCAGTCGCCAATGATGCGCCCGGCGGTCATGGTGAGTGAAAAAGCGGCATAACCGAGGGCTGCCACGGATGGATTGGCCTGCAGTACCTGGGTGAGGAAGACCGCGCTCCAGTCGGTGGAAGCGCCTTCACCCAGCGCGGATGCAAGCGCGATCGCGCCCAGGATCCATAATGGGCGGGCGGGTATCTGGAAAACCGGTTCATTGCCCACATCCCTTTTTGCGGTAGCGATCAGCGAAGGATACGCGGCCCATGCGAGCAGTATGTAGAGGATGGTAGTAGCCAGGAAATGGCGCAAAGGCGTAAAGAATGGGATGGCGATCAGGCCCGCGCTGAGCAGCGCGCCGGCGAATCCGCCGATGCTGTAGCCGGCGTGAAATGAGGACATCATTGGTTTGCCTGCCCGGCGCTCGACCAGCACCGCCTGCTCATTCATGGCCACATCCAACCCGCTCAACCCTGCCCCGTTAAAGAACAGAGCGATGAAGAGCCAGATCGGCCTGGGCGCGATGGCAAGGATGGGAAGCATGGCAGAGCTGAGGATCGCCAATGCAAGCACGACCTTATGGCTGCCATATCTGGCAATCCAGCGGCTGACGAGCATGAGCGCGGTCAGCAAGCCGACCGGCAACCCCAGCAGCACCAGCCCCAGAGCCGCGTCACTCAGCCCCAGGCGCGCCTGAATGGTGGGAATGCGCGAAGCCCAGGTTGCGACAACTGCGCCATTGATAAAAAACGCGGTCAAAACTGCAAGGCGCGCTCTGACAATATCCCTATTCTTTTCCATCGCTTATTTTGTGAGTGTTTCTACTAATAGTTTCCCATATTTTTCCGGATCAGCAGAAAGGCACACTGCCATCTGATTAACGTGGGTGCTTTCATCAAACGCGCGGTTCCAGCGGCGGTCGAACACGGTCATACCGCGTGTGTATTGCCCGAATGTTTCGACACGCACCTGGTAATTTTCAAGGTGTCCAATGGAAGGATCGATGCACACCGCCACAGTCAACAGGTCGGGCGGAGAAACTGCGCCTTCGCCCATGGCGTATAGGCGGCGGGACCCCGCAGCCATCTCGATCGTGCGATGCATGATCCTGGATGCCATATCACACCAGGGTAGATCATCTCGCGCGGCGATCTGGTCAATATATTCCTTATTGACCTGCCCGCCATGCCAGAGCGGATCGAGCGGAACCATGATTTTCGGGATATCCGCTTCAAACACGATCTTCGCGGCTTCCGGGTCGGCAAAGACGTTGAACTCGGCAGCCGCGGTGGTGTTACCGAAATCGATCGCGCCGGCCATCATGGTCAACATGCGGATCTTTTCCAGAATGCGCGGCTCTTCCCGGATTGCCAGCGCGGCATTGGTGAGCGGGCCGAGCAGGATCCAATCCAGCGGTTGGTCCGCTTCCATCAGGGTGCGGATGGTGAACGCGATCGCGTTCTCATCGGCCGGGTGGGAAGTGGGCGCGGGAAAATCGAGATTACCAAGCCCATCGCTGCCATGGATCTCCGGGGCGTTCTGGGATTTTTCGGGGATCAGCGCTTCAGTGGCTCCGCGGTAAACAGGCACATCTTTATCAGCATGTTCCACCACTTTGAGGGTGTTGATCAGTACTTTGTCGAGGGTGACGTTGCCATTGACGCAGGTGATGCCAAGCACATTGAAGGCGGGGGAACGCAGCGCCAGCAGCAGCGCCTGGGCATCGTCCATGCCGGTGTCGCAGTCGATGATGATATTTTTATTCACAAATATCTCCTTACAGTTCTTCCATATTTATAGACTGAGATATTCTCTCATGATTTTGGTCGTTTATCTGTGATTGCTATAAAAATACAAGTACAGCGTTTGTAAAAAAAATAAAAAAGGTTCAAAAAATATACGGGTGTTCTTTATAAGTATATTTTTATCCCATCCAATTTTTCCATTTTTATTTAATTAGGGCTTCCTTCTCCCCTTCCGCCTTGCTGAAACCCAAGAGCACTTCTTAGATCATTCGAATTCACATTTAATTCATTTGCAACTTGCCCGAAATCGATGGGGCCATTTTCGGATTGATATTTTTCAACCGCTGATCGCAGATCCTCTTCGGACACACCTAATGATTCTGCGGCGGCTGCATAATTAATTTCCATTTGCCCCGGCATGTTTCCTTTGCCGGGTCCAAAACCGCCGTCAATACTATTAAATGCGTCAATCAGGTCTTCTTCGTTCACATTCAATGTAAGTGCCAAATCAGAAAAATTCAGGCCACCTTGCGAAAAATTATTTTCAACTGCATTTTGCAGATCCTCAGCAGAAACATCCAATACTTCTGCAATTGCGTCATAATCAATTGGGCGGTCTTGACCATTTTGCTGGTTATTTTCCCGATTATCTTTTGGCTGCCTAATATCAATTTTTGTGACGACCGGGTTTCCTAATTCCTGTTGAGAACTGTCAGCAGGATTTATCTCATCTGTATTTCCACAAGCAAGAAATGTGGATAACACGAGGACACTGATAAGCGTAAGTTTTACATATTTCATTTTATTTTCTCCTTTTAATCATTTAAATATCATACGGATAGATAGAAAGAAGCGGTAGTTATTCGCGTCACAACAACTCATTACGCATGTCATCATGGAAATTGAGAGGTTTCACTTGGAAAATTGTTTTTTAGATGCAAGAATTAAATTAATCATTCTTATGAGATTCTAAGAGGAAATTTCCGAGAAGAGATAGAATGGATAAAATAAAGAAAATAATTAATAGTTTATCGATATTTGCTGCTGTGATTTTGCTTTTTACTTTGGTCCGGTTTGTGTTGTCTGGAGATTTTGTTGGAGAGGAAAATGTACCTGCAATCAAAGAGGTGCTGCAGAGCAATTATTAGAAAATAAAAAAAATTCGCAGTTTACCAGCTTATTGTACTAATCCGCCAACCCATAGCGCAGCGCGAGCACCGCTGCCTGGGTGCGGTCATCCACATCCAGTTTTTTGAGGATGCTGCTGACGTAATTGCGAACAGTGCCTTCTGCCAGGAACAGGGTCTGGGCAATATCGGCGTTGCCCAGGCCGTGCGAAACGAGCTTGAGCACTTCTATCTCACGCTCTGTCAGATCCTGCGCGAGGGTGGTGTCACCCGGCAATGCCTGTTTGCTTAGTTGTTGGAATAACTTTCCCGCTACTTTTGAGTCGAGCGGGGTCTTGCCTTCATGCACTTCTTCAATAGCGCGGATGAGGGCCTCACGCGAAGTGTCTTTGAGCAGATACCCATCGGCCCCATTGCGGATGGCATCAAACAGCCATGCGTCCGCATCATAGGTGGTGAGGATCAGTACTTTGGTATTTTGATATTTCTTTTTGATGGCTTTCGTCGCATGGATGCCATTCAAAACCGGCATTTTGAGGTCAAGTAAAACCACATCGGGGTTTTTTTCGGCGATCAAATCAAGCGCTTCCATCCCGTTGTTGCCAATTCCAACCACCTCAAGATTGTCCGCCGTGCCAAGGATGGCGTTCAAACCCTGGCACACAACTTCCTGGTCGTCACAAATAATAATCCTAATCATCCATTCTCTCCAAAACCACGAATATCGTTGTTCCGGTATCCGGGTCACTTTTGATGGAAAATTTTCCACCCAGCATTTCCACCCGTTCGCGCATCCCACGCAAGCCCATGTTTTGGTTCGAGACATCGTTAATATCAAATCCGTGGCCATCATCCTTAATCTCCAGTTGGATGACCTCACCAGATGAAATCATTTTAATGAGAACATGGCTGGCGTTGGCGTGGCGCAGGGCATTCTCCAGCGCTTCCTGCACAGTGCGGTAAAGACTGTGGGTGATATCATCGGGGAGCATATCCAGGTTTTTATCTAAATTAAAGGTGATCTCAAATCCACCGCGTTCCGCTGTGGATGCGCCGATATTGCGAATGGCCTGGGTCAGCCCGTAGCTTTCCAGTTCTGACGCGCGCAGATCAACGATCGTGCGGCGCGTTTCATTCAGTCCGTTCTTGGTGTTGATCAGGGTTTGATCGAGCATTTTCCTGGCCCCATCGGGATTGCGGTCAAAGAGCGCTTTGGTCGCTTCGAGCTGGACGGAAACGCTGCTAAGCGTGTGGGCCAGCGTGTCATGCAATTCGCGCGCGAGCCGGTTGCGTTCCTGGGTCTGGGCCAGTTTCTCGTTGGTCAACGCGAATTTGCGTAGTTTACGGTTGGCCTCCATCAGCTGCAAATGTTGTTCACGTTGCACTTTCACCAGTTGATGCATGATCCAGCCGACGATCAGCATGGTCAGGCTGCGGGCGATATCACCCATGATGTTGATCAACGGGAACAAAGGATCACGGTTCCTGGGCGGAAAGGCCAGGGGGACACTTTCAAAGAATACGATCGCAAAACAATACGCGATCACTTCACGCATGGAATACTGCCAGGCGATGAACACCAGCGGGATGATCAGGAAGAATATCATTTCCCACCCACCGCGGAAAAGATTGATCACAGGGGCTATCCCGCGCGGTCCGCGGATATCACCACTGGTAACCAGGTTGCGGGAAAGAATGGTCATGATGGCGATGATATACAAAATCGTCAGAAAAACTGGTTTAGCGATAGAAGATTGAACTTTCTTAAATAACAGCGTGATCAGAATAACTACCACGACCGCAATGGGTAAAAGTGTGAGCCATGATATGGATGGCTGTTTTCCCTGCCGGAAAGAATATAAACCTGGCGAGAATGAACTCTGGAAAAGGAAAATGATTAGCACCACCAGCGACCAGCGGAAGATGCTCAACACACGCTTATCTATTAATTCCTTTGCCATATGTTGATACTATCACGATTCA
>CAZDIS010000136.1:0-7105 GCA_964505585.1 uncultured Pelolinea sp. | reverse complement strand
AGATCTGGAACATCTGATGGGTAGGCAGATGCCCATCATACATACGGCGGATACGCCGGTCAGTGTAATCCCGGTCGAGCATATCAAAGATGGTGGCATGACCGTCCGCGCAGGAGATGATGACATCCGCTTCGATCACATCATCGCGATACAGGCGCACTGCCTTCGCGCGCCCATTCTCCGTGAGGATCTTTTCCACCTGGGCCTCATAATGGATGACACCGCCCAGGTCGGTGTACCGCCGCGCGATCGCCTGCGCGAAAGGCAGGGATGCGCCGACCGGATAACCGGCATTGCCGGTGTGCATATATGCCAGCAGCATCATCCCCATCATCACCGGCGCTTCCTCCCACGAGAACATCTGTGCGATCGCTTTGCGCAGGAACGGGTCTTTAAATCGCTGTGCGAATTGGCGCGTGGATAGGGTCGCCCACCTGGCCATTGCGGGAATGAATGGAGCCATTTTCGCGCCTAAAACCGCCCATTCCTTTGGTGTCATTAGCGCTTTTGGTATTTCAAACATCGCTGCCATGTCAAAGCGGGTGAAATCGCGGACACCGCTGCAGAAGGCGCGGATCAAACGCGCGTCATCCGGGCTGAGGGCGCACAGGTGCGCTTCCAGGTTATCCGGGTCCGCGTAAACTGTCAGCGTTTTTTCGCCATCCGTTATCACCTGGTATTGGCTGTGATTGATGAAAGCCCGCTGCTGCACCGCGCCGAGCTCTTCCCACATGGAATAAAAGGGCTGCCCCTCACCGGACCCGAACAGATAATGGATGCAGCCATCATAGGTATATCCCTTGCGCTGCCAGGTGGTGCACAGGCCACCTGGCAGGTTGTGCATTTCAAAGATCTGGCTGTGATAGCCATTCATTTGCGCGTAACAGCCTGCTGCCAGGCCGGCGATACCCCCGCCAATAATGATGATCGATTTTCTTTTTCCCATGGTTCAATCGTCTTAAGGATCGTTCAGGATTATATCTGGAACGAATGAAAGTAAAACATAAGATACATTAAATATGGGTTAAGACGCAATGTGTTGGAAGAATAAGTATTAATGTAAATCTAATACACTTCAATGGAATCATCGTCTAAATTTTATATATGGGATCTCGAAACCATGACCCATAATTAATAAGTCATTTGAATGGTTCCATCTCGTTCAATGCAATCGTTTTTTACGGATTGATTTTAGGAGGTAGGATTTGATGTTCTTAAATGAAGGGTATTTTTTTCTCAGCTTTGCTGACCTGATCGGGATGATGGTAACGCTTTTCAGTGCGTTCTTGATTATCAAACAGCTTAGAGATTCACGCCTGGCGGTTCAAATGGAAGGATTTTTGACGATCATAGACCGATTTGCGGCGATCACGCAAGCGATCGCCTTTGTCGACAGTTTGTATCTCTCCGAGGAGTGGAAACAATTCGATGGTCAGGAAGCCTATCATTTTATAATGGAGAACGAAGAAAATAAAGAATTCTATTTACAAGTAGGAATTTTTTACGAAGGCGTATCCGCGTTGCTTCGCCGTGGCGCTTTGGATAAAGGACTTGCAATTGATACTTTTGGTGGAGTCGGTGTCACCCGTTTTAAGACTTTAGAAAAAGCGATCATTTATCATCGTACACACGTTGGCGAACCGGATTTATACAATCAATGGGAATGGCTCGCGTTGAATCTCAATTCGTTAGGATCATTTTCCTAAAATCCTTAATGACCCTGATGAAAATAACTTTGCTTCAATAGCCGTCGATCGAAAAGATTGTTTGGATCTGATTCCTATTTTACTAAATCGTTAATGTAGTAACCCTGATGCCACTGCCAATTCCTGCGTCTCGGATGTTATCTTCCCCTTGCGGTAGTCCTGCAGCAATACTTCCAGCTCCTGAACCAGGTCTTCGATATTCTGGTCCGCGTTTTCCATCAAGGCAAAACGTGAAGAGTGTTCACTTGCCAGTGATGTGTAAAAGCACGCCTGCAGACGGGTATATAAGGTCAGGTAATCGAGTATTTTTCTAAGATTTTGTGGATCGGTATCCAGGATCGCGTCTATGGGGGGTGAGGCGTTTTCTAAGCGTGTTTCCGGAGCAGCCGGGTATATTTGCTGGCTGACCGTTTTATAATGACCCGCACCAAGGTAATTATTATATAAAACAACGATCGATTTTCCTTCTAATTCAGATTGGGATGCAAGTGAGAACAGGGATGGCGCATCTTGAATGTCCTTAATATCCGGAAATTCCAGGGTGATCGGATCCCAGGCCTTCACACCCCTGAATACGGTGGGGAGCTGCCTTCCCGCGAAGAAAACCCGATAAAATCTTTTTTCAATTAACCCCTGCCCGGCGGCAATTTTCCGCAGGTGTTTGTTGAAATTGCCACACAAACCGCGGTTGCTTCCGAGGACGATCAAAATTTCATCAGTCACATCGGATTGCGCATAGACAGTTGGCGCGTTATGCCGCAAAATCGCATTGAAAGTTGAGATTTCCTTCAGGAAGGTGTTCAGGTTGGTCTGGCGGTTGAGCGCCATGCGCCACTGCGAAAGGGAGATAGTCCGCATCGCGGAAATGAGCGGCGCGATAGATGAGACGTTCTCTTTTCTTTGTTCAAGCGTCTGGTAATTTTGGCTCATTAATAAGTTTCTAAAAGATCGAGATCCCAGGCAAACACAACCGCGCCGCCGATCTTCTGGACGCCGGAATTATTAAGGATCTCCTGCCTGGTGAGATCATCCTCGTCTAATTCAATGTCGCTGGTACAGTTCTCTTTAATGATCGAGCAAACTTCATCCAGCTTTTTCGCGGGGAAAGCGGTAAACACTGTGTATTGTGACTGGCGGAGCATACCGCCCTTGGTTTCCATAAATGTGGCTGAAAAGCCGGCATTGATCAGTTCATCCAAGACATGTTCCGCTTCGTCACGCGGAATGACAGCCATGATCATCTTATTCATCGGCGACTTCCTTTTCTTCCCGCTCGCGGGTATATCTATCCAATATGTCCTGCAACCCTTGCCGGGCTTCTTCATTAAACGCTTTCTTATCTTGAATTTGATCGAGAAATCTCTCTTCATATACGCGCGCCCAGCTGATCAGCTGGTGCTCGTAATCTAAAATTTCATCCAACGGAATATTGTCCAAATAGTCATTAATCGTCGCGTACAGGATCAAAGCCTGTTCGCTAACTGGCATGGGTTTATGGATGTCCTGCGTTAACACTTTCTGCAGGTGCTGCCCGCGTTTGATCATACGCTGGGTTGCGTCATCGAGTTCTGTACCAAACTGAGTGAATTTTTCCACTTCTTCGAATTGGCTTAAATCTAATTTGAGGCGGTTAGAGAGGGAGCGGATCAAATCGGTTTGCGCTGAACCGCCTACACGGGACACAGAAATGCCAATATCGACCGCGGGCTTGAACCCTTTATTGAAGCGTTCCTTGCTGAGGACAATCTGCCCATCACAGATGGAGATCAGGTTTGTGGGAATGTAGGCCGAAATATTACCCTGCTGGGTCGCGATGATCGGGATAGCCGTGATAGAACCGCCGCCTGCCTGCGGGCTCAGGTTGCACGCGCGTTCCAGCAGGCGAGCGTGAAGGTAAAAGATATCCCCGGGATATGCTTCGCGCCCCGGAGGCCTGCGCAAGAGCAAACTGAGTTCCCGGTACGCGTCCGCGTGTTTAGTGAGGTCGTCGAAGATGATGAGTACATCTCCCCCGGCGTCCAGGAAATATTCAGCGATGGTCATACCGCTGAATGGCGCCAAATACTTTAGCGCGGGTGGGTCATCCGGCGCGGCACTGAGGATAACCGTATTTTCCATGGCCTTATATTTCTTTAGCGTTTCGATCGAACCTAACAACGAAGATTTTTTCTGACCGATGGAGACATAGATGCAGGTCACGTTTTTCCCGCGCTGATGAATGATCGTATCGAGCGCGATGGTGGTTTTACCTGTTTGCCTGTCACCCGCGATCAGCTCCCGCTGGCCCCTGCCGATCGGGAAGAGCGCATCGATCATTTTAATGCCAGTTTGCAGGGGTTCTGAGACCGGGCTGCGCTGCATGATGCCCGGGGCCGGCCTTTCAATAAAGCGATTCTCCTGCCCTTCTATCGGCGCTTCGTAATCGATCGGCTCACCAAGCGCATTGATCACACGGCCGTGCATCTGAACGCCAACCGGGATCGTTAATCGCCCGGATTTGCGCGTAACCAGGCTTCCTCCCTGGATTCCTTCATCTTCTCCCAGGAGGATCACATCCAGCGCGTCTGTCTCGAGGTTGAGGATCATGCCTTCGGTATCGTTTTGGAATTTAACAATACCATCGATGCGCGCCAGGGAAAGGCCAGAGATATTGGCAACACCATTGCCGATATGCTGGACAGTCCCAACTTCATCAAAGCGAACCGTTGTGTGCATGTCCGCGCTTTTTTCACGCAATGTTTCAATGATCGCTCCGGTCAGAGCGTGTGGTGCTTTTTTACCTTTTAACCCTTTCTTGACCGTTTTGACATGCTCCGTGATCTTCTCCGAGAAGTCCTGGTATCCAACTTCAGGAGAGATACCTTCCAGGTTGACTTCGAGTTTCTTTTTCATGCGCCCTTTTGCTCGTCAATGAATGATGTAACTTCCTGCCTGGCCTGCAGTTCAATATCAGTTAACAGCGCATCCAAAGAATTGTCGATGATGAAATCCCCAAGACGGATGCGGATGCCGGACCCCAGTTCTTTATTGATCGACATATCCAGTTTAAGGTTTTTATCCGCCAACGCGGAAAATGTGCGAATTAAATTTGCCTGCTGCTCTTTTGATAGCGGGAAAGCGCTCTCCAGCGAAAGCGTCGGCTCTCGATCTTTTAAAGAGCGTCGGATCGTTTCAACGCGGTCCATTTCTTTCTTGCCCAGTTCCCAGATGCGTTCATTTGTTTGCTGGACGAGACTGTTATGGATCACTTCCGGTGAATATTGATGCAGTAAATTCTTGACAATCTCGATGATCGCGGACGTGAGGTCGTCATTGTATTTTTCAAGCGACCGTTTCTGTTCGACCTCAGCGGTCGTAACCGCTTCTTTGATGATGCGTTCCGCTTCCTGGCGGGTCGTATCCATGATCTGAAAACGATTGACCTCCAGTTCAGATTTTGCCTGCGAAACTTTTTCATCGATCAGTGACTGCGCGTGCGCTATTTGATTTTCAACTTCTTCCTTTGCCTGTTCGGACGCGGCTAAATTTGCCATTGTTTGTGCTTCAATGGCGGCCAGTTTCTCTTTGCGTTCCTGCACTGCGGCCGATACCCGCTTAAAAAGCAGAAAGTAAAGCAGCGCCGCCATGATGGCGAAATTTACCAGTTGGAATAGGATCGTGGTCAGATTAATATCTAACATGATCTAACTGAAGAATTGTGTCAGTAATGGATTCGCAAACAACAAGATCAGGATCACGAGCAGCACGTAAATTGACGCGGATTCCAGCAGCGCCATCGCGATCAGGAGCGTTGTCCGAATATCGTTGGCGGATTCTGGCTGGCGGGTCATACCATCCAGCGCTTTCAGGACGGCGCGGCCCTCCATGATAGATGGGATCGCTGTGCCAATGATGATGCCGACCCCCGACACCAGGATCGTGGTGAAGGTGACGACGAATTCAGGGTTGTTAATTTCCATAATTATTACCTCTCTAAATTTTCTATTATTAAGCTTATTCCATTGCGACAGCTGTATCAATGTACAGCGCGGATAAAGCAGTAAATATATACGATTGCAAAATACCAAAGAATAAACCCAGCGCGGCGAAGGGCAGTGGGGCAACGAGCGGGACGATGCTGAATACAATGGCGGTTATCAGTTCTCCGCTGATGACATTGCCAAATAAGCGCAGGGCAAGCGAAAAGGTGCGGCTGACCTGGCCAATGATTTCAAAAGGCAGCATAATGCCGGGGGTCGCAAGGCCTTTTAAATAGGCCTTGGTCCCTTTCTTTTTGACGCCGTAGATGTGAACGCCGAGGAAGACCGCGAGCGATAAGGCGATGGTTGTATTGATGTCCGCGGTGGGCGCAGTTAGAACCGGAAAGAGACCAAGTGAATTGGAGACTGCGGTAAAAATTGCGATCGACCCTAAGAGCGGCAGATAATCCTGGGCATTCTCATCATTCATGATGCCGGAAATCAAGCCAGTGAGGAAATCGACGATCATTTCCAGGGCAGATGGTTTGATCTTTGACAGAAGAATGATGCCGGCGGTGATCAAAATCATGGCGAACCATGTAGCGATGACCGTGCTGGTGATCGGCAGACCAAAGAGGGTGAAAACAACGGTTGGGATGATGGCGTCCATTATTCATCCTTCCTTTTCAGTTTGCGTAGTGTGATCCAGGTCCAAAGCCAGCGGCTGATCGTGAAACCGATCGCGTAGCTGATCCCGTACCAGATATGCTGGGTCATGGCGATGAATAATATCGCTGAGATGAGGAGAATACGCGGCAGGGAACCGAGGTAGACGCGCCCCATCATCTTTTCCGGTGTAGAATTTTCAAATTTTTTGATAGACCGCGACTGCCACCAGCCGAGGAAAATGCCAACTCCGGTGCCAACCAGAACCCAAAAAGCATACACAAGGAACTCAGGCATGGTCGTCCTCATCCGCTTTCATTCCTTCTGCCAGAATTTTCACGGTGTCATCAGCCACCAATAAAATGCCACTGGCCGGGGAGAATGATTCTTCGCCATTCGAGTGTACAGCGGTGATAGGCGCGTCACCCAATTCGGCCATTAAGGGCGCATGCCGCGGCAGGATGGTCAGTGGTTTGCTATCGGCCAGGGTTGCGCGGACGGCATGAATATCGCGCAGATCGGCTTCCGTTCCCTGTGGGGATTGAATGGTCAATCTCATGCCATCTCCTCCGCAAGGTCTGGTTGTGACGCCATTTCAGATGACCGTTCAGAAATATCATCGATCGCGCCGCACATGTAGAAGGCCTGCTCAGGGATTTGATCATATTTACCATTGATGATCGCTTCAAATCCATCGAGGGTGTCCTTCAGTTTTACAAATTTACCAGGATTACCGTTGAATTGTTCTGAGACAAAGAATGGCTGTGTCAGGAA
>CAZDIS010000135.1:0-7205 GCA_964505585.1 uncultured Pelolinea sp. | reverse complement strand
CCGGTTCAGCTTCGCTTGGCGCTTCATCCGCTGCCGGCGCAGGGGTTTCCTCTTCTCCCAATGCTTCTGCGGGCACCTCTTCATCCGGCGCTTCATCCACTGCTGGTGCGGGTTCTTCCTCAACCACCGCCTCCGTTTCAGCTGCCGGCGCGGGGGGTGCTTCCTCCGCGGTCACAACCTCCCCCTCCCCATCCGGCTCAGCTGCCGCGGGCGCGCTTCCTTCAGTCGGCGCGTCCGCTGCGGGTGGTTCACTTTCCGGTGCAGCTTCCGCAGTCGCAGGTGCCTCCGCCGGTTCTTCCCCATCCGCAAAGGCTGGGTTCACAGCCATCATCAGGGTTAAAAACACCCCGGCCGCAATCAATAATCCTTTTTTCGTAATATTTTTTTTATGTCGCATCATGATCCTCCTTAAATTAATAAGCCAGCGCGGCGCGCTGCCTTTTCTTGCCGGAAATGTTTTTGTCCCCTTGCCTACTTAATCGGGTCCGCGTGTACAACCCTAAACGATAGTCTTGTTTTTTCAATGAACGCCCTCCGTTCGAACAACACATCAGTTTGAAAAAAGAAGACCGGTTTCGCTATTTGCTCCCCAAAACCACCCCCTGCGGATTATTATCCATCAGGAAAGCGACCAGATACTGGTTTCAGATCATCGCATCCTTCAGATCAACAATATAATTGTACAAGAAAAAAAACTATTTTGTCAAATGGAATCTTAAATATTCCAGATGTATTTTTATCTTTTTTTACATTTTTAAACTACCTTCGATTCAAGTATATAATTAACACCACATCCATCTGTAAGTATTAATTTTATACGCATCAGATCAACCGAACCTCACCAAGATGATCCTGTTTGTGCAGATTTCCTATTCTTATTAACGATGTCCGATTAAATCGATCGCAAGCGCTACAAATGCGCAGCGCGCCGACTGATCAACATCTTAACAATGATGTGGTACCCTTGTCAGTTGACAATGGAAATGACAATTCAGGAATCCCTCATGCGCCTCGCCATCGAACAGGCGCGCATTGCCGCGCAAGAGGGCAACTACCCCTTCGGCGCGGTCGTCGCCCTGCGGGATGGCGCCATCATCGCCACCGCCCGCAACACCCAGAATACGGATAACGATCCCACCGCCCACGCGGAAATGAACATCATCCGCGCGCTGGCAAAAACCCATACCAAAAATGATTTCGCCGCTTTCTACCTGATCTGCAACGCTGAGTCCTGCTCGATGTGCTTCTCCGCTGCCATCAAGGCCGGCATCCAGCACTTCATCTTCGGCGCGCCCAGCGAACCCCATATGGATCCCTATCTCACCGTCACCGAGGTGCAGAAATACTGCCATCAACCGCTCGATATCACCACCGGCGTCCTTGCCGATCAGTGCCGCGGCCAGATCCAGGAAGCCCGCCGCGCGCAGGGCAAGCTGGCGCAGTAAACAACTTCAATTCAGACTGCCATTTATTCCCCGCACTTTCATCTTTTATAATCAATAGCATGCAAAAGCAAAACCCCGCAGCGTTCCGCCAACAAACACAGGGCAATTATGACCGCATCAGCGCAATCTACGACCTGCTGTCAGGCGGTGCTGAAAAACGCCTGATCAACACGGTCGTTGAAGGAATGGAATTGGATCATCCCCTATCCATCATTGAGATTGGTTGTGGAACAGGTAATGGACTCATCGCGCTCACAAAGAAATATCCAGCTGCCTGTCTGATTGGTTTAGATCTTTCTTTTGGCATGTGCCGTCAGGCATCACGCAAATATAGGCATGCTTCCCATTCTGCCGATTCTCTCATCTGCCAGGGCGATGCGTTAAACCTCCCATTTATTAACAAATCTGCTGATCTGATCTTCATCAGCTTTACCTTTGAGTTATTTCCGCAAACCTTGCAGTCAGATCTATTCCAAGAGATTAAGCGCCTGCTCGCAGCACAGGGGAGAATCACGGTCATTTCTATGTACAAGGAAAAAGATCCGGGCTGGATGAGCAGGATCTACGCGGCTGCGCGCCGCCGTTTTCCAAACATCATCGATTGCCGCCCGCTGGATGGGCCAGCGATCTTTAAGCAGCATGGTTTTTCAATCTTAAACCAATCGCTTCACAATATATGGGGCATCCCTGTCATATCTTTTACGGCCGGCATACTTACCTGAGTTCCAAATTCTTAACTTTCTTATTTGAATAATCCGTTCCATGCCTCCCAGGCAGTTTTCTCACGGTTTTCACCTGTGATCAGGCCCATGCTGTCAAACGGCACAATCGTGTCTTGGTCAAACATAAAACTCCACACCGCGATATCGAGCGGCAGGCTGTCCGTCAGTTCGGCGAAGCGCTGGACAAACTTTCGCTGTTCCTCTTCTGAACTTTCCCAGCCGGGAGGAAAATCGGCGCTGTGCCACCCGATCTCAGTCAACACGACTGGTAGATCCGCATGTTCCAAAATTCCCGTGTAATGGTCCGCGGGAATATCCGCGGGGTCACGATAAACCAAACCGGGGTAGGTCGTGAAAGCCGCGATATCTGCTTTAAATAATTCTAATAACCCCCACTGTGCCATATGCTCCTGGGTTTCCCAGTACGAGAGCCCTTTCATCGCTTCCAGCTGGTACACCGTGAAAACTTGCGTACGCGGGGACACGGCCTTGATTTCATCATACATCGTGTTATAAAAGTCCACAAATGCCGCAAACGCGTCAGGGTTCTTCTTCGCGAATACGTCCACTTCAACCCCAATGCCGAAATAAGCTGGTTTTTCTTCCTCAACATACGCCAAAGTCAGCATGAGGTAGTTTTCTTTATTCGCTTCATTGAGTGGTCGTATCAACTCCCCGCTTTCCTGAATGTGGTGCCCGACCTCGATCAACGGCATCAACCCATTTTCCTCCGCGATCTGAGTGGCAACGCCCGCTGCCCCGTCAACGCGCAATTCATTCCAGTCACCCGCCCACAATAGGACATCCTGCGTCTCTGCTGCGCGGTCTATAAAATCCAAAAAATCCTGTGCCTGGTAACTGCGCGGGGATAAGGACACGCCGCGCAGCGTTTCAGATCTTTCAACTTCGGCAACGTACCCATCCAGTTTCGGTACTGCGCACGCTGAAAGGAACAAGATAAACCACAGGTAAATAAACAATCTTTTTCGCATGATTTTCTCTCTTGTTTCTTATCTCATTATAAGGATAATAAACAGACCAGACATGAAAACATCCTTCTGCAACCGTGTTATCTTTAAAATATGGCTATTCAGGAAAGGACAAAAACAGTTCTATTTCGCTTCTATGCTGAGTTGAACGATTTTCTGCCCCCGCGCCTGCGCTTTACCGATATCCCCCTCGTCTTCAAAGGCCGCCAGAGCGTCAAACATCTGATCGAGTCCATCGGCGTCCCCCACCCGGAAGTGGATCTGATCCTTGCTAATGGCGAATCTGTCAATTTCAGCTATATTGCGCGCGATGGTGACCGTCTCTCGGTCTATCCCGTTTTCACGACCATTGACATCACAAACGCTATTCATCTCCATCCCCAGCCCCTGCGCGACCCACGCTTCATCCTCGATGGCCACCTCAGCCGCCTGGCTGCCTACCTGCGCATGCTCGGCTTCGATACCGCTTATCATAACGAATTCACCGACGAAGCGCTCGCCGATCAAGCCGTCAGGGAGAGCCGCGCCCTTCTGACCCGCGACCGCGGCTTGCTCAAGCGCAAAGCCATCCAGCGCGGCTATTGCCTGCGCGCCACCGACCCGCTCCAGCAGCTACGCGAGATCATCCGCCGCTTCGACCTCATCCACCGTGTGCAACCCTTCACCCGCTGCATGGCCTGCAACGGCCTGCTGCACGACGTCGAAAAATCCGCCATCCTGCATCTGCTCGAACCGCGCACACGTCAGTTCATCCACCGCTTCAAGCAGTGCGATACCTGCGGCAAGGTCTATTGGCGCGGACACCATACTGAGCAGATGGAACAAATCATCCATACGATAAAATTCGGTAAGGATCAGAAAATTAAAAATGAACGATTTTGAGATTCACCAGGAATTAATTGCGCAATCAAGATACATGCGCGCCAATCCGACACCCGCGGAAGCCCTGCTCTGGTCCAAACTGCGCAAACGCCGGCTGGGCGGCTATCGTTTCCTGCGCCAGCGCGTCTTCGGCCCATACATCGTCGATTTTTACTGTGCTCAATTAAATCTGATCATAGAAATTGATGGTCCTATTCATCAACGCCAAAAAGAAGATGACGAAAACAGAACGTGTATTCTTGAAAGCATGGGAAAGCACGTGATCAGATTTACAAACCAACAAATCTTTGAGGATATTGATGAAGTCTTGCGCATAATCCAAACAAACAGTAAAAACACACAGAAATGAAACTCTGTACAAATCACCATTTCCCGTCTATTTCAAAGGCATCCTTCCCCTCGTGAGGGGAAGGGCTGGGGATGGGGTTCTTATCGTAAACCCAAATAGATCAATTACCGAATACCGAATACATTCACAGACCTCTGGAGAGTTGTGCATTCTTTTTAATAAGCGGAAGGGCCGGGGATGGTATACATATCGTGAGCACCAAACAAAATAAAATGAACGCATATGTAAAATATTTCTTCCTCACATTCTCAATTCTTTTCCCAATAGCTAGTTCACCTCTTAAAAAGGCACCCTTCCCCTCGTGAGGGGAAGGGCTGGGGATGGGGTTCTTATCGTAAACCCAAATAGATCAATTACCGAATACCTAATACATTTGCAGACCTCTGGAGATTTGCGAGTTCTTTTTCTAAGCGGAAAGGCCAGAGATGGGTTTCTTATTCATCAGCCAATCCAACCGAAAATCAAAGAATTACCCGTTCCTTCACCATCATCTCATGCTGAAACCTGACCGAGAAAACAACCTGCGTTTATTCAAAAGGCACCCTTCCCCTCGTGAGGGGAAGGGCTGGGGATGGGGTTCTTATCAGCCACCATACCGAACACATGGAAGAAATAATCGCCAGTATCAAACCCCTTAAGAAATAATCCCCCAATCTAAATTGAGGGATATCTTTCTTCATCTAAAGATTCTGTTTGAGCTATCCAGCCGGTTTCTTTTTCCACATCTTGTCGCTTATCACGACCACAATGGAAATAACCAGCCACAGCACCGCCAGCACAAGGTCTGATGTTGGCAGGAAATTAACCGCCATATTGAATGTCGTATGCAGAATGATCATCGCCAGCACATTCCCGCCCGATCTATTGTAAAACCAGGCCAGGAATATGGCGAGGAAAATGCGGAAAATTCCACTCCCGATCATTCCTCCAACTAATGGGCCCCCGTAAAAACCATTCAGGTACAGCGGCAGATGCCATAATGACCATATCAAAGAAACCAGCAGCGCCGCTCCCAGCGGGCTCATCTTGTTTTGCAGAGTTGGTTGCATGAAACCGCGCCAACCTGGCTCCTCATTCCCGCCCGTCATAAAGAATGTCAGCAGGAATGAAAGCAGCGCCAGCGGGACCACATCAATCAGCGGTTGGCCCCATGTTGACGGCATTTCAACACCCAGCCCGAATACGGATGCGATCGCCCAGCTGATCAATACCATCGCGGGATAGAACACAATAGCCAGCAGTGTCCAGCCGAAGTTTCCTTTTTGTGGCAGGATCGAGCCCATGCGCTCACGCACATCCGCGTTGCCGCAGCGCGCGCTAGCGATCACCCACCCGCCCAGGATACTGACAAATATTCCCGCAGCCCAAATCGCAGGGGTCAGCTGCAAATCACCTGGCAGGGGATCAATCCCGCTCGCCTGCCCCACCTGTAATCGCCACGCTATCAACACTAAAATGATGGCGGTGGATACCAGCCACAACAGGATCTGGTTCAGTTTCTTTGGCCAAACAATGCCATTTTTCATAGATAACGTCAGGATCGCACCAATCGCCGGTCCGAACCCGCCGATAAACACCACCACCATTTGAAGCAGGTCATCCCTTCCTTGTAGTGGTATCGCGCCCAGCCAGAACCCCCATGTCCATACAAATGTGATCAACAAAAATGCCAATATCGGTTTTTTCTTCGCGAATCCCCACCGAATTGTTTCCTTTTCATTATCAACACGTACTTCTTCCATTAGTAAATCCTTTCTTTAAATAATTATTTTTGCTTTTATTTCTTGAAATCATTTTCAAAAAATGTCCCCGTATATTTAAATATTAACATATTTGTTATACGTATACAATACCGTGTATTTTTTATCTTTGTAGATGCATATCGATCACAGTGCCGACCGGCTTGACAATATGCGTTCTGACACGTTTCATCGTTAGCCCTGCTTCTTCCCCCATTTTCTGCATATCCTCTGGTTTCAAACCATGCTCAGCCGGTTCACGCATGATCAATTCTCCGCCAATTTTGAGTTTTTTTACCAGCAAACGCAAGATGGTCGGTTGTTCAGCTTCTGGAATATCGTGCAGCACGAAATGCATCGTAACCAGATCAAAATATTCTTCGGGTATATCCAATTGGTCCAGATGCCCACAATAGAAACTCACGCGGTCCTGCCTGCCCAGTAGCATTTTGATGACGCCCATCCAGCGTGTAGACACGTCAACGCAAGCGATTTCTCCTTTGTCTCGCAGCGCAGCCGCGATAAATCTCGTGCACGCGCCAGACCCCGATCCAAAATCCAGCACTTTTTCATTACCACGCAATGCCATTGTTTTTGAAAAATGCTTGTAATACGGATACAGGATCGTTAATCCCAGCCCAAGGGTTAGAAGGACTTCCGTCTTGGATGGTTCATAGTGGCTGGTCAGTTTCTTTTCCATAAAAACTCCAAATTCTGTTTACAGATTTTCATTGCTATTAAATACTTTTCCCCGGCTTAGCATTATTTATTCTAAACAATCTTAAAGCACTTCCCAAATCATTATTAACACCCGATCCATGCTGACAATAAAGATTTAAGAATTTTACATTGAAGTGATCTTGCTTTTATTACATAATTGAATTAAAGATCCCCCGTCTCTCAACGGAGGATTCATTTTCATCGAAATTATCTTAGAAAATATGGAACGCCGCGATCACCGGCGCGAACAGCGAGCTCACCAGCGACATCACCGTGATCAGCGTGTTCAGCGAAGGCCCGGCCGTGTCCTTGAAAGGATCGCCGACCGTATCGCCTACCACGCCCGCTTTGTGCGCGTC
>CAZDIS010000134.1:0-7245 GCA_964505585.1 uncultured Pelolinea sp. | reverse complement strand
TTAAGATAAATTGGTACTAGAGAAATAACCGGATAAACCTTTTGGGTTTCAATTTTATAGAAAAATATTGGCGCTACAATATACTCAAAATTTTCCCCATTTACAAATTCAGACGTGTAGGCAAAAGTAACATCCCGTTTCCATGGACGGATTTCAGGATCTCCGTAATTATATTTTGGGAAAATAAAACCACTACCCATATAACCTATACCCGCTACCACTGGTTTACTATACAAAATCTTTTCCTCACGGGCTTTAAATTCATCCAATAAAGTTGGCGCTACCACATCATTAAGCCAATTCCAATAACTTCCATCCAATAACTCTTCATATGGAATATTGCAATCTAGAAAATTCTCCATATCTGGAATCATTGGGTATTCCGGTTTGGGTGTTGGGGTAATTGTCGCGGTTGGTTCTTGTGTGGGTGTTGATGTATTCGTTGGTTCTGGAGTATCTGTTGGTATAACTTGTTGAGTATTACCACAACTCGATATGAATAGAGAAAATGCTACAAGTACGATTTGCATGGTTCTCTTTTTTACATTCACTTTTTCCTCCTTGATTCATTTACTTTACGAAGTGGATATTTGATTTTAGCCGTTCAGCCCCTTCGTCAAGGCATCCGGGCTCGCGCCGGTTCCCTCACCACCTTGACCAAGATGGCTTATAGTCGGCTTGTTTTTCTTTGCCACTCCGTCAAAAAAAGTTATTTGTTAACTGGGATGCGCCATGTTGCTTTTTCAAACCGAGAAAGATAATCAACTGAGAAAAGTAATTCGGTTACTCCGTTTTCAAACATAGGCGACACAAAATATTCTGCAGTACCTTTTGCTAGTCCTGGTAAGAGATCGCTTCGTTCTTCAGGGAGCAATGATTCATTATCAGAACCTGGTATGTATCTGTTGGTGAGGTCGTAACGGGTTCCACGGTTGTCTTTTAGTTCAAGGTTGGTTTCAGTATCCCAAGAAAAATAGATCTCCTGATCTGATTTGTTCCAGATTTCCATATAGAGAACCATTCGATCATAGTCATAATTAGTAAGTTCATAATCTCTTAATCGAATCCATAGATCATCTTCTTTGTGCCATTCGCCAACTTCATAAGCACCCGCATTAGAAATAGATTTCGGTACGATTGATTGAACAATCGGTACGTCCATGAAAAAATTCTGCCAGACATACCAGACGCCCATCACGATTAATGCTCCCAAGATCAGGGTAATAATAAATCTTGTGCGTTCACGTTCCTTTTCTGTTTTCATTTTTTTCCTGCCTCCTGTTTTGCGTTCTGATCGATATGTCACCAGCGCTTTTTCATCTTCATCAATCATTTTCTCATCTTCCGGGGAAATGGGATCTGGATTTGTTGTCTCTTCAGTAACTTCCTCTTCTTCTTGTGAAATAGGTTCTGGATCGGGTGTTACTTCGGCAACTTGCTCTTCGTATGGAGAAGCGGAATCTGGATCTGGTATCTCTTCAGAAACTTCCTCTTCTTCTTGTGAAATAGGTTCTGGTTCGGGTGCTTCTCGGGCAACTTTCTCTTCATCTGGGGAAGCGGAATCTGGATCTGGCGCTTCATCAATCATTTCAATTTCTGGTTCTGCTTGCTGCTGTTCGGATTGTTTTTGGAGGAGGGGACAGTAGATATTGTGGATCTTGAGAACTTTTTCATCTCTGTCAAGATGGTCTAACTCTAGCTTGGCATAGATATTGAACATGTGGGTTCTAATTGTGCCTTGGGTGAGGACAAACACTTTTGCAATTTCTTGATAATTTTTATGCTGGCAGACCAGCAGCAAAACATCAATTTCCCGTTCTGTTAGTTCCAGTAACAGCTCTTCAGGCGTCTTTTTTTTCATCTCAACCTCTGTTTATTTCTATTTCCATCTATCTCGTCCTCAATCGCAAGCTCTCAACTTTTGTTTACTTTTCGTTTTTTTCCAATCTCAACGTCAAGTTCAACCGCCGTTGATAGTAATTAGATTTCGTATCCTGTACCATGAGTATAGATATTTGGGAATCAAAAGGCCCCCGAATATAAAAAAATTATATCGTAAAAGGAGCTGCGAAATGGACAAAAACACGTACGAAAATCTCGAGTTCAAACGCCTGCCGCGCATCCCGCGCCGTGTATTCTGGCAGGCTGGGCTGATGATTGCAGTTCGAGTGCTGTGGGGAATCATCCAACCACAGAATTATTTCTGGATGGTGCTGATCATCGTCAATATCCTGGGCTGGATGGCCAGCTATGGCTGGCGGATGGCAATACAGGATCTGCGTAAATGGATTGATCGAATCACAGAGGAGGTTTAATCATGCAAACAAAAACACTTGCTACACAAGCAGAATTATTGATGGACGTTGGAGAACGCAACAATTGGAGATTTGTCAACCTGGGTAAGGCGCCCATTCCCGAGCAGCCCGTGCGGGCAGGTGAATGGTTGATCCTATCGGCTACCGAAGATAGCTCACCAATCCCCAATAAAACCATGCAGCGCATCAAGACTATCTACCAGGAGGGCATCCGCCCACTGCATTGGGTGGTGGTGCATGAAGCGCCATTCCTGCTATCCCCACCTGAACCGGAGAAGCAAAAGAAGCCACGCCTGCTGCCATATCTGGCATTACTGGGCGGGTTGGGTGTGTGGTTAGCCACTACTATCATCACCACGGCTGCTATCGTGGATCCGATCCTGATTGCGATCACACCCGAGTTTGACTGGATCGAAATCGACCGCTGGTTTGGCTAGAAAGGTAGGAGAACAATGTTCAAATTCTTATTTGGTGCAGCAACGTTTCTTTTCAAAGGCTTGTATATGCTGATCCTGCCGCTGTTGATCATCAAGCTCTTCAGCAGGCGTAAAGAAGGCCTGCTGAGACGGTCATTGCGCTTCTCGTACAATCTCTATTCCTCCCTGCTGAATTGGGTCAATCCATATGTTTTGGGTTCCTTTGGGATCGACCTGCTGGATGGATACCCGCGCATCGTTGCATCGATCGCATTGTCGGTGATGATCGGCTATGGCATCCTGTCATTGATCCACCTGCGCCTGCGATTGTGGATGGCGGTGCTGCTGGTGGTGCATGGTTTGTTTATCGGCAAGGAATGGGATCACATCAACGCGCCCAAGGATTTCCAGATGGGAGCGCGTATTGATGAATAATTTCACCAACTGGATCATGGGGCATCATGAGGTTGCGTTATCCGAAAAGCAGCGCTCCACCCATACTTATGTGATCGGCCAGTCAGGCACAGGCAAATCACGCGCGATGGAATCCTGGATCCTGCAGGACATCCACGCCGGGCATGGGGTAGGGGTGATCGATCCGCATGGAGAGCTGTACAACCACCTGATCGCGCGCTTGGCTGATTATCCGGATACGTGGAGCAGAATCATTCTATTTGATCCCCTTGATCCAGACTGGGTGGTTGGTTTCAATCCACTCGAGAGAATCGAGCGGGCGGAGTCGGAGCGGTTGGCAATGTATATGACGGATGTGGCACTGCGGGTGTGGAAGATCAATCCCACCAGCGCACCACGCATGGTGTGGCTGTTGACGAATACCTTCCTGGCCCTGGTCGAGCTGAACCTGTCATTGCTGGACTTACCGCAGTTCTTGATGGATCAGGAATTCCGAGACGAGTTGATATCGGAGATATCGTTGCCAGCTGTTCGCAACTATTTCGAGGATGAATTTCCGCGTTCAGAAAAGGGGACATTGCAATGGATCACGCCGGTCTTGAACAAGATCGGCAACCTGCTATTTGATCCGGATATCCGCTTGATCTTTTCCGGGAAGAGCACTTTTGATTTCCGCAGGGTGATGGATGAGAAGATGATCTTCCTGGCCAACCTGCCCAAGGGCATTCTGGGAGAGGGGACAAGTTCACTGCTGGCAGCCTTTCTGGTCGGCCATATGCAGCGCAGCGCGTTATCAAGAGCAAACACTAATAAACGTCCGCCTTTTTATTTGTACCTGGATGAGTTTCAAAATTACACCACCCATAACATCATCGATATTCTTTCAGAAAGCCGGAAATATGCCCTTTCATTGACCCTGGCACATCAATTTCTTGACCAGCTGCCAAATGAATTGAAGCAGGCAGTTCTCAATACTTCCGGAACGATTGCCTGTTTTCGGGTTGGCTACCATGATGCCAAGATTTTGGTGAAAGAAATTTTCCCATCACCGGATTATGAGTATCAAATCAATATGCGCCCGTTAAGCGGCATTCCCTTCCTGCAAAAACTTGGCTGGGAGGGGTTGGCATTGAAATTGGCCAACCTGCATCCACGTGAGTTTTGGTATCGCCGCAGGGGGGCATACAACCCGCTCAAGCAGCATTCCTACTCGATGCCAGATCCAGTCTATACCCGCGATCGAAAGGAATCCATCAAAGCATTGCGTGATTGCAGTGGTAACAACTACGCCCGCAGGAAGGACACGCTGCAACAAAATAGAAACAATGCATCTATCAATAACAAAGAGGATATTCCCTTATGGTCAGTCTAAATGATAGAGTGGAGCCATGAAAACCAACCTAACCACCAGGTATCAGCGTCGATCAAATCCGCCCGCCATGCGCTTTCAGGAGCGAGATGGGGCGATTATCCAAGTGATCCACAAATATGATGGTGTTTTAGCCAGGCGTCAGATCAAAGACATGTTCTGGCGAGACGCCAGTCCCAAGACGATGGAACGCCGATTGACGCTGCTGTATCACAACAGTTATCTCAATATGCCGTCCATGGAGCAGAGAAGGATCTACCCCATCCCGGAACCAATTGTCTGGTTGGGATGGAGAGGGATCCTGCATCATGCCAGGGGAATAAAAATGCACATCGATGATCCTTCAAAGAGCAACGAAAATCAGTTGCGAAAATTAGAAAAGAAATTACGCCAAATGGGAATCCATTGGCAGCGCGAACCGCGCTGGAGTCAATTAGGGCATGATATAGCACTGAATGATTTCCGCATTGCGGTTGAGAAGGCAGTGAAATATTGGCCGCCATTAGAGTTAGAAGAGTGGATCCCGGAAAGCGAATTCTCATCAAACATGGATGTGGTGGCGTTGAAGAAGCGAACCAAGGGGGTGCGCCCCGATGGGTATTTTGTGTTGGTCGATAATCTGCGCTTGATAAATAACTCGCCAGCCCGAGCACGGTTCCTGGTGGAATTTGACAATGGCACCCATCCGATATCGCGCTTCGGGAGAGATAAAGCAGTGCCTGGTGTAGCCTATATCCGCAGCAAGGCGTACCGGGAAAGATTTGGCTACAACTCCGGACGCTGGCTGGTCGTTTGCAAAAGCAGGCTGCGCATGCAGCACTTAAAAGAGCACACTGAGAAAATGCTGGGGAGCAATGCCAGTTATTTTTACTTCACGTGCATAGATGACATCACTGATCAGTCAGTCTTCAGCCAGCCGATCTGGTATTGCGGTGGGTCGAGTGAACCAGAGAAGTTGATAAAAAATATAGGTGGTTCTTGATGGAACCCATAAATGTTATAGTAGTCATAGTTTGTCTCGCACGATTGGATCGGAAAAAGGATCCGGTTGTGCAAATTTTGATATCTTGCCATCAAAAATTTGGAGACTTATTTTCGCGGCAAGAAACGAAAATGAGTCTGTCGAGACTTCACATAGATAAAGCCCCTTGCAGAATATGCGGGGGCTTTCTTTTAGAAAGTATTTTCCAAACCCGCAATACTTCATCTCAAAGCGATCGATGTTTTGCTTTTTAGAAAGTGACGGTGAACATTGTTAAATATCTATGAGAATTTCAAAACAAATGCAAATCCAAATTTGCATCAAAAAGATGATCCAATTTTAAATTCCGTCTTGGATCGGATCAATTTCGATCAGGATATTTATCAGTTGACCAATGATATCAATCAGTGTACGGAAGCTTTTATTTATGATCGGCAGGCACAAAACCTGGCTGATGGAACGATTCGTTTTTATAAAACAAAGATGAAATTATTTATCGAATTCTTAGAGTCCATAGGAATTAACAACATTACGGAAATAACACCACAGACACTCAGGAGCTATCTGGTTTTCCTGGAAGAGAAGGGACATAATCCCGGGGGTATTCATGCAGCTTACAGAACATTAAAGACATTTCTAAATTGGTGGGAAGCTGAAGCTGAACCGCAAAACTGGAAAAACCCGATAAAGAAAGTTAGAGCCCCAAAAATTCCTGTTGAAATTCTCGAACCAGTCAAACCGGACGAAGCATTAAAACTTTTATCTGTTTGCGATACAAAATCAACCCTGGGACTGCGGGACTGCGCCATCATCCTAACCTTGATGGACACGGGAGTTAGGGCATCGGAGTTAGTTTCAATGACCCGGAAAGATCTTGATCTGGGAAAAGGAAAGATCATCATCCGCAAGGGGAAAGGAAATAAATTCCGGATTGTCTTTATCTCAGAGAAAACACAGAAAGTCATTCTGAAGTATTTAGAAGAGAGAACTGATTTTCTAATTTTTCTATGGAGCACGAATAAGGGGACACAACTTACCTATTCTGGATTACGCCAAATCATCAGAAGGAGATCAAAAGATGCTAATATTGACCCGCCCTCCCTGCACAGTTTCCGCAGATACTTTGCCTTGCAAATGCTGCGCAATGGGGTGGATATCTTTTCCCTGCAAAAATTAATGGGGCATACTGATATCCAAATTCTGCGCAGATATCTCCAGCAGACTGAAGAAGATATACGATCAGCTCACAGACTCGGTGGGCCGGTAAATCAATTGTTGGGTTTATATGTGGATGATATATCTCGAAAACCTTGATGGGAATTCTTATTCATAGGTCATCTATTCAATTATGCAACCTCTTTCATAAACTCAGTAGTTTTATTCTTCAATCTATGTTTAAAGAAAGCCAAAAGTACCATAGAAAAATGAGATGAAAAAAGAATATTACATATAATAAAATTAAATATCATTTCAAGGTAGGTACTAATGAGGGAAAAAGAACCAACAACAAGTGAAAACAATAAAGATTCCATGAATAACATATTTAAAAAAATAAAAAAATATTGGGAATTTCCTGCACTAATCGTCAGTATTTCTGTGACAATTATTACCTTTCTAGAATTATGGGAAGGCAACCAAGCTGTTTTGATGTACGCTTTTATTGTTATATTTGTTTTGATAACTTTGTTAATTTTTTCCCTTATAGGTTTTGGAAAAAAAAACAATTAATCGAATTGAATTATTCAACGG
>CAZDIS010000133.1:0-7275 GCA_964505585.1 uncultured Pelolinea sp. | reverse complement strand
GTTTGCTGGACCCCTGAACCGATCAGCCCCTATATGCGTTTCAAACGCGCAGTTGATGGCCGCGCACAGTTCAGCATGCGGCGTTATTTGGAAAAAGCCAAATCCAATAAACGCAAGATCCTTCGCTAACCCCTAACCACACAATAAATATTTATTATGCATGTATTGCATTTTTATATATAATTACACCTATGGCACGCATTGAACAAATAAAAGCATTTTGCACGGTGGTTGACCTCTATAGTTTCTCTCACGCGGCTGAGGCCCTGGGGCTTTCCCAACCCACCATCAGCCTGCAGATCAAAGCGCTTGAAGAAGAATTCGGCACACAATTGCTGCACCGTGATGGGTTTAAAATTCTTCCGACTGAGAATGGGCGCTTTGTTTATGAGAATTTCACAAAGATTCTTGCCTTGTACAGACAGTCGTTTGAAGGCCTAAAAACTGGTAAAGGCGGCTTCAGCGGTTCGATCCATATCGGTGCCAGCTCTGGCCCGGGTGAACATCCCCTGCCCGGAATGCTTGCCGCCTTCAAACAGGCCCATCCCGAATGTGAAGTGTCCATGTTTGTGGGTGATTCAACTGAGATTATGGAAAAAGTAGCCAACCAGGCGCTTGAGCTCGGTTTTGTCGGGGCTAAACGCCGGGATGGGCGCATCGCCTTTCAACCTTTTATGGAAGACAGGTTGATCCTTGTCGCGGCGAAGAATTCTGAATTCGCAAACAGGGAACAGATTACTTATCAGGATCTTCAACAGATCCCATTAATTCTCCAGCAGCCCGGTTCTGGCGCCACAGTCACTCTCCAGCGCGCGCTTTCTGATGTCAACCTCCGCTTTTCGGATTTGAATATTTTGATGCAGCTGGGGTTGCAGGACTCGGTTAAATCCGCCGTTTCAGCCGGTTTTGGAGCAACGATCATTTCCTCCTTGGGGGCCAATAAAGAGATCGAAACTGGCGAACTGGTGCCCATTGTAGTCTCTGATCTGGATCTGAGAAGGAATATCTATCAATGCCAGAATAAAGAGATTCCCCTATCCAATATCGCGCAGTCCTTTATGGATTTCGCGAATGACTATAAAAAATCCTAATTTGCTTGCTGACAGGCGCTGTCGTATAACTGGTTGTATAAGTAATCAATTAGGAGATAAATAATGAAATTCAGAAAGAAAACCACCCTGTTACTCACGCTTTTGGCTGCTAGCGCGCTCGTTTTATCTGCCTGTGCTGCTGAGGCGGCCAGCGAAGGTGAGATGGCAGTCATCCGCTACGGCGGGCAGCTCTACCCGGAAGAATACCTTTTAAGAGGGGCTGATTTTTGGTCCCAGTACGGCCTCACAGTGGAGCATACCCTCTTCAGCTCCGGGAGTGAGAACAATCAGGCGCTAATCTCCGGCGCGATAGATGCGAATATCGGATCCGATAGTAAAAGTGTCGGATTATTTAACGCCATGGGAGATAAGATAGTTATCATTGCGGCTTCCCAGCGCGGCGACCGATATTCCACCATGATCAGCGCGGATTCTGATATTTCCAGCTGGTACGACATGGTTGGCGAAAAAGTCGGAATCCGGCTCGGTACGGGCGCGGAGCAGGTTGTTCGCAGATATTTTGATGAAGTGGGCGACTTGAAATGGGAAGATTTTGAGTGGATTAACTTGAAAGTGGAAGATATGGCTGCGGCTCTGGCGGATGGCAGTATCGCCTCCTTCACCGCCTGGGAACCAACCCCGGCCATCGCGCAGGCGACGACCAACGCTGAAGTCATGATGAGCTATGGCGATATCGCCCTCACACCGGTCGTGATCCATACCACGGTGGAATTCGCTGAAACCCACCGTGATGAATTGGTCGCGTTCCTGCGTGGGCATATTGACAAACTCAATCTGATCCAGAGCGACGTTAATGAAGCCGCCCGGATTGCCGCTGAAGCGGCATCTGCGCAGGGTGCCGATGTATCACCCGATGTATTTAAGACGATCTTTGAGCGGGTTGACTTCTCGTTGGAAGTTGATGAAGATGTGATCGCTTCGCTGAAAGATACCGCGCAGTTCTTGAAAAATGCGGAAGCGGTTGATACAATTCCAGAATTCTATGTCGATACCAGCTTCCTTGAAGAAGCCATGAAATTAAGTGAGTAGGAAAATTCGTAACCAACATTGCTGAAAAAGAAAAAAGTGCTTGCGGTTCTCCCGGCAGTCGTATTGCTCGGCTTCTGGGAGATTGCCGCACGAACTAGTTTGATTAATCCGGTCTTATTCCCCGCGCCGACGATCACCATCGCGCGCCTCTTTGTGCTTCTTAAAAGCGGACTCCCCCAGCAATCCGATCTGATAACACATATCCTTGCGACAATAAAACGATTATTTTTTGCCTTTGGCATCGGATCTGTGCTTGGTATCCTATTCGGGACTTTAATGGGCTTAAGCAACTCATTGTATGCCTTCTTCAATCCCTTTATCGCTATTCTCATGCCAATCCCGGGTATCGCGCTGGCACCTTTATTCATCATCTGGTTTGGATTTGGCGACCCAACCATCATTATCCTTGGTGCGCTCAGCACCTTTTTCCCAACCGTGTATTCCACGTCAGCTGGGATTCGCGGCGTGGACAAACAGGTGATCCGTGCTGCCCGTATGATGGGCACAACCCGGCTGCAAACGATTTTTGAAGTCTATATTCCCTGGTCTGCCGCATTCATTTTCAATGGACTGAAATTGGGCCTTGCCCGCGGCTGGATGACAGTCATCGCGGTGGAATTTATTGCTGCAAGTAATTGGGGATTGGGATACATGATCTGGAACGCGACCGAATACCTGCAATCGGATATTGTCTATGGCGGTATCCTCGTCATGGTTATCCTTTTCATCCTGATCGAAAAACTCCTCATCCGTAACCTGGAACAGAAAACGATCGCCCGCTGGGGGATGATCAACCCTGAGTAATTAACTATGGATAAGAAACCAAAAACCATCCTTTCTCGCCTGCTCAGCTTCATCCTCCCTTTTGTGATTGTCGGTATAGTCTGGGAACTTCTAGTCTTCTCAGGTATTGTTTCCCTGAACTCACTCCCCGCGCCATCGCAACTCCTGCGTAAACTCTGGCAGCTGGCGTTTGTGAGCGGCGCGTTGTGGCAGCACCTCGCGAAAAGTATGCTGCGCCTGCTGATCGGATATTCTCTGGCAGCTGTGATCGGTGTATCGGTCGGGATGCTGCTTGCGCTAAATAAAACTCTCAAAGCCCTTTTTGAACCCACCTTCAATTTCCTCATGTCCGTCCCCACCATTGCCTGGATCCCGATATTCTTGATCACGCTCGGCCTGGGTGACCGGACTGTCATCACCGCCATCTTCATCAGTAGTTTCTTCTCCATCATGTACAGCACCATGCGCGGCATCGAAATGGTCGATAAAAGCACCTTGCGCGCTGCCAGAATGATGGGACTGTCCGGTCTGCGTCTCTTCATCCACGTCCTCCTGCCCGCCAGTCTGGTCTCCATTATCAATGGTTTCCGCCTCGCGATCGGATACGCCTGGCGCGCGCTGGTTGGCGGCGAACTGTTGGCAGCCCTGATCGAATGGGGCATGGGCAAGATGGTCTACCAGGCACGTTACTTCAATGATGCCGCGGTCATGCTGGTCGGTTTATTGACCATCGGTGTCTGCGGCTTCCTGCTCGATCAAATATTCCTGATCAGTGTTGAAAAAAGAACTGTTGAAAAATGGGGCATGGCCAAGAAAAAGTAGAAAGAATGATATGCACAATTTTATTGAAATAAGCGACCTTTACAAAATATTCACGGATAATGAAAAAACAACAACCGCGATCGATCATGTTGACCTGCGCATCCCCGAAAATCAGTTCACGGTCCTCATCGGACCGTCTGGCTGCGGAAAAACCACGCTCCTCAACACCATCGCTGGATTTGAAAAACCAACCAGCGGCACAATCGAACTGAAAGGTAAACCGATCACAAAGCCCGGCCCCGACCGCGGATATGTTTTTCAGGATTATGCCCTCTTTCCCTGGCTGACCGTGATCGACAACATCGCCTTCGGCCTGCGCCACAACGGCTTCGAGAAAAAAGAGGCGCGTGAAAAGGCCCTGCGCTATCTGGAGCTTGTCAATTTATCAGGATTTGAGAAGGCCTACCCGCATACCCTTTCTGGCGGCATGAAGCAGCGCGTCGCCATCGCCCGTGCGCTTGCCTATGATCCGGATGTGCTGCTGATGGACGAACCATTCGGCGCCCTGGACGCGCAGACACGCAAGCATATGCAGAAAGAACTGAATGCCATCCTCGAAAAAGCGCATAAAACAGTGATCTTCGTCACCCACAGCGTCATCGAAGCGGTGTTCCTTGCCGACGTGGTCGTCGTCATGACCGCCCGCCCGGGCAAGATCAAAGGCATCATCAATATCGACCTGCCCCGCCAGCGTTCTTACGTCGAGGATGAATACCTGCACTACCGCACGCAGATCCTTGACCTGTTGGAAGAAGAGGTTGAGATCGAAATAGAGAAAGATCACCAGCAAATGCCGCGCTTCGATAAATAGATTAAAATCACCCCATGTCAAAATCGATCTTCTTTCCGGTGACGAATACCGGCGGCGCAAACTACAAGATCCAGGCCTTCCAGGCCCTCGGCTGGCGCGTGATCGCCGGCGACGCCAACCCCAATGCCGTTGGCCGTTTCACGGCGGATGCTTTTTACCATCTCCCGTGGCAGTCCGATCCGGATTACTTCCCCCGCGTCTTCGAGATCATCCAGAAAGAACAAATTGATGTCTATGTGCCCTCCGGCGAAAAAGAAGCGCTGCGCGTCGCTCGTATGCGCGCTGAATTCCTCGCGCTGGGCTGTACGCCCACCGCTGCGGACATGCGCACCCTGGAACTGGCGGTTGATAAATGCGCTTTATTCACTTTTCTCAAAAAGAATACGGATATCCCCCTGCCGCTTTTTAGGTCAGTGGAAACAGAAGCGGACTTCGATCAGGGATTGAAAGAGATGGCTGGTGTTCAGCTCTGCATAAAACCCGCCAGCACGTCTGGTTCGCGTGGATTTGTGCTGATCGGGGAGGAAACACCGCCCGCGCGCGTGTTTAACAACCGCATCACCTATCTGACCGTCTCACCCGATTTCGTGAGGCGTGGGTTCGCGCGAGGTGTCATCCCGAAAATGATCTTGATGGAATACCTCCAGCAGGGCGATAATGTCAACGCCAGTATCATCGCCAAAGATGGCCGTCTCATCTTTTCCAGCGTCCATACCCGCGAGAATATGGCAGCCGGCCTCAGCACGGGCGGAACCATTCTGCAATATCCTGAAATTGTGGAGATAAATCGGAAGATCGCGAAAGCATTGGGGACTACCGGCTTCGTGATGAGCCAGTTCATCGGCAACAAACTGATCGAGATCAACCCGCGCTGGTCAACCAGTATCATCTATAGATCAGTGAATGAATACTTGATGGGCATCAAGGTATGGACAGGCGAAAAGATCGAAATCGATCCGGAGGATGCCGCTTATCACGCGCGCTTAACCTATAAACGCTATTATCAACAGCTCATCTATGACGATCAGGGCAATGTTGTTGGTCCCTCATCGTCCGTAGGATAAGATTCGATGCCTTCAATCCCACGCATATACCACGGCCCTTCCAATATCTGCGGTATCGGCCGCGATTTTGCCGATTGGCAGCGCGAAAATAAGCAAGCCAAATCCGATTTTATCGTCTTCAAAGATCGGACCAACCGCCAGAACAGCCATCAAAATCTGCGTCTGGGGCAGATGAATATCTTTAAACGTCTCATCACGCAAGTCAAGCTCCTTTTTTCATTTATGCGTGAATATGACATCTTCCATTTCTATTTCGGAAAATCCTTGCTCCCGCTCAATCTGGATCTGCCCATATTACGAATGGCAGGCAAGGGAATTCTGATGACATATGTCGGCAGTGATATTCGTCTCAAGAAAGTAGAAAGGAAAAGAAACCCCTATTACCATTTGCGTGAAGCCAACAACAAATCACCCGACCTCTTAAAAAGAATTCGAATGATCTGGCATGGCATCTGGTGTGATCATTGCATTGCCGGCCCCCGATTGTTGATCTATGCCAGAACAAGTATCCCGCAGAGAAAAATTATCAGTGACATATGGATGGCGAAAACAATGGAGCTGCCACTTGGCCCACCAACCTATTCCAAAAAGAAAAAACCGCTCGTGGTGCATGCCCCGTCAAATTATTTAACCAAGGGGACGAAATATATCCAGCGGGCGGTGGATGGCCTGAAAGCGCAAGGGCTCGATTTTGAATTCCATATTTTTCACAAAGTACCGCATGACACATTAATTACTTTCCTGGAGGAAAAAGCGGATATTGTCGTCGATCAATTATTAAGCGGCGGGTATGGCACATTTTCGATGGAGGGTCTGACCTTTGGCAAGCCGGTTTGTTGTTATATCACCGAAGACATCTGGGAGCAGATACCCGATCTTCCTATCGTCCAAAGCACCGTTGATACCATCCAGGAAAACCTGCGCGACCTCATCCTGCATCCCGAAAAACGAGAAGAGATCGGCAGGGCGGGATCGGCTTTTGCGCGAAAACATTTTGACCGCGATATCACTGCCGAAAAATTGTGGCAAATCTATCTTGATCTATGGAATGCGAAAAAAAATCCGTGATCTGGCGCTTATCGCGTAGATCACAAAAATCGCTCAATACAGGAAAAATCAATCCTAATTGTTCACGCGCCGGATCCAAAAATCTTTCCGATCATAAAAATGATCTTCATCATGAATGGTTTCATGTCTTTCCAGTCAAAAAGCCCGCTCATGATAGGCGGGGTCAGGTTCCTGAGCCAAATAATCAAATGAAATTCCTGATTGGCAATATCTTTGCCTACACCGCGTAGATCTTCTATAAGGACCACCCATTTTTTTCCATACCGCTGTACCGTTGGTGCATATTCGCCCCATCCAGTAATATCTTTATAGGCGCACGCAGCCAGATTAATTCCAGACGCGGCTGCCAGGCTGTGCCACTTCCAGAAACGGCCGTTGATCTCGATCAGTTTCAATTTTCCATCTCGCGCATCCCGTTTGCATTCCACCTGGGCGATCCCATAAAAATCCAGGGATCGTAATGTATCCAAAGCAGGTTCGATCAAATCATCACACGCAGCACTTTCGCCAACGGTGCATGTGCCATAATATCGCGGATATTGGCGTAATTTCCTGGCCGTAAAAGGGCCGATCACCTCTCCCCGCG
>CAZDIS010000132.1:0-7386 GCA_964505585.1 uncultured Pelolinea sp. | reverse complement strand
GGCATCATTTCCATCCCCCTCAGCTTTCTGGTGCTCGTCATCGTTTCGCTGCTGGGTCAGAAAAAACAGGCCGGGGTCGAACCCGGTTCATAGGATTGTGCCCTGTGATCATCAGGCGCGTTGCGGCAGCTTCGCCCCGCTGAGCGTGCAACTTTAGCGGGCTTTGGCCCGCTTTAGAAAATGTATTGCCATCTGCTGATATCCGAGTGTCGCCAGCGACGCGCTGAAAGCGGTCATCCCTAGCTTTCCGCCGGCTCCGCCAAAAACGGTCAGGCTCAGAACAAAGATGATCCCCGTCAGCAGCCCCGCAAACATCATCATCACCGCGGAAAAGCGTTCGCTGGATGCCATGCCCGTGAACGAGGCGCAAAACACTGCCACCGCCAGCAATCCACCATGATCCGCCGAAACCAGCGGCAGTACGACTCCGCCCGCGAGCCCAACCAGCGCGGATGCGATCACCGCCCCCAACCCCAGATGGTTGCTCATCGCCCACGTCACCAGGGCTGCCAGGATTGAAATGATAATAATGCGCAGTGCGATTTGGGCATCGGGAACAGGAGATGCGGAAAATGGCAGCTGCAAAGCCGTGCCGGTGACCACGCTGCCGATGAAGGCGATTGTCCCCAACTTTCCGCCAATGCCGTTTAGGGTGTTTTCGCTCATCACAAACACGACACCTGCCACCGATGAAGCCAACAATAGTGCGGATGCGTCTGGCAGGATCGCCTTGGCGCTCATCCCCACAAAGGACCCGCAGTAGATCGCGGCCCCGTATTTCGGAAAAAGCATCCCGCCTGCCAGGCCGACCACTGCCGAGGCGATCACCGCGCCTGCGCCCACAGTATGATTGAGCACGAAGGTCAGCCAGTTTGCTGCGCCAAGCGCGAAAATAGACAACACCATTCCTTTATTAAATTCCCACGCGCTGCTTGGCACTTCGGATGGCCGTGCCTTGAGAACGAAGATGCCTGCGCCGCCGATGACCAGCAGGATGCTTGCGCAGCCCGCGATGTGCGCCGGCCATATCGCTGCCAGCGTCTGCAGCAGCAGCACCATCCCAAAAATCGGTAGTAGCCATCCCATTATGCGTGGGATCAGGCCGCTTATATTTTGGCTTCTGGTTCGTCTTTTCATCTTGTCGGAACGGGTTCTTTTTATTCTCCCTTAATTTTTTGGTGGGGCACGTTCAGCGCCCAGTATATCATGGCGTTTTCAGCGCGCCCTGTCTCTGGTCGCGTTTCTCTTTCGTGCCCGCTGCACCATGCGCGGACCACGGGAGCCAATTCCGGGTATATGCCAATCGCGTGCCTTCCCCGCTTGCAGGCCGTAATTAAAAAATATAATATTTTTTCCCGCTCCGCATATAATTGGGCTTGTACACTTGGCAGCCGTTGCGGGCCAAAATCCTGCTTTCTGCTGCCTGACAATATATGGAAAAACGCACTGTTACCTTCATCTGTCTCATCCTTCCGCTCATCGTCATCTCTGGCTGCCGCCCGCAGCCCGCGCTATCTCCTCCCGCCGCCCGCCATCTAACCCCAACGGTGTTTGAGCCCTTGGTGACTTTCACCCCCGAAACCCCTCCGCTCATCCCGCTTCCCCCGTCTGGGCATCTCTACCACGGTGTCTACCCCGGCGGTGTGACCGGCGCCGAAAGTGACCTCACTCCCAACGACCTCATCTCATATGAGCAATCAGTAGGCAAGCAGGCCGCCTGGGTCTTCTTCTCCCATAATTGGTTCGAAGGCGAACACTTTCCGCTTGAAACAGCGTCCTGGATTCGTGATGCCGGCAGCATCCCCTATATCCGCCTCATGCTCTGGTCCGATTGGCAGCAATATGTCCCTGAAAAACACTATTCCCTCCAGGCCATCATCGATGGTCACTTTGACGAAGCGCTGGCTGCGTGGTGCGCCGGTGCGCGCGATTTCGGCACGCCCATCATCGCGGAATTCGGTGTGGAAGTGAATGGAGAATGGTTCCCCTGGAATGGGGCCTGGAACGGCGCTGGCACCCTGGATGGCTATGGCAGCCCCCAGGCGCCCGATGGCCCCGAACGCTTCCGTGATGCCTATCGCCGCGTGATACATGCCTGCCGCGCCCATGATGCGGAAAACATCACCTGGGTCTTTCATGTCAATTATCACGATTGGCCGCGGGAGGACTGGAACCGCCTGGAAAATTACTATCCCGGTGATGATGCCATCGATTGGCTCGCGGTCTCTGTCTATGGCGCCCAACGCCCGATGGATGATGACTGGCTGGAATTCACGCCGCTCATGGACGCTGCCTACACCCGCCTAGCGGCGCTTTCACCGCGCAAACCCATCATCCTCGCTGAGTTTGGTGTGGCCGATAATAATCCCCTCGGCGATCAGGCCGTTTGGGCGCAATCTGCCCTGCGCGATCTCACCGCGGGCCGCTGGCCGCGCTTGATCGGCTTCTCCTGGTGGAATGAACGCTGGCAGAACGATAATAACCCGGCGCATGATTCCATCATGCGTGTGCAGGATAATCCTGCCCTGCGCGAGGTCTTCATCCGTCTGGTGGGGAATAATGATGCCGTCCTGAGCCGGATCAATACCCCCTGAGTTCTGCCTGGTGCATCAGGATCGATCTGTTCACCTTGCTTTACCTGCTCCATCTGCGCGCTGCCGCTTACGCCCATCGCTTTATGAATATCCGTCGCGCGTTGGGCGCTGGGGTTGCGCATAGGGAATAATCACCCAAACCACGGGAATTCGCGTCCATCGCTTGGCTTTGCGTGCCATCAAAAAACGGGCAGCAAATCGCTGCCCGTTTCGTGCCGCTGCCTGTGTGTTAATTGACCGCGATCTCTACCAGGTATTTCACCTGCTTCGCGCTGGACATGCCGGGCATAACAGCCCTGAGCGTGCCGTCATCATCGATAGAAACGATGCAGGTCGGGCAGGCATCCAGGTCTGCCTGATCAACTTCTGCCGTGTATTCATCCGCTGCGACCAGCGAAACAGATGCGTAGTCTGTCGCGCCAGCTGCCGCCAGCAGGTCCGCGAAGCGCACACCGCTGTAAGCGCTAGTCTCTCCGTCTTTATTGGTGTATTCCGCGTCGGTAACCGGCATCGCTTGCAGGTCTTCCATGCTGAATCCTGCGTCCGCTGCGCCGCTTATCACCAGCACTGCGTCTTCCACAGCTGCGGCGGGTGCCGCCGTTGTTTGCGTTGGTGTTGCGCAGGCTGCGGCCATAACCAGTGCCAACATGCTTAAGATCAGGCCGATCTTTGTTTTCATCTTTCTCTCCTTTTAAGAAATATGATTGTTTCACCATCCTCCCCCGCAAAGATATCCAGCTGCCGCTGGAAAACAAAAAGCAGCCGGAAAGGGCTGCTGAGATCACCGCCAAAACGGCCTCCAGCACATCTCCTTTCCAATCCGGGAGGCACAACCGTTTCCAGCTGCACCCTATCGGTCAGGCACCCATTCCGTGCGGGTTAGGCTGCCAGACTCGAAGATGTGTTCTTCCAAAATAATAGCATAGATCTTTAAATTTTCAGCAGGTTATTTACTTTTCTTTTATATCCGCTGCGCTGCGGATAATGTATAAGAAGGCATCATAAATGATCAGAATTGAGAACATATGAGAGTCCAAAAAATGATGCCTGTGTTGATCGCGTTACTCGTTCTAAGCGCCTGTCAGGTGGATCAAGCGGACCTGCTTCCCGCGCCAGGCCTTGCCGTGACGCCGCGCGATGCGATCGTTGCGCCATCTCCTTCACCTGCCTTGGTTGAGGAAGAGCAACCACGATCGCGGTCTGCGCGATCCCGTTATCCAGGAAGGGCAGTTTTTTGGTTTTCGGTTCCTGTGTGCATTTTTTCCCTTAATAAGGTATTTTTGGTGTGTCTTAGAGTCTTCAAGATTTTACTTGAAAAAATGTGGAAAATAAAAAGTGCGCTGCCCCCTCTCTCAGCGCACCACACATCGTGAAACCGAAACTACCTGCCCGCAGGAAGGGCGCCCCCTCACCTCGCCAGCGTGATCCGATCCCGCTCCATATCCAGCTCCACTCGGAACTGCCGGAAGAGATCCACCCCCATGATCACCTGCTTGCCCGCCATCTCCAGCGTCGCCTCCAGCACCGGGGGCAGTTTTCCGCAGCGCAGTTCGAACGTCAGGTCGCCCAGGCTCATCGGCACTGCGTATACGTCCGTCTCGAACCTACCCAGCATCGGGTAGAAATCCTCTTCATGCCCGACCGCCGTCAAACCCTCCAGTAGGTCGCTTGCGGTGTAAGACAGCTTGGATCCGCTGTCCACAAAGGCGCGCATCGGTTTGCCGCGTACGTCCACCATCAGCATCGGCACGCCCGTCAGGACGGATAGCGGGAAGGAGTCCCCGCCTCGCATCATCGGGCGCGTCGAGAAGCCGATCCGCCCGCGGGCGAGATCGAATTGCGCGCACCACTGCTCGAGGATGTCCGCGCCCATAATGATGTCGAGCGGCTCACCGACCAGCCCGCTGATCGTGTCAATATCCACGTCCATGTAGTCGGGCAGGAGCGGGAGCAGGCGCTGCATGAAGAACCACTCATCATTCTGCCCCAGGCTGACCGGGATCCCGGAGTCGATCAGCACCCGCTCGCCGCCGATCTCTGCCACCATATGCCCGTGCGCCTCGCGCAGGCGGTAATCCTGCACATCCGCGCGCGTTTTCTTATTGAAATATTCCTCCTGGTGGCGGCGCTTATAGCTGCGCTCGTCCATCCCCCGCTTGATCTCATCGGAAATGTGCTTATACTTGCTCACCTGCTCCGCTGGCATGCTCAGATGATGGCGCTGCACGCTCTGCCCCAGATACTCGCTCGCCTCGCGCCGCTTGCCCGCGCGCGCCATCTTCAGCGCCTCCGTCGTCCGGTCGGCCATATCCACCAGCGCGAAGCGTTCCAGCAGCTTCTTGTCCGCTTTGGCCTTTTCCTCCTCAGCTGGCCTGACCAGCGTGAAGCTGATCTCACGCGTGATCCGCACCGCACCCCCCGCCGCGTCTGTGCCGCGCAGCACGACCGGTATGCGCATCTCCTTGCCCTTCAGCCCGCCCCCAAAATGGAGCTGGAAGTAGAATTGCAGCGCGCGCCCGCCATATAAGCTCCCGATGCTGGCCCGGAATATGTTCCCCGCCTGCGAACTGGGCCACCCAGCCGAGACCGTGCACCCCACCCCGTCTGGCAGTTCCAGCGAGAGCTCCGCCCCGCTCAGCGCGCTGTGCATCAGTTCATCAAACTCGCGCTCAAATGCCGCCGGGATCGCGCTCATCGCCTCTAAAAAGTGGAATCCGCCCCCGCCCGCGTTAGCCATCGCTTCCAGCAGGTGCTCGTTATAACGTAGTCCGATCCCGAAGCATGAGGTCGAAATCTCCCGCGCCGCCAGCTCACGCACATGCGTGGCGATCTCATCCAGGTTCGTCAAGCCCTGGTTGGCAAGCCCGTCGCTCAGCAGCAGCGTCCGTTTGAAGTGCTCCCTCCCTTCGCTGTCCGCGATCACGCGGCAGCCCCGCAGCCAGCCCTCGAACAGGTTTGTGGACCCGCGTGAGGAGATCCGCTGGATCGCGGCCTTCATCCCCGCGCGCTTCTCAGCCGTCATCACCATGCTCGGTGAGACCACCTCGATCTCGTTGTCATACATCACTACCGCCGCCCGGTCGCGCGCGCTCAACAGGTCCACCAGGTGCGCCGCCGCCTGCCTGGCGTAATGCAGCTTCTCCCCCTGCATCGACCCGCTCCGGTCGATCACCACCGCCACCTCCAGCGGGCGCTGTTGCTCTTTCCCCTCCGCCGCCGTGATCTGCACCTCAAGCAAGCGCGTGCACGCCGCCCCCTTCGCCGCCACCCCCTTATCCGCCACAACCTGCATAACCGTCTTCTGATCTTTTTTCTTTCCCATTGCACCGCCTCCTTCTTTTACCTGTCTTTCGAGATTTACTCCAACAAAACCCAACACACTCCATATTTGTTCATCCTGCCATATGTCCAACGCACCGATCTTCACCGTTTGTTGCGTTGAGGAACGAAACCCAAGGCACTCTCTCTTATTGTCATTGCGAGCCCATTTTTTGGGCGAAACAATCTCCCTCTTTGTATGAACGCCCATCCCTACTTCCCCTTCCCAAAGATCTTCCGCGCCGCCGCCATCAGCTTCTCGATCTCATCCCGCAGCGCCCGCGATTCCTGCTCGCGCACGCTCAGCTCCACCCCCTCCGCCAACCGGATCTTCGACCACCGCTCCGCCACCTGCGCTTGCGGATGGCCCTCATGCGTCTGTGCGTAAGCGGGGGGGCTCTCGGCGATGTGCCTCACCCGCGCCTGGCGCGAGGCCAATGCCTCGATGTAATCTTTGGCGCTGGATAAGTCCTCCCCGAGGTCTTGCCAGGCATCCGCTTTGATCGACAGCTTCTTAAGCGCCATCTTGTCCTGCATCTCCAGCAGCTGGCGCATATCCTCGCGCGGCATATTGGCGATCAGGCGCTGGATCTGTTTTAAAGGAAGGTGCAGCCCCTTCAGGCGCTGGACCATGGTGAGATGGTCGAGGTGGTGCTGGGAGTAGCTGGCGTATTTGCCGGCGGTATCGGGGCCGGGCAGCAGCCCCTGCTGCATGTAGTAGCGCACCGTGCGGACGGAAAGCCCGCTCCGCCGGGCCAGGTCTTCAATGCTGAATTGTTCGGGTTTGTTCGCGTGCATACTGGTATTATACATCAATACTGTAAAATAGTAAAAGGTAAGGATTGCCTTTTGTCATTGAGGATCTAATCGGTGTGATTATGATGTCGATTTTGAGTTTAATTAATTCTAATTGGTATAAAAAACGAGGTTCGGAGAGGGTTTTTGGATGATAAAAAAATTATGAAAGAATCCCCAAATCGGGGATTCTTGTCAGTTAATTTGGAGACCAATCAAGCGACCAATGTTCATACTGAAAAACGTTTCCGATTAACTCTTTTTCCACATGGTAATCATGTGAAATATCGGTTAATTGATAAATATCTCCATTATTGTCTAGGAAAACAAAGTTATTGTTATCCAGCCACCCTAACAGTTTTGGCTTTGAAGTATCAATCTCGATGAAAGTATTTTGAGCAATATCGTAAATGCCCAGGCTGGTTTTTCTTTGGGTATCAAAATTTGCTTCTCTCATAATGAAAGCGATGAATTGGCTGTCTTTCGACCAACTGGCATCCATTACAACCCAATCCATATAATAATTGATTTCCTGGAGGTTGCTGCCATCGATGTCCCCCAATAACAATCCCGCTGTGATAGGCTCATGAATATTATAGGAAATAAAAATGGCGCGCGAGTTATCCGGGGATTGGATCACATTGGTAAGGAAACGGGCAGATCCATCCGGCATCTGGTC
>CAZDIS010000131.1:0-7454 GCA_964505585.1 uncultured Pelolinea sp. | reverse complement strand
AAATGGGACGGAAGTGGTTATCCTCAGGGCTTAAATGGGGAAGAGATTCCACTTGCAGCGAGAATATTCGCGGTGGTAGATGTGTGGGATGCGCTTCGTTCAGAGAGGCCCTATAGGCCTGCGTGGAGCGACGAAGAGGCCCTGGAAGAGATCATTAGCGGAAAAGGAACTCATTTTGACCCTGTTGTTGTTAATGCATTCATTGAATTGATCAATCTTGAGAAAAGAAATTCAAGAATTAAAAAAACCTCAAAAAGCAAGTAATACCCGGTTTGCGAATTGATGTTCATTATTCGAGGGAAAACAAGGGGAATTTATCACCTTTTTCAATAAAACCCCACTTCTTATAAAGTGCAATTGAAACCTGGTTGGACTGTTGCGTGTTAACTGTTATTTTTTTAATTTTTCGACGATTACAATGATCTAAGAAATTCTTCAGAAGGAACTCGCCAATTTTTCTCTTTCGAAATTGCGGGTGAACTGCAATTCTGGCCAAATGGGCATGTCTGTTTTTAATTGTGCTGATCTGGAACCCCAGGATATTTCCACCGTTCGTAAAAACAGTTGCATAGCCGGCTTGTTTGAATGATAAAGAAAAAGTGTCAAAGGATTGCTGCCAGGGTCTTTGGAAACTAGCACGATCGATTTGAAATGCGTCCTCAATATGACTTCGTTTCATTTTTTTAATGCATGGATTAATTAATTCAGGGAAATACCCATTTTCATCCCGCCATTCAAATTGAACAATTCGGTCAATTAATTGCCATCCTTCCAGTTCCAAGAGTTGGATCATCCAGGGATAATATGCCAGGGAGTAAATATGATCATCCTTAGAACTCAACTCGTTTGTTGTTGAGAATAGGTTTACGAATGGATTCCATAACCTAAAAAGGTCTTCTTTTTCTGAGCAAGCAAATATCCGCACCCAATAATAATGACCAATTTCGGGAGTGCAGCAGAACACACCATTAAGCAGATTCTTATTATTGAAGGAGAGGTAAAAAAACCTATTGTCTATCCAATCCAATGGATCACGCCAATCGAGGTGTCGATGAAAAAATGGTTTCCTGGATAGGAAGGTTTTTACTAATGAAATATCCGATCTTTCACAAAGACGGATACTGCCTGGCGTTCCCATTAATGCGAGAGATTAATCAGAGTCAATATTTTCCAGAAGATCGGAAATTGCAGTATTTAGCTCAACAAGGGATTCAATCCCAATATCAGAGATCTTACGCGCTAAAACCAATTTTGCAATGTTATCTGGGTTGATAAAAAAGTTTATCAGATCATCCGGTACCAGCTTCATCTCTTTTATATTGGTTTGAAATTGTTGCCAGGTTCCTATCGGGCTGTCCCTATCCTCAAAATCAGAAAAATCGATATTAAGCGCTTCAGCCAGCTGGATAAGTTCTTCAATGGAAGGCTCTGATTCACCGTCTTCATAACGCTTGATTGATCCATAAGTTATGCCTGTTTTATTGGACAAATCCTTATAAGACATTTCCATTTCTTCAATGGCTAGATGGAGGCGGGTGCTGATGAGCTCTCGCCGGATCTTTACCAGGTTCTGAAATTGACTGGTGTTAGGGGAATGGATGAAAGTTCTTAATTCGCTTTTACCGATCAGGGCAAAGATAGGAATACGGTAAATATATGAAATACTCTCAAGTTCTGGTAATGGAGGTACATATTTGCCTTTTTCATAATTACTTAAACGGCTTGATGGTATGCCAACTAAATCACTGACCTCTTTTAGTGATTTGCCGCAGGCATCACGTGCTTTACTCAAGTTTTGCGACAATATTTTCGGGTCAAATACTTGTGTATTCAATTTCATATCTAATCCTTTAAGATTGCAATTAAACCAATTTTAAATCAATCTTATCATTTTTATAAACCCAGTTCCCATTAACCATGGTGGCATATGGCCTTGTGCGGTTAATTTCTTCTGGGGTAAATTTTAGAAAATCCTCTGGCAAGATAACCAAATCAGCAAAACTCCCGTTACAGACGCCTTTGGATGCATCCCTGAAACCACTTATGCGAGAAGGGGAATAACAATACGCTTTTAATGCCTCAAATAGCGTAATGCATTGATGGGTAGTCCAGGAATATTCAATTTGGCTGGCTTCTGTATTGGTCATTTTTCGACGAGATATTGCGGCAGCTATTCCTTCCATTGGGTTTGGTGTTTCAACCGGCGCGTCTGAACCGAAGATCAAGGTCGCATTTGAATCCAGGATGGTACGCCAAGCATACGCAGTTTCACATCTTTTACCCCAATATCGGTCTGCCATGTCCATATCCGAGACCGCATGGATTGGCTGCATGCTGGCGATAGTGTTGGTTTGATTAAAAAGTTGGATGTCTTCAGGCGAGACAATCTGTACATGTTCCACGCGAGGGGAAAGAAGAGGCTGTTGCAGTAAACCTTCTATGTGTAATATTTCAAATGCAGATAATATTTCTCTATTTGCATGATCGCCGATAGCGTGAACTGCCAGGGATATCCTTGCCCGTAAGGCGATGTTCCCAATTTCGAGAACATCATTCTTTTCCAACAAAAGCATTCCCTTTTTATTAGAACCTTCGTATGGTTTCAGCATCGCGGCTGTTTGTGGACCTAAAGCACCATCCGCAAAGAGTTTTAACCACCCCGTTCGCAGCCATTCATTTCCGATACCACTCATTAAACCATTTTCGATTGCGCGGGGTAATTCTGTTTTGGGGATGTTTTTCATAACACGTAAGGTTGTTCGTTTCTCACCACGCAGTTCTTCTAAGGCATCGTACACGTTCCAAGGGTCAAAATCATGCACAGCTGTGATGCCATATTTATTGAGGGAATTCTGAGCGGCAAGAAGCGCAGCGATGACTTGATCGTCTGAGGGTGCGGGGATCGCATTTTGGACCAACAACATCGCACTTTCCAGTAAGATTCCGGACGGCTGGTTGTTTTTTTCTCTCATAACGACGCCATCCGCCGGTTCAACAAATCCGCTTGTTATTCCTGCGATCTTCAAAGCAATAGAATTTGTCCAGGCGCAGTGGAGGGATTTATGCGTAAGATAGATGGGGTGCTGTTGTGTTAGAGCATCCAGATCTTTTTTATTGCCATACCCATCAGCCCATTTATTGTGATTCCAGCCATGCCCCAAAATCCAACCACCTGCGGGGGTTTCAGATACCGCACTTCGGATGCGCGCAAGGCATTCTGCTTTTGAAACAGTATGCGTAAGATCGACATGCAGCAGACTTTGGCCGTAGGCAAGCAGGTGAATGTGCGAGTCAGAAAAACCAGGAAGAACAAGTGATCGGTTTAGATCGGTTGTTTTTGTTTTCGTATTTGAATCATCCCCCAGGATGTCTTTTTGTTTTCCGACTTTCGATATTTTTCCGTCAATTATTTCTATTGTGTCAGCAAAAATTGATCCTGATTTAAAGGAATAAAACCTTCCATTGGTTAGGATCCGTTTGACCATTTATTATTTATCAAATTGGTCGATTAGAGATTCTAATTCTTCTTGCGAGTAATAATGGATAGTCACTGTCCCCCCTTTTTTGCCATGGTGGATGGTTACTTTTGTACCCAATATTCCTCGCAGTTTATCTTCATAATTCTTTACTTCCGGAGAAATAGCTGGTTTTTCAGCTACCGTTTTTGGTTTGGATCCAGAATACTTTCGAACAAGATCTTCTGTTTGGCGAACATTCAAGTGATTTTTAATAATTATCTCCAGAACCGCTAATTGGGATTTTTTAGTTTCCAAAGTTAGCATTGCGCGCGCATGTCCTTCGGAGATTCTTTCGTCTTGAATGGCTTCAAGCACGCGCTCAGGCAAATTTAGAAGGCGCATTGTATTGGTTATGGATGTCCTGCTCTTGCCTACGCTGGCAGCAATGTTTTTGTGCGATAATCCAAATTCATCACTGAGTTTTTGGTATGCCAGCGCAGCTTCAACCGGAGATAGGTTTTCTCTTTGTATGTTTTCGATCAAGGCAAGTTCAAGCCTCTCCAATTCAGACGCGTCACGCACAATGGCGGGGACAAATTCAAGACCGGCGATTTCCGCTGCCCTTAGGCGCCGCTCGCCAGCGATCAATGAAAAACTATTGCCTGATGAATCCCTTGTAAGGATAAGGGGCTGTAGAATGCCGTGTTCTTGAATTGATTTAGCAAGGTCTGCTAATCCTTCTTCGTTAAAATTATTTCGCGGCTGCGAGGGATTTGGAGAGATCAATTCGATAGCAATTTGCTGGGCTCCCTGGGTTGAATCAGCTTGAAGGTCTCCGCCCGGTATCAGCGCGTCTAAACCCTTACCCAGTCCTCGTTTTGCCATCCTATTTCACCTCTAAATCAATATCTGGAATATGTATACCATCTTTTTCAAGTATTTCTCTTGCCAGGTCTTTGTACGCTTGCGCCGCCGAAGAGCTGGGCGCGTAGATCGCAATAGGCAGGCCATAAGACGGCGCTTCGGCCAGGCGTATGCTGCGCGGGATAATAGTTTGAAATACCTGGCTGGGGAAGTGTTTTGTGATCTCACTGACGACATCCGCAGCAAGCCGCGTGCGACCATCATACATGGTCATGATCACACCTTTCACCCTTAGATCAGGGAATAATGATCGTTGAATACGTTTCAGTGTTTCTGTTAATTGACCGACCCCTTCCAAAGCGAGGTATTCACACTGCACAGGAATAAGCACTCCGTCTTTCGCGGCCATCAATCCATTGATAGTAATAACGCTTAATGAGGGCGGGCAATCCACGAGTATGTAATCATAATGACCCTGAATGGGTTCTAACGCTTTCTTCAAGCGGAATTCACGTTTGTTTAGATCTAAGAGTTCGATCTCAGCGCCTGCAAGCGCGGGAGAGGAGGGCAGAATCGATAATTTTAAGCGCGGATTATGCAGTATCGCGGGTGCAACAGGTGTTGAGCCGATCACAACTTCATAGGTTCCATTTTTTACTGAGTTTTTGTCGATACCAAGACTTGATGTAGCATTTGCCTGTGGGTCCAGATCAACAATAAGGACTTTCTGACCAAAATAACCCAAGTATGCGCCAATATTGATTGCAGACGTTGTTTTTCCAACGCCCCCTTTTTGGTTGACCATTGTATATATTTTCGCCATCAGTTCAATTTCCTTGTAGTATTTCAATCTGCAGGGATTGTACCTGCTTAGTTGTAGGTACACCTTTTATGCCAACTCTTTTTACGGAATCTGTAGCGACAGCTACCGCTTGTCTGGCGGATTCCCAGGGGTTCCTGTTCCGGTAATAGGCGGAAAAAAACACGGTAGAAAAAATATCCCCGGCACCAGTAGCATCCACCACGGATACTCTTGGCGCGGAAAAATGGCGCATATCTCCGTTCCAGTACACAATCGCTCCGCGATATCCTTCAGTGAGCGCGAGGACTTTTGTTTCGCTTGCAAATTGGTCAATAATTTTTTGATCTCCATTGACATCTTCGATACTGAGGACGACTGCGTCCGCATTATTTAAATAAACTTTTGCATCTTCCCAGGGTTTATATTGGATGATATTGTTTTCGTCCCTTTTACGCATCCACCCTTGTGGGGTAAGGGCGAGGAACGCGCCCGGAAAAGCATCAATGAGACTGCGATCGACCTCATCCGCGACGGGACCGATGTGGACGATCTTTGGTGCGTTGATCGCGTCGGGAACATCATTTATCGATATTTTTGCGGCGACCTGGTGTAAGATCTGTTTTCGGCCCTGATCGGTCTCTTTGTTCTCGAAAGTAGTTGTTGCCGGTGAATCTTTTAAAAATACAATGATATTATCCAGATCTTTTTCGAAGAATTGTGATTTGGATGCAGTGAGAATTCCGGTTCTCAAACCCAAGTTCCGCGCACACAAACTGGAATAAGCAGCAGTTCCGCCAAGTACTTTGCCATCCCCAATGATATCCTGGGTGACGTGGCCAATGACCAAATAATCGAGTTTGCCTGTTTGTTCTTTCATAGATTGATGTTGAAACAGCGAAAAATGGCTAACTGGAAAATTATAGCATTAAGGGCTTAGGAAGCGTGCTGGCTTTCCGGTAATTTTTTTAGAAATACCAAGATCGCTGAGATTATTACCGCGGCGAGTAATATAAAAGCCCCTGATAAGTAGTTTGCAGAAATTGTATAGTTTTTTATAAGCTGATAAAGGCCAAAGTAGAAAAACGGTGAAATGAATTGGCCTAATGAGAACCCGCTGTTCACCAGGGCAAAAGCTGATGTCATTGAACCTGGTTTGGTGACCTGCGATGTCCGAAGAATAACCAATGGGCGAAGAGTACCCATGCCAAAACCGCAAAAGACCATCCCAAGGATCAACCAAGGGAAAGTGTTCCCAAAAAACAGGATAGTAAACCCGGCTGCCATTGAACAAAACCCGAGTGGAAAAGCGCGGATGTTCAACTTATGTGTAAAATGCGAAAAGAGAATCCCGGCTCCAGCAGCCGAACTGACTTCCATTGCCAGCAACAACGCGGCATATGACGGGTTGGCAATTTCCAGTTTCCGAACGAGAAAAGAAACATCCGTAGGTACCAGGTAATACACGATATAAATAAAACATGCCAAAAGTGCCATCAGCAAAACCGGCCCACGCAATTTCAGTTTTTGGCTTCCTCTTAAATCCCCTCTCTTGACAGGTCTATTGGGAATAAAAAGCATTGTGATGATCAAAACGAAAATGGCAGTCAGATAAATGGAGAAGGCGTTCTGCCAATTTTCTCCAGTAATCCAGCCGGCAAGCAAAGGTCCAATGGCCGCGCCGAAGTAGGATGCGAAGGATGAATAACCCACCATCTTTGCTCTTTCTATGCCAGAATAAAAATCGGTAATCAATGATGATGCCAATGGGATAAATAATCCAGCCCCGGCGCCCATCACCGCACGATACAGAATCAACAGACCTATAGTTTCAGACCGAGCGGCGAAAAATGCGCCAGCAAGATAAATGCTTAAACCAATCGCGAGCACAATTTTCTTTGGGAGAAGCCGCACAAGCTGCCCGGAGATGATGCTGAAGATGATGATCATCAATGAGGGAATTGTCATGACCTGTTTTATCATTGTAGGTCCGGCTCCAGGAAATGATTGGCTGATCAGTCCGAGTATGGGCGCCATCGCCGCATTGGTCACGATCGTCAAGAGAGAAATGGATAAGATAGCAGGTTTTCTTAAATCCATGAGCGGATTGTATCCTTAATATTGAGTTACCATCTTGCTTTGTTTACTGAAAAGTATAGCGGGGATTGCTAGAAGGCCAATTACACCAAAAAAAGCACCCGCGACCTGAAAATTGAAAATGATGTGATTGGGGGGATTGAAAATCTGAGGCAGGAGCGCGTAAAAGAAGGGAGACAAGAACATGCCGACAGAAAATGCGCCATTGACGACTGCTAACGCCGCAGTGCTGTCTC
>CAZDIS010000130.1:0-7497 GCA_964505585.1 uncultured Pelolinea sp. | reverse complement strand
CCTCAACGATCAAAACATCTTTACCATAAATATTTTCAGTCAGGTCCACTGTGATGCGTACGGCACCAGAAGAGGTCCGATTTCCAGAGCCGTAGGACGAGATCGCCATGAAATCCATCGCATGCGGTACAGAAATTTTTCTTGAAAGATCGGAAAGGAAAATAAACGCACCACGAAGAATACAAATTAGCAACAAATCAGTGCTGGTTTTATAATCCTCACTTATCTCATCACCCAATTCACGTATGCGTTTTTCCAGCCTTTTTTCATCGATTAGAATTTCTTTTAAATATTTCTTGTAACTCTGCATTTTCTATTATCCTTTCGGCACCTGATGATGTGCCCGGCAACGCGCTTCATACATTTCCGCAGCTCCCACAATTACAATCGGGTCATCAAAATGGGCTGGTTTACCATTCACCAGGCGCTGTGTGCGTGTGGCAGGTCCACCACAAACCATACAAATCGCGTGCAATTTGTCAACTTTCTCAGCTTTGGACATCAAAATTGGAATACATCCAAATGGTTCGCCTCGAAAATCCATATCTAAACCGGTAACAATTACTCTTTTCCCAGAATCTGCTAGTTGATCAATCAAGTCGACGATTCCGTCATCCAGGAATTGAGCTTCATCTATCCCAACAACAGTCGTAATCGGTTTTAGATTTTTTATGATTTCCCGGGAGTTATTGACTGGGATAGCTTCAAAATCCATTCCAGCGTGTGAAGTAACCTTTTCGTTGTTATAGCGTGTATCAATCACTGGTTTGAAAACCTGTATATGTTGCTTAGCAATGCGTGCCCTGCGAAGACGGCGGATCATTTCTTCAGTCTTCCCGCTGAACATAGATCCGCAAATGATTTCGATCGATCCCCGTTTATTCTCCATATCTTCTCCCTGAGTTTTATATTTTTGATTTTACACCATACAAGTTTTTAAATAAAAAGAAGGCAATCAATGCCTTCTTTCTTTGTATGCAGATCCAACTTAAACTGAAATCTCCTCAACTGCCTCAGGCAATTCATAGCCCAACTTACGAAGGCCTTTCTTCATATCAATCAGTGTTTTTCTGCCGATACCAGAGATATCGAGGATCGCTGATTCGCCGCCCTCCATTTTTTCCAGGAGTTGGCCGACATTTTCTATGCCTACCTCACTTAAAGCGTTTTCATATCGCGTACCTAATTCAAGCTCTTCAATGGAGCGGTCAGGGGAAACTTTTTCAGATTCCTTCTGTTTCTTATTCTCAACATACTCCTGCCTTGCCTGGAGTTTCTTATAGAATCGATCAACCTGCCCCTCCATGTCGATCAAACGCTGCTGCTCCCCGGTAAAGAAAGGATGACAGGCAGAACATACTTCGGTGCGGATCTCTTCCTGGGTTGAACCAGTAGTCCATGAATTTCCACATGAACAGGTTACTTTTGCTTCAGGAAAATATTTTGGATGGATTTCTTTTTTCATCAATAACTACCTTTCAAAAAATACTTCACACGCTATCTAATCTGTTATTACGCTGACTTTCTTCTGGCCATTTGGAAGGCGTGTAAACTCTATAACACCCTCTGCAACCGCAAAAATCGTATGGTCTTTACCTAAACCGACATTATTCCCTGGCCGAATCTTCGTTCCGCGCTGGCGCACGATGATATTACCGCTCAGAACCTGCTCACCAGCGTATTTTTTAACACCTAAGCGTTTCGATTGACTATCACGACCATTTCGTGATGAACCGCCACCTTTTTTATGTGCCATTTTTTACTCCAATTTCTAATGTACTATTTTTTATCTGCCGCAGTCTTCTTTTTCGCGGTGGTTTTTTTCTTAGTTGGTGCTTTCGTTGTTGTCGACTTCTTTGTCTTTGATGTTTCCGTCTTTTCGATTTCTTTCTTTTCAGTTGACGCCTTAGACTTACCGGGGAACGCGATTGAATCGACGAGCACCCGGGAGTAGCGTTGGCGGTGTCCCGTCTTTACGCGATAGCGTTGTTTTGGGCGATACTTAAAAACAGTAATCTTGGGACCCTTAAAGTGAGAAATAACCGTCGCGTCGACTGACACACCCTTTAAATAAGGCGTACCCACTTCTACCTTTTCATCAGCTGAAAGTAGAAGGACATTATCAAAGGATTTTTTCTTACCGACTTCTACTGGTAGAAGGTCAATTTCAATATATTCGCCTTCAATAGCTTTATATTGTTTTCCACCATTTTCAATTATTGCGTACATATACTCTCCAATCTTCACTTCACCATTTTTCACGCGTTTTCAACGCCCGTCAATGGGGAAGTTGGATAAACATAATTTTACCCCAGCAAACCTACCGCCGGGGCAAGCGATAGGAATTATACAATGTCATGGTCGGAGTGTCAACCTGCATATTTAACTCTAATATCGCCTTTACGTTGGGTAACCTTTTTCCTATCCATAAACTCTAACAGTGCAACCGCATATTTCCGTGATGTGTCCAAGTAATCACGAAAGTCAGCAACTGTAAACTGCGTTCTCTCAGTAAGTAGATCAATTGTCTTCTTTGTTATTTCCTGAATTTGGCTAGGGAGGAAAATAACAGAATCAGAAAGCGCTACCATTCTTTTTGAGTCGATTAAGTATTGAAACAAATCTTCTCCAATTATTTCAATTACTTCTTTAGCAGAAGGTGGCTGGTAACCTGCATTATTAAATCGCTCGACTAATTCGTTTATTGCACTATCTTGTTCTTTTGATAGTGATATGGAAAAACCTGGCAGCCTGAATAATTTATTTTCCTCAATTAACAACCCTGCTCTAATCAACGCTGGAAGAACCACCTGTCTAAATCGCTTTTCAACTCCTAAAATATTATTCAAAAATGCTTGGTTGGCGCCAGCTAAGAGCTTATTTTCACGGTGAAACTGTTTCAAGGTGATTAAAACCTTTTCCTTAATTCGCTCCCATTCATCTGTAGCTATGTACCAGCGCTTGCTATCATCCAAATTATCTGTAAAAACAATGATTTGTTTTTTCTCAATTAATTCATCCAATACTTTGCACAAATCCGAATCAGAAATTATCATTTTATCTTTTATACGAGAGAATTCAGCAAACTGCATATCTGAAACAGCTATATATACCCTCTCTGCAATAGAGCCGCTGGCATGGATTGCCAGGCGGTCTAAAATCTCCTGAGAAAATCTTTTATAACGTTGCTTGGGTGAGGCGTTCACAACGCTGCCCCCGCCGATAGTTGCGGGTGGAGAAGGCCGGCGCAGGATCATGCGGTCACCTTCAACAGCGACAACGGAACCGGCAATCATCAATTGTACATACCCAGTATGACCTGGATCAATCTCGTCTTGGCCTAAAACCCTTACGCGCGCCATTTTTTGATCTGTGCCAAGGAAAACTTTCACCTCATCATCATGGCGCAACGCGTCAGAAAAATCTTGAAGTACTTTAATCTCGATATCTAGAATATTTGTTGGAGAAAAAGCACCTGGTTTGCAAATCATTTCGCCTCTTTGTATTTCTTTTACCTCAACACCGATTAAATTAATCGCGGTGCGATTTCCAGGCTGTGCTACTGTTTGTTTTTTCTTGTGAGTTTGTATCCCTCTGATTCTGGTCTCAATATTTGAAGGTAAAATCACAATCTCGTCTCCAATTGAAAAACTGCCCCCTGTTAATGTGCCAGTGACAATTGTTCCAAATCCTCGTAAAGAAAATACGCGGTCTATGGGTAGTCTGGGAGAAGATATTGAAGGATTTTTATTAATTTTCGGCAATATTTCATCAAGCGCCTGAGAAAGTTCTTCTAACCCCTCGCCTTTTACCACAGAGGTTTTTATCATTGGTGCGCTTTCTAAAAAAGACCCTTTAACGAGGTCGCGGACATCGGCCTCAACCAGGGAAAGCCAGTCTAAGTCAGGTACCAGATCAGTTTTTGTCAGCACAATTAGGCCATGTTTAATGCCTAGAAGCTTAACAATATTTAGATGCTCGCGGGATTGCGGCATAATGCCCTCATCAGCTGCGACAACGAAAAGAACGAGATCAATACCCCCTACACCAGCCAGCATATTGTCAATAAAATCGCGGTGACCGGGTACATCAACGATGCCAATTTCCTCACCTGATGGAAGTGTGTGCCAGGCAAATCCGAGGTCGATTGTCATTTGCCGTTCTTGCTCTTCTGCGAGGCGATCAGGATTGATGCCTGTCAACGCTTTGATCAAGGTCGATTTTCCATGATCAACGTGGCCAGCGGTACCTATTACGTACATAAATATTTTGCCGATTTATGAAGATGTCTTAATGTGACTGAATGCTTCCATCCAACCATTAACCATTTTCATAATACTTTGCATCCCCTTTTGAATTTCTGAACTCATCAGCAAAAGGACCTCCTGCATCTCATGATTATTATCTTCGACAAGTACGATACGCTCTTGTAATGCTTTCAGTTTTTCTGAATATCCTCCTTGTTTATCTTCTAATACTAGAGAAATATTAGACCATCTTTTTTCTGCATCAGCCTTGAAAGTAGACCATTCTTTCTTGAATCGCTCATCCATCAGCCGGTACATTTCTGTGATCTCTTTAATCCGACGCTCAAATTGCTTTGTCACATTCTCCAGTTCTGCTTTTGTCGCCTTGAGAGAAAACTGTTGTTTTTGGAGATCGGGGAGTAACGTTTGCACTTGTTTCACCACCTGTTCAAACTGCTGGCTCCACTCAGACCAGGTTCGTTCCCGGTCTCCCATAAGGACAGATTGCTGCTGCATAAAATCGATCTGATTTTGTCTGCGTTCGGATTCTGTTGATACTAGCTCATTAAGTCTTGTTTCATTTGTCCGCAGCGTATCAGTTATTGATTCAAATTTAGAACGCATATCATTTTGTAAATCGCGGAAAACAGCCTGGTCAGCTTTTAGCGTTTCGATATGTTTTGTCGCTCTGCGCACATCTTGTTGGATGGTACCGATTGATGACTTTAATTCTTCCGATGAAACAATATTTTCTCTATTTCTCTCTTGAATTTCTTCAAAACGTTTTACAAGTCGCGTGTTTTCTCCGATAAATACAGCTAATCGTTGCTCATAGTCATTCTTAATCTCTTTCTTTAGTAGATCAAATTGAGACTGGACATTTTTCAAATCGTTGGCAGTCATATTCGCCCTAATTTGTTCTTGTTGTTTTCGTTGTGATTCAACCTCTTCAAGCTTTCGGTTGAAATCTGCCCGAACCTGATTGATAGCGCCGTCAAACTTTCCCATATTCATGATTGTGGAGTTGAGGCGTGAAATCTCTTTATTTTGGTCTCGTACCATGACCAGGAAATTATTTGTTCGTTGGTCAACCTCGTTCATTTCTGATTTTATAGAAAGAAATGAGGTGCTAAGCGATGAGAGCCTCTCTTCAATCATGTCTAACCGTGAAACAATATCTTCAAGTTCCATTTCATTTCTCTTTTCTAAGGAAAATAGGTAATCTATTAATAATTATTGTATTAGATTTTCAAACCCTGAAATCAGTTGATCGAATTTTGCAAAAACAAAATTTGGGAAAAAGCCAGCAATGATGACTAGAGCGATAAACCCTAATAGCAGCCAATCATTCGTTTTTTGAGGAAAGATTTCCTTAATATCGACCAGATTAGTATAAATCGTTTTCACCATCCTGATGGCAGTAAATACAATCAGGATTTTCCCAAGCATCATTATCCATAAATATAGTTTATTTGTCGCTGCCAATTCTTGATTTATCCATTGCATCGCGGGGAATCCCAACGTAAGGGGCATCCCTGTTATAGATAATAATGAAAATGCAAATCCGATCAACGCAATGAAATTTTCATTTTCTTTTCCAGTTGACTCAATTGGAATATCCTGACCTTCACTTCGCATATGCGCAACCATGATATGGATAGTCGTAATATAAATAATGAAAATCGCAAAAATCGATGAAAACGGAATAATATTGGTATTTGCAAATAAACCGATTGCTATCAACATCATCCCGATCATATGGATAAATATATAGCCAGCCAACTCCTGTATATATTTTTGAAAGGCCACACCTAAAGCACCGAGTCCAGCCATGATCACGCCAAGCAATAAAAATGCATCATAAAATAATTCGTATTGTCGCAACCATGTAAATCCATCGATGAATTTAAGAATAATAAGAAAGAGTATTAAAATCAGCAACTGCAATACATACCCAAGGTTAAAAGGATTAAGATCCCGATACATGAGCGGTATCCAGGTATGGAACGGAAACACTCCAATCCACAAAATAAACCCTATACCTAATAACAGTGTCGCCTGAACCAATTGTTCAGGGTTAACCGGAGTTATTTCTCCTCCGGCCAGAAACCATCCGGCAAGGAGAATAAACGGAATAGCGAGACTCTGGTAAATCAGATAGCGTGCAACCCCATCCAGGGTTGTAGTATTTTTCTTTGTCAATAACGGTACGCTTAAAATGACGGCTATTTCAATGATCAACGATGCGTATAAGAAAGGGGTAACGGTATAAGCGCCCAATAGCATTGATGTAAACAACATGCCGAGCGGGATAAGACGGTTCTCACGTTGATAGAAATTGCCAAAAATTCCCCAAATGATATTAAAGAGGTGAATTAACTGGACCAGAAAGATATCTGATTCAGCCAAAATAAAACGTCTTCCAAGCACATTAAAACCTGATTGTAATGGAATCTGATAAAAAGCCGTATCACCGATAGGGTCGATGACGATAACGTAGGTCAGCAACAAGAAAAAAAGATTTATTCCTAAAAATAAAATGTGCTTAAATCGGGATTCTTTACCAAAATAAAGCGCTAAAGCTGCGAGAGATGGGCCCGCAATCCAAAATAGCGGAGCACTCACTGGATTACCTCATTAAATGGGATTCTAAAATATGAATTTAGAAGTGAAACCATTATGATAATAACCGCAAAAATGCCAGTTACCAGCGCAGAACCTTCCAGAGAAGAATAAACCACATCAAACCCAGCCAGAATCATCAGAAGACCAATGATAATATCAAAAATCTCTTTATTTATGCTTGCATAAATTAACCCGCCTGCAAAAATTATTAATCCAACATATAAATTCGTGTAAGGAATTGGAATCCATTCATTAAATGATCCCGCGGTTGCGGTTATTACGATCCAGACTAATGAAGCGATTAGTAGCCGAAAGATTGCCAGTGAAAATGTTGTTTTTGAGTAAACGGTAGTAGATTTTGTTATTTGTGAAGCGCTTATCAGGATGATCCCCATCCATCCCGCGAGCAATTTTACCGACGCCAGCGCAACAGGCCAAATTTGCAAAATGATCACAAAAGAAACGAGGTATAGGATAGCAAGTCCGGCAACGCACAAACGCCAATTATTACCAGCAAGTATCATAATAAGCGCGATAAACGTAGCTGCAATCAGAATATTGTTTATTACCATTCAGGAAAGTCCCCCTTCAAAGGCGATTACGGTCAACAGGAGCGATAAAAATA
>CAZDIS010000129.1:0-7505 GCA_964505585.1 uncultured Pelolinea sp. | reverse complement strand
CGGTTCATTTCGACCGCGTATTCCATCGGAAGTTCCTTGACCAGGGGTTCAATAAACCCGGAAACGACCATTGTTGTCGCTTCTTCGTCAGATAATCCCCTGCTTTTCAAATAAAACAATTGGTCTTCACTAACTTTTGAAACAGAAGCCTCATGCCCGATTGATACATTTTCCGCCGAATTCTTGATCGTCGGATAGGTATCTGATCGCGATTGCGGATCGAGAATGAGTGCGTCACAAACAACATTCACTTTTGAATTATTGGCTTTGGCGCTTACGTACACCAGACCACGGAAGGACGAACGCCCTCCATCCTTGCTGATAGATTTTGAAGTGATCTTGCTCGAGGTGTTTGGCGCAAGATGCAGCATCTTTCCGCCTGCATCCTGATTCTGCCCGCGTCCCGCGAAAGCCATGGACAGTATTTCCCCATGCGCGCCAGGTTCCAATAAATAACAGGAAGGATATTTCATTGTCGTTTTGGACCCCAGGTTAGAATCAACCCATTCCATGGTACCGCCGGCATAGACCATCGCACGCTGCGTCACAAGATTGTAAACGTTGGTTGACCAGTTTTGGATGGTCGTATAACGTACCCGCGCGTCTTTTTTTACAAAGATCTCAATCACGCCTGAATGGAAAGAGTCCCTTGAATAAGTAGGCGCGGTGCATCCTTCAACATAATGCACCTGCGATCCTTCATCCGCGATGATAATGCTGCGCTCGAATTGGCCGATACTTGCCATATTTAACCGGAAGTACGCTTGAAGCGGTAGATCAACCTTCACACCCTTGGGAATGTAAACAAATGACCCGCCCGACCAAACGGCTGAGTTCAGCGCGGCAAATTTGTTATCAGTGATAGGTACTGCTTTACCAAAATGTTCTTTGAAAACTTCAGGATATTGCCGAAGCCCATCCTCAATACTCAAGAAAATGACGCCTTGCTCTGCCAGCTGTTCTTGAATGCTATGGTAAACCATTTCAGATTCATATTGTGCGCCAACACCCGCAAGAAATTTACGCTCCGCTTCCGGAACACCCAGCCGATCGAAGGTATTTTTAATATCGTCAGGGACATCATCCCATTTTCTTTCCATGCCTTTAGACGGGCGTGCGTAATAATAGAGATCATCCAAATCAAGATTTGAGAGATCCGGTCCCCAGGCAGGATAATGGTGTTTATTAAATTGGACCAAACTTTTTAACCGAAATTCGAGCATCCAGGCAGGTTCATTTTTCCATTCCGAAATCTGCTGTACCACACGCTCGTTCAATCCTTTTTCAGTTTTAAATATCAGATTGACAGGATCCTTGAATCCGGCTGTTTCCTCGTGAATTCCTGAAAATAGATCTTTAATATTATCTTTTGTCATTAATTTGGGTTAATAATTTTTCCGTCAGTTTACGCAATGGATTTCTTGACCCATTCATATCCCTGATCTTCTAATTTTTCAGCCAATTCAGGACCGCCAGTCTTGATCACGCGCCCATCAACCATGATATGGACCACATCCGGAGTAAGGTAATTTAGAATCCGTTGGTAATGGGTGATGATTAAAATTCCAAGATCGTCATTTTTCAAAGTATTAATACCTTCCGAGACAATGCGCAACGCGTCAATATCAAGCCCTGAATCCGTTTCATCGAGGATGGCGATCTTTGGCTCAAGCATGGCCATCTGAAGGATCTCCAAGCGTTTTTTTTCTCCGCCCGAGAATCCATCATTGAGGTATCTGCCTGCCATAGAATGTTCCATTTTTAATAGATCCATTTTTTCAGTGAGCAGTTTGCGGAATTCCAAGATCGGAACGCCTTTGTACTCAGGGTCAATGCTTTTCCGTTGCGCATTCAGCGCTGTGCGTAGAAAATTTGCAACAGTTACGCCTGGGATTGCCACTGGATATTGAAAAGCTAAAAACACTCCGGCATGTGATCTTTCTTCAGGAGAAAGGTCCAATAATTCGGTGCCGTTGAGCATTATACTGCCCCCCTCAATGGTATAGCGCGGGTGGCCCATCACTGCATAGGCTAATGTCGATTTTCCTGTCCCATTTGGACCCATAATCGCATGAACTTCCCCCTGCGGTATTTCTAGATCTAATCCTTTGAGGATCTTCTGGTCTTCAGCTGAAACAGCCAAATTTCTAATTTTTAGGCTGGCCATGTATTTTACTTATCTCCAATTTTTGATACTTTTACACTTTTTCCAAGAAAAAAGAGTATACCATGCGGGTATTTTTTAGTCAATATTTATTATATTTATCATGTTTATTGACAAATTTAGCGATTATGTTATACTCCTGAAAAAATAATAAAACTATGAAAAGCACCCGCGAAAAAGTATTACAATCGCTTATCGCTCACCCGCGCGCAACTGTTGTTGAGATTGCCGATCGGGTTGGCATTAATGCCATCTCAGTTCGCCACCACCTGACAAATTTACAGGCGAGCGGATTGATATCGGCTGAAGAAGAACGGCATGGAGTCGGCCGGCCCAGATTAGTTTATTTCCTCACCGAAAGCGGCCAGGAACAATTTCCAAAACGTTATTTCCAGCTATCCCAACACTTATTAAAACAACTTAAAAAAGCATACAAGAAAACTGAAGTCGACAAAATTTTTAAAAATATGGCGTTGGATGTTACATCCGATTACAAAGAAAAGTTATCAGAAATGGGGATGCAGGACCGCATGCAACTCCTCAAGGAAATAATGGCTGATGAAGGATATGATCTGAAAATCTCAGAAACAGATACCGGATTTGAGATCCTGGAAGTCGCCTGCCCTTTCTATAAATTAGGCAAAGACCATCCGGAGGTTTGTATTTTTGACCGGACTTTAATTGCGAGTGTCCTCGCAATTCCCGTCAATGAAATCTCACAAATTAAACACGGAGAAAACCATTGTTCATTCAAGATTCAAATTGAGAAAAAATAATATGACTGAAGAACAAGAATTGAAGTATCCAAACTGGGATATTGACCAAACACATCCAGGTAAAGTAGAAGCATTTCGAAATGCTTTTCGGCAAGTTCGCGATCCCGAGATCGGTATGGATCTGGTGCAATTAGGGCTTATCAGAAATGTCACCATTATCGATGAAAAAATAAAAATCGATATGATTTTAACGACCCCCTATTGTCCCTACGCGCCAATGTTAATGGAATCTGCCCGGAAAAAAGCAGAGACCGTGATGGACTTGCCCGCTGAAATCTCTTACGGCCGTGAAGTGTGGAATCAATCGATGATGGAAGACGACACCTCATTAAATTGGGGACTCTTCTAAATTAACCCGATCTCTTTCCCTACTTTATTAAAAACATCCAACACCTGATCTATCTGTTTATCGGTTTGCGTTGCCATATAACTCGTACGAAGAAGCTGCATGCCGGGCGGCACAGCTGGAGATATGACTGGGTTTACAAACACACCATTATCGAACAATTGTTTCCAGGTTTCAAAGGTTTTCATGTCATCACCAATGATAACGGGGACGATTGGTGTTACCGAATTGCCAACATTAAACCCCATTGACCCTAATTCCCTTCGCATCCTCTCGGCGATGTCATTAACTCTCTTGACTCGTTCAGGTTCATTACGAATGACCTCGAGTGCTGCCAAGGCGGCGGCCGCATTAGAAGCTGGAATACTGGCTGAGAAGATCAGTGAGCGTGCAGTATGCTTTATGTAGTGGATGACATCCTCATTACCAGCAATAAAACCGCCCAGCGAAGCAAAAGACTTGCTGAAGGTAGACATGATCAAATCCACATCATTTGTTAATCCGAATTCAGCAGCGGTTCCGCGGCCGCCACCAGTGACACCCATGCCATGCGCGTCATCAACCATCACACGCGCGCCGAATTGCTTAGCAAGCGGAAGGATTCGCGGTAAATCAGCCAAATCCCCACCCATACTAAAAACACCGTCGATGACAATCAATTTTCCAACATTATCTGGGATGGATCTCAACACACGTTCCAAATGCGCGATATCGTTATGCCTGAATCGTTCAATTTTTCCATATCCCAAACGGGCACCATCAACTATGCTCGCGTGATCTTCTTTATCAAGGATAACTACATCGCTGCGCCCAATTAAAGCACTGATTGTTCCCAGGTTCACTTGCATTCCGGTTGAAAAAACGAGCGCATCGTCTTTTTGAACGTAATCCGCTAGCTCAGCTTCCAATTTCTCATGCAAAGCGAGTGTGCCATTCAAGAAGCGTGAACCCGTACACGATGTGCCATACCGATGTATCGCTTCAATCGCCGCTTCACGCACCTTAGGATGGGTTGTCAGCCCAAGATAATTATTGGACCCGCACATGATGATACGGTGGCCTTTAAATTCAACCTCGGTCCCTTCATTTTCATCAAGCGGGATAAAATACGGATAGATCCCTTGCGCTATCGCGTCCTTTGCCTGAGTGTATTGGTAACATTTTTCAAATAGATCCATTAATTCATCCTTTGTATTTTTAAATATTTAAACGTAAAATAATGACAGTAGATACGAAATTATAATTTCAAAAAGGAAATTGCATCATGCCAGAAAAATATTTCGGAGCGGTTGAATTGGGTGGAACAAAAACATTTGTGATGGTTGCACAAAACCGGGATAACATAATCGGTAGGCGCATTTTTCCTACATCATCTCCGAAGCAGACTATTCAAGATATTTCTCGATTTTTTAAGAATATTTCCACAGAAAATAACATCTCCCTTTCTGGAATAGGGATAGGCAGTTTTGGACCGCTGGATTTGAATACCGAATCCCCAACGTTTGGATATATTACCTCCACACCGAAATACGCGTGGCCATTCACAGACCTGCGCGGTGAAATTCAATCAAAGATGCAAACCCACGTTTTCATTGATACAGACGTGAACGCTTCGGCGTATGGCGAATTCAACAGTCTCGTGGACAGGAAAATAGAAAGTATGGCTTACATAACGATTGGAACGGGAATTGGAGGAAGTTTCATCATCAATGGAAAAATTCTGCATGGCTTGATCCATTCTGAGTTTGGACACATCAGAATTCCACATGATAGCCGGAAAGACCCCTTCCCCGGGTGTTGTCCATATCATCAGGATTGTTTTGAGGGCTTAGCCAGCGGACCAGCGCTTGAAAAAAGATGGCGTACTGATCCTTCCACACTTGCGAAGGATCATGTCGCCTGGGACCTGGAAGCGGAATATATCAGTTATGCTATGGCAAACCTGGTGTGTACAACATCTCCGCAGATGATCATCCTGGGTGGTGGTGTTATGCACCAAAAGCATCTCTTCCCAAAAATTCATACCAGGACAAAACAATTATTAAATAAATATATAAAAAGCGAATTGCTTGAAGAACAAATCCACGCCCTGATAACCCCGCCCATCCTTAGAGATGATTCAGGCATTATCGGAGCTTTAGAACTCGCTATTGATAATATCAAAGATTGATCGGATTGTCCCCTATATCAACAGCGACAAACTCTTTTTAGAAATGGGCTGCTTGAAATGAACATGCAATACTCTGCGGCCATGGGCTTCAAGCGCCTGAATATCTCCCAGCGCTTGCGCCTGCTCTAAGGTGCTGAAATTGATCCCTTCACCCGGAATTGCAAAATCAGTTTCAGGCACCTGCGTGAGAACAATGTAAATCCCATTATTCTTTCCTCCCTTGTGGAGCTGGCCCGTTGAATGCAGAAAACGCGGGCCATACCCCAGCGTCACAGGAATCGAAAACCTATCAAGTAGTTGTTTTCGCAGTGAATTCAGTAAGTTTTCATTCGCCTGCAATCGCGGAAGGAACGCGTTGATCGAAAGATAATCACCAGAGCGAGGTGCGATATATTGGGAAATAATCTTTCCATTTTTTCCAGGTTTTCCATCATTTAGATTATTTTCATACACCTTCATGATGTCATTTTCAAAAATTGGGTCTGGTGAATCTATTGCTTCCGCATTTTTATACTTTACGATCATTTCATTTGCCAGTGTTTTACTGGCTTGTACATTGGGTTGATTAAACGGATTAACACCAATCAAGCTGCAGAAAGCCGCGATGGCGATTTCCCATTTATACATTTCTCCGCCGATATCATAGGTATTTTCTAATTCAGATACGATGACCGAAAAACCAGCATCTTTCAGAGAATCTACTTTCGCATCAAACGCTCCATCAACTCGTATATAATAAAAAATCCGGTCCTTTGAATAATTGCCCACCGCGGTTGATGGCTCATTATCGACAGGGACCAACCCTTCTCCGTTCTTCCCGCTGCTTTCCGCAATCAGTTGTTCAAGCCACGATCCAAACGATATAAACTGTTCATCTGCAATAATAGTTAGTTTATCAATTCCTTTTTCATAGGAAGTCGATAGAATTGCGGCTAAAACGAAAGCGGGATTCTCTCGAAGATCCGTATCTCGACCGCATTTTTCACGCATCAAATCTGCATCAATGAGTATTTTCTCTGCATCAATTCCTGCAAGTACTGCAGGAACGATCCCAAAGGAAATTAATGCAGAGTATCTTCCGCCAATACTGGGATCCGCGGTAAACACCGCCCTAAATTTATTTTCTTTAGCGTATGCTTCCAGCGGTGTCTCTGGATCGGTCACACAGACAAAATGATTTCCCGGTTTATGCTTTCCTTCTTTTTCTAGAAGCGCGCTGATGTGCGCGACCAGAGATTTCATCTCAGCCGTCGTTCCTGATTTGCTGCTGGCAATGAACAGTGTTTTTTCTAAAGGTATTGAGGAAAGCTGATTCTTAATTTGATCTGGATCCGATGAATCAAGGATTGAAAGCACAAGCCCTTTTACATTTTCTTGATGTACGTTAAATATCTTACTAAATACTTCTGGGGCCAGGGATGATCCGCCCATTCCGAGGACAACAGCATGAGAATAATTCTCTTTTAGTAAAGCATGCAGCAGTTTTTTGGCTTTTGGAATGATGGATTGGCTGTTTTCAGGCGCATCGACCCACCCCATGCGGTTTAAGACCTCATTCTGCTCCTCTTCTATTTCCGTGAATAATTCAGGGGCAGGTTTAAAAAATCGCGCGGCAAATTGATCTGCTTCACATCGGCTAAATTTTTCTTTGACCAGATCTATATCAAAGCCCAAGTGTTTTTCATTCGCATCTTTTTCTTCACTGATAGTTTTAATCAGGGACCTCTGCGACTCAGCAAATTTATCAACCCCCTCCATTTCAAGATCCTCATACACAGCTTTAAAGTCTATCCCAGCGTTTTCCAGAGCAGCTTTTGACTTTTCAAACGCCTCTTCGAAAGAACCACGTTGGATAACTTCCTCTTTTGCGTAGTCTAGCATCGCTTCCAAGGTCTTAGGTGGAACCGTATTAACCGTATTAGGGAGAATCAGGTTATCAACATAATGTACATCAGCATAATTTGGGTTTTTTGTTGAAGTTGATGCCCATAAAGGTCGTTGAATGTTTCCACCGGCATCCGCAATGTGTTTAAAGCGCTCCGATGCAAT
>CAZDIS010000128.1:0-7510 GCA_964505585.1 uncultured Pelolinea sp. | reverse complement strand
TGGGGGCCATGCCATCGGCAACTGCCTGCGCGTTGGCGGCGATATTGGCCTGCCAGACGGGCTGGAGTGCGATACCAATGGTGAGGTCACCATGGATACCCATTGTCCACAGGAAAGCGTGGAATGTTTCCGCGATGGCCGCTGCCACATAGGTGGACGCTGCCGGGACGACCGCGCTAAGGACCCTAAAGAGGCCTGCTGCGAGATCGAAGCCGAGTACGAAGCGGATCAGCCACCAGCCGAATGCCAGGACGGCACCGGGAACGAGGGCTGCGAACGCAGCGGTGATCGCTGGCGGAACGCCATCGGGCATCTTGATGACCAGTTCGCGTTTCATGAAGAAGTTGAATACTTCAACGGAAATGACCGAGACAACAATAGCCGTAAACATACCGGAGATGTCGAGGAAGGTGCCTGCTTCGCCATCCGGAAGACCGGGGCTGGCGATGAGGATGTAGGACATGAACGCGAAGAATACCGGCATGAGGGGATCTAAACCGCGGCGGCGGGCTAATGAATAGGACACTGAGAGAACAACATACAGTGACAGCAGCCCGAAGGTGACGCTGAAGACACTCCACAATGATCCGGAAATGTTCTCCGGGAGGACACTCTCGAAATAGCAGGCTGCTTCGTCCCGGAAACAAAGCGGGAATTGCAGGACTACCAATACGAGGGCGCCGACGATAATAAGCGGCATGAGGGCGACAAAACCATCACGGATGGAGGCAAGGATCGGCTGATCGAACACGGGAGCCAATTTCTCCATAAAGCCGGTCATGGCATCTGCCCAATTTTTCTTTTTTTCTGGCATTTGACTTACTCCTTTATATTAATAAGATTGATAAATTTGATTTTGGTGCATGATATATTAATAAATTCCCGTTCCACCTCCTCTGATCGAATTTTTATAAATGATTATGAAGGGATAAGTGCGAAATGCCCGGAACATAAAACACCCTGCGTTTCGCGCAAGGTGCTGGTGTGCAAAAATGAATGGATTCGGCGAATCCATGAAAAAATGAATTGTTGTGATGAAAGGGTGCCAATGTATTGTTCTATGTTCATACTTCCCTATTCCCTATAGAATTATTATACATAAAATTCTGACGCGTCAATCTTTTAAAATTGACGTTTGTAATGATTAAAACCTCAGAAAAGCATATTCGTTATGCTTTAAGCATAGCGTAAAAATGCATACTTTTCAAGTATTTTTGAATAAAAATGCATTGACCATTAAAGAGCGGTTCGTTCAAAACCGGTTTTTATGGTTATTTTGACGCCGGGAAGGTCGGCGTAGGTTGTGGCGTTGGGTCCGGCGCGGGAGCTGGACGGCTGATGGTGAGTGCATCAGAATCCCCGTAGATGTCGATCAGTGAAGGCGGGTCGTATGCCCGCTCCGTTGAAAGGACATTATGGGCACTTTGCGGGGTGGATATATCGCCCGGCAGGCTGGTCCAAGCCAGCAGCGCGGTGTTGCTGGTGCTCTCGCCCGCGCTGAGTTCGGTTACCTGCGCCTGAAATTGGAGTTCGGTTTCCACCCCACCTAAAGGAAAGTTCACCCATGATGCCCGTAATATCTGCGGGTCTGTGTCATCGACGGTGGCAAGCGTACCGGAGACGTAGGTGAATGAGCCCGGGACATAAACAAGGTTCGCGGGCAGCGCATCTGTCATTTCGAGGTTGAACGCGTCCGCTGTACTCGTACCCGTGTGGCTGACGCGCAAGGTAAACGTGATCGTGTCTCCGTTTGACGCTGAAGTGCGGTTGGCACTCTTGACGATATTCATATTCGGTTCGACGATATCCAGCGGAGTGGCGGCAGCGCTGAGGGAGCCACCCTCATAATCCCACACGACCGCATTGCGCACCTGGCTGCCATCCTGATTATTGCCAGAGTTTAAAACCACTGTTTGGTAATTGATGACCAGCGGCACAGCCGCCCCTGTTGCATTGGATAGATTCCCAAGATCGAAGACCACCTGGCGGCCCTGATCAACATCATCAAGACTACCCGATGGTGATTCACTGACAGCAGCCCCGGAACAAACAGCGGAAAAACCACCGATGGCATCCGTTGTCACACCTGCATCGGGTGTGATCGAGAGACAATCCACAAATGCCAGACCTTCGGTCAGGGTATCTGTGACGGTGGCAAAACGTGTTTGGCCGGGAGGTACATACAAAGTGAGACTGTATTCAACAATTTCTCCGATAGCCACGTCATTCGCCACTGTGTGCGCCTGGTTTGTGTTGCTGATAATCTTAATCAAAGCGCCATCCAACAAAGTAATAGTGGGGTCATCTTCTTCTGGATAATCCGGATCATCAGATGGTTCATCCGGAAAGTTTGAACCTGAAATGATGGCCTGGTTCTCTACGTAAGTTATATCGGCTGGTAAAGGATCGTTGATGGTGACATCAAAGGTGACCTGCGCCGATCCGGTTGGCGCGGGAACCCCGCCCAATTCAACCGTAATATCTGTATCACCGATCGTATTACCGCTGGTAACGGTGCCCTGTGAAGCGGTGACAGAGCCAACAACCAGGGATGTGTTTGCGTCTGGCGTGTCACTGAAAAGGACATCACCAGTATCCTGGTCGCCGGTGTTTTCGATGGTGATAGTATAGCGCAGCGTATCTCCAGTGGATGGATTGCCTGAGCTGTCGCCATCGATCAAGAGCGCGTCCACTTTATAGACTTCAATAATCGGATCCCCTGCTAATGTGTCAACGTCATCATCATTATTGTTATCCGGGGTGGGATCCACACCATATATGCCATCATCAGTTACTGACGCTTCGTTATCGATCTCGGTTGTTGTACTGAGGGCAGGATTATCGACTTTCACCGCGAATAACACCTGCACCTGCGCAGTGCTTGCAAGAGCACCGATGGTGTATGTGCATGCGGTCCCTGCTGCAGCGCTGTCCGCACATGACCAGCCAAGCGTGCTGTTTGCGGCGTCAAAAGTGGTTCCTACCGGCACCACGTCGGTAACGGTAACACCGGCCGCATCATGCAGGCCAACGTTTTGAATCGTCAATGTGTAGACCAGAACCTCACCCGGCTGTGCGGTTGCCTGCCCGTCATCCTTGGTGAGGACCAAATCCGGTGAAATGGCAGTCAGAATATCTGTACCGGAAACATCCGGTTCATCGCGTTCATACTGGTTGGGACCGTCAATCGTGGTCGCTTGTGTCACTGTGGCGGTATTCTCATACGTGTCACCAGCGTCAAATACGCTGCCGACCGTGGCACTGATGGTGAAAGTACGGGAACCACCCACCTCAATCGGCCCACCTGAATAGGTCACGGTATGGAAGCCGCCCGCGGTGCTGCTGCTGAAAATGAAATCGGCTGGCGTGGTGACTTCAGCGACAGATTGGAAGATGGATGTGGGATAGGGATCTTCGATGATGACATCGTACGCCGGCGATGTACCGATATTGGTCACGACCAGCTCGACCTGTATGGTCTCATTGATGGCAGACTGGTCCGGGTTGAAGGCCTTGCTGATCTGCATGATCGGCTCGATCAGGTCAATTGAAACAGGATCATCGGAGATAGTGTCTGTGCTGCCTGTATTGGGATTGGTGAAAGTGGCAGAGGCAGTGTTATCCAACGTGTCACCGCCACTGTTCTGGGGGATATCCATGACGCGTACAGTAACGTAGAGTAGGAAACTGTTGTTGTCAGGGTTGCCATCGGCGGTTGTGAGAACATCACCAAAGGATAAGGTGGCGTCCGCACCGCTGCCACCGGGAGCAGTGAGGGTTGGTGATAAAGCGCTACCGGCATAATCCGCACTTAATAATCCGTTACTGTCCGCTGCTGTTGTGATAAGAGAATAGCTGACATAATCGAGCCCGACAGGCAGATCGTCGATCACCTGGAGGTCGCGGGTCTCACCTTCTGGCAGGGCCACAATGATGGGGAAAGTGACTTCCTCACCGATCGTGTACACCGTTGGGCTGGCATCCTGTTTGTCTATCGCTGGCTGCGTGATCGTGATGTCGGCATCATCCTGTGCGGCGTAATCGTTGAGAGCACCGCCTTCTCCATCGTCGCCATTGCGCTCACCGGTCTCTGCACCCGGAACACCTGTATTATCGGAACCAGTTGGGTTGGTCGTTGTGCCATTATCCAGCGGCAAACTGGTATAGGTGAGATCGGATGTGTTTGGAATATCCAAATAGGCGGGCGTATTTGCAGGGATGAGCGCTTCTACTGAAATGGTGACGCTATCGCCTGGCGCGAGTGTGTCTATGCCAATCTGGATGCTGTTTCCAACCGAGGAATCGGTATAGGTTGCATAAACTGGGACTGTGACGGTGTGCGACTGTACTTGCAAAGCCGCATCAAAAATATCTTGAAATTCAAGGTCAAAAGCGGCGGTACTATTAGCGCTCGCGTTATTGGTGATGAGGATGGTGTAGGTGATCGTATCGCCCGCATCGTATGGGCCAGCGCTTACGGATTTGTTGATATTGATATCTGGTTCGACGATGGTGACGGAGAGGTTCTGTGCGTCTGCGACCTGCGCGCCGCCCTCATAGACTCGGAAATCATTGCTGCGGGTGGTCCCAGCCTGGTTGCCAGTAATATTCACAACGAGGGCATTGAATTCGATGATCACATATTCCCGATCTTCGTCGTCATCCGCATTCACCAGATCCCCAAACGCGAACCAGGGATCGTCGCCTTGTGTGAAGGGGTCGGCGGTACCCGCATTGGAGAGGGCACTGGCAGGTAAAGCGCAATCGATCAGCGCTGTGTTGATGACGGCTGGGTCGCCGGAACTGCCATTATCATTTGCGCATGTTAAGGTTGATGATGTAATCCCTGTCTGATTAGAAATGAATGCGAAGCGGGTTGTACCGTCATTCAGGTAGAGCAGCCCAGCGGGCAGAAGGTCGCGAATCGTGAAATTCTCTGAAGTGCCCTCGGGGATGATGGTGGAAATACGATAACGAACGATCTCGCCGATGGCAACAGATGTGCCGCTGGTATGCGATTCAGAGGTGGCGATCAAGTATTTTATGGGTGTCGGTATTGTTATTGTGACTGTTGCCGGATCTGTGATGGTGTAGTCATTTGCGGTTGTGCCTGGATCACTCTGGTTCCCGGTGCGTTCATATGAGAGCGTGTTATATGGTGATTGCTGCCCGGGGGTGCCTGGCAGGCTGGTGAATTTGACGATGGCATCATTGAAAATGACGTCCCCGGGGGTGACGCTGGTCTTGATCTCTCCCTGGAACTGGAATGTGCTTGAAGAACCGGCAGGGAAGATGTCCCAGTAGGCATTTAAATCCGGCGCTTCGGCGATTGTGTCCGGTGCCAACCCGGCAGTATTATTGAAAGATCCAACCTGATAAGTAATTTCAGCAGGGACAATATCATCGAGGGTGACATTGAACGCGTCGATGCCACTCAGCGGATTTGATACTGTGATAGTGAAAGTAACGGTATCACCCGCATCGCCAATGGTGGGAGAAGCTGTTTTATTCACGCTCACAGGGGGTTCAACGATGACCACATCAGCGGATGTTGAGTTGATAATGCCACCATCCCAGGAAAAGACAGCGTTATTGGTCCAGGTAACTCCATCCTGGTTTTCAATCGTGTTGAGAGCAACCGCGCTGAAGGTGATCGTGAGTGTTTCGGATATTGTATTGTCCGTATTGCTGTTGGTGACGTTCCCGAGTGAAAAAATTACAGCACCACCATCCGGATCCACAGTTGGATTGGATGGGTCATTGCACGCATCCGGGAAACCACCTGCTAAATCGGTGGTTAAGTCTGCGGATGACGCAGAGATCGATAAACAATCTACAAAGGCAAGGCCTGCAGGCAGGTCATCGGCAATCGCCGCGTTTGACGTTTCTCCTTCAGGAAAGGTAATCGTGAGTGAATATGTTGCTGATTCACCAATGGTGAGCGCATTCGACGCGGTATGGGTATAGTTTGAATCAACAAACGTTTTTGCAGCGGAAGGCAGCCGTACGGTGGTGTTGGCATCATCTGTTTGATCTTCAGCGGTAAAATCGCCGCCTCCTGCCGCACCTGAATAATTGAATAGTGTTGCGGTGTTTGTGATAACTTCTGCAGGTTCGACAGAAGATTGTAATTCGAGGTCAAATGTGATGAGAGCGATATTCTCTCCGGTCGCGAGGATCTCATCCGACTCGTTCAAACCGGGGAGCAGTGCTCCGCCGACCGCATTTTGCAATTCAATACCGCTTCCCAGGAATCCACCGCCCAGATCGGAATAAGTCAGCGGCGTCCCGGCGCCATCGGTAACGCACAGATTAATCCCTCCAGTGGGAATCTGAAAGCCGGCCGGCAGGTTCTCCTGTATCCGGACGTCATAAGCGCCAGAATGGCCAGTATTTTCGACCACGACAGCGAAAGTGACCAGGTCTGCACTATCGACATTGCTGATGTCGCTGATGATCGGTGAGGTTTGCAGGTCAGGAGAAGCGATTGTCCCGATAAAACGCGGACAGGCACTGCCTGGTGAGGAGAAAGACAAAGATGCAGGCGGATCCGGGGAAAAAACCGCATCTGCGCGGTCGCTGGCAACCGCGCCTTTGGTGATCGATAATACCGGTTCGTTCAGAATAAATTGCACTATTGACGTGGCGGTTGATTCAAGGTGATTAGTTGACCCTTCGAACACTTGCGCCTGATTGGTGAGATAGAGCCCATCCGCAAAAGGATCATCGGACACTGTGACAGTAAACAAAATGTCGATCACGTGGCTTTCATTCAGCGGACTGTCAAAATTACCATAATACAGGCCAAAACTATTGTTTAGTGAATCAACGATGATTGATGGGATAATGCCTGAATAATTGCGGAAAGTATCATCTGGCCCGAATTTGATATGTCCGGCGACGGGCACAGCAGCTGAGATGACATCGTCAAAGGTGGTCAACTCATCCGCATCAAGCACTGGCAGGGGCAGGTAGTCGTTGATCTCTAGGTCTTCAACATTGGATGTGTTGAGCGTGTATGTGATGCGATAGGTGATGGTCTCCAAGGGTGATAAATTTACCGGCGTTGTAAACGCGGTGTTTCCATTAACGGCGTAGATCGATTTGAGCAGTTCACCATAAAGAATGACGAAGGATTGGGCACTATTTTCTGTTGCAATATTCCCAGTGGATGAAAGGTCTGCATTATTCAGGATCGTTGCAGATGCAATGACACTATTGCTCAGTAAATCTCCCTGATCGACTGATTCATCCCCTGACGGGAATGTGTCGGTGAATTCATTCAAGATGGTTGTGCGATAGGTGATGACACCGGTGGTGGGACCATCGTTATACACCGCGCAATCCGGGTCTGCGCCGCCAGTGCCGGCAGGCGGGGCACAACCTCCGATCAAATATCCATTCGGCTGGCCGCGGGTGATGATCTCATTTGAGACGTGGAAAGTGATAACGGTTTCGCCTGTATTTGGCGCCGGGTCAGCGGGGGTGTAATCCGGCGCAACGGTAAAAT
>CAZDIS010000127.1:539-7540 GCA_964505585.1 uncultured Pelolinea sp. | reverse complement strand
ATAAAACCGTGAAGCATATAGCGCAACAAAAAGGGGTAAGGTATAATCGGGCTTGTTCGGGGCGTAGCGCAGACCGGAAGCGCGCACGGTTCGGGTCCGTGAGGCCGGCGGTTCAAATCCGCCCGCCCCGACTGCTTCGCAATTGTTATATTTTTCCATAAACGATGTGAGTGCGCTAACACGCAAGCCGGCGGTTTACCCAAAAAGGCACAGGCAATTCCGCCAGTCCCGACTGCTTATTTTGTAAAATCCACCGTAAGATATCTCGATTTGATGCTTCGCAAAGGCCGGCTGTTTCCGCTTGGATTTCGCGACGCGCAAAGTATCCGCCCAGCATAACGCTCAGAGGTGATAGGCAGTGATCATTCCCATTCAATTTTTGGTAGTATTAAAGTATAGTTAAGCCACTATGGCAGAGAAAAAGAAGATCCTGATCCTGACCTCCGACGCGGGCTTTGGGCACCGCAGCGCGGCCAACGCGCTAAAGACTGCCCTCGAACTGAAATACGCAAAACAGTGCGAGGTGACGATCGTCAACCCGCTGGATGACCCGCGCGCGCCCACGTTCCTGCGCGAATCGGAAGAGGATTATATAAGACTGATCCAGAAGGCGCCGGAGATCTACCGCCTGGGTTACAAGGCCAGCGACAATGAGATCCCGAGCACGATCATCGAGAACCTGCTGATCCTGGCGCTGTACGAGGTGATGGGGGAGATCGTGCGCAAGCACACGCCGGATGTGATCGTATCGACCTACCCGATGTACCAGGGCGCGCTGCGGGCGTATTTTGACCTGAACGCGGTATGCGTGCCGCTGATCGTGGTGGTGACCGACCTGATCACCGTGCACCGCATGTGGTTTGAGACAGGGGTGGACCTGTGCCTGGTGCCCACTGAAGAAGTGAGGAAGCTGGCGATCGAGAATGGTCTGAAAGAAGAAAAAATACGCATTACCGGCATCCCCGTGTCCCCGCAGCTGACGGACAGCCAGCGCAGTAAAACCGACCTGCGGCAGAGTATGGGATGGGAAGCGGATATCCCCACCTTCCTGGCGGTGGGCAGCCGCAGTGTGGACCGCCTGGTGGATACGCTGCATGTTTTCAATCACTTCGGGCTGCCGCTGCAGGTGGCTGTGACTGCCGGCAGGGATAAGCAGTTATTGGAAAAACTCAATGCGATGGACTGGCACATTCCCGCCCATATCTATGGGTACGTTGATAATATGCCGGACATGATGCTGGCAGCGGACGGCATCATCTGCAAGGCGGGCGGACTGGTGGTAACAGAAGCGCTGGCGGCCGGGCTGCCGATCGTGCTGATCGATGTGATCCCCGGGCAGGAAGAAGGCAACCGCGATTATGTGGTTAAAAACGGGGCCGGCGTGATGGCTGCAAAACCGATGCAAGTGCTGGAAACGCTGGCGCACTGGACGCGGGATGGCGGATCAGGATTGCGAGACGCGGCGGAGAACGCGCGGCGGATCGGGCGCCCTCAGGCCGCCATGGACGCGGCTGACCTGATCTGGGAAGCCGCGCTGGGGGGGCCGGACAGCGCGCGCCCGCTGTCTGAAATGCGACGCACGCGCCTGATCGACCTGCTGACGCGCAACAAGATCAAATGGAAGAGCAGGGCGACATAACCAAAAACCGCGCGGACAGGTAAAACGCACGGCTGGGAAGAGAGGAGATGTCTATCCGCACCCCATCAAGGCGTCCGCCTGCGCGGCCAATTTCTCTTTACCTGGCACCCGCAGCGCCACGCGCCGGTCATGTATCGAGGGATAATTTTTCCTTGAGCGTCTGCGTCAATGAATTCTTTGCCTGTTCGGTGATCGAAGTAAACACTTCCACGAGCATTTTCCTGGTTTCTTGATCCAGATTGGCAATGTTCTTGACCACTTGATTGATATCCTGTAAACCTTCTTTGGGGTCGATCGTTTTCCCTTCTGAAGCACCCAACACATCAAACAGGGCATCGATGAAGGCCCTGCGCTTCTCTAACGACAGCCGCGCGAGCCAATCCTCCAATGTGTCTTCCAGCCATTTGGCGGTATCGGAAAGCACGCCCGGGTTGAATTGGGTGCGCTTCATTTCCCAGGTGACCGGATTGTGCTGATAAATAGCGCGGGCAGAACTGGTGATCACTTCCCGTTTGCCGACTGTCTCCATCAGCATGCCGACCACGGACTCCTCAGGGACGTAATTGACCACCTTATGTTCGCATGAAGTAAAAGAAGTGCGCGGGAGGATGGAGAAATTAAAACCCGGACCATCAAAATTGATAACGCGGGTCAGGCGGGAGCGTTTGCCGCGGCTGAGGCAAGAAGCGGCATATACCGCCAGGTTGCCGCCTTTGGAGTGGCCGCAAACCGCCACCTTTCCGGAAAAGATACCGGTGCTGCGATCGAGATAAGTGCAGGCAGATTCCTGCGCGGGCGTTTTTTCCTTGTACGCCATTTCAAAATCTTCCTTCCATCCGATCAGGGTATTATCGGTGCCGCGGAAGGCGACCACCTTCAGACGTTTGGTGTCCGGCAGGGCAAAAGTGAACGCCGCGAACTGCTGCCCGGCATCAAAATCAGTTATCTCCTGATAACGCGACAAGCGCATGCGCGCAAAGCGCGGTGAGCCGGCGCCAGTTTTCAGCAATTCCATCAGCTCGGCATCCATGGATGGGCTGACTGTGAGATCGATATCGGATGGTTCGTCATCCGCTTTCGGGTTGCGCGAAAAATAACGATCGGCAGCTTCTTCCAGGGTGACACTTTTACGGGAATCAAAACCGGGAACAATCCCCTTAAAAGGCAGATAGCTAAGCATGGCCAGGATGAGCGCGTCAATATCGTTGAAGGGATCCTGAGAGAAACGCAGGTCCCCACGCCATTCCAGATAATCCATCACTGTTCCCAAGTAGCTGCTCCTATCCCGACCGTATTGCATCCAAAATGTCTTTTTCTTATTGTAAATCAAATCCCGCGTGCAAGCGCGGCTGCGGGACGGTTTCGCGATAGGGATCACGCGCGACGCAATCCGCCGGCGGACGCAACCCGCCAATTTTCCTGTAAAATAAGAAACGAAATCATCTACCATAGGCGAGGGACCATTGGCGAAAAAAGTATTTGTCACCGGGTGTTATGACCTGCTGCACAGCGGGCACATTGAGTTTTTCCGAGAAGCATCCCAGTACGGCGACCTGTATGTCGCGCTCGGCTCCGACCAGACCGTGTATGGGCTGAAGGGGCGCAAGCCGGTCAACAGTGACCGGGAGCGGTTGTTCATGGTCAAGGCGGTCTCGTATGTGCACGACGCCTTTATCTCGCAGGGCTCCGGCATCCTCGACTTCGAAGCGGAACTGCGCGCGATGCGGCCGGATTATTTCGTCGTCAACTCGGACGGCAGCATCCCCGAGAAAGAAGCGCTGTGCGAGGAACTGGGGGTCGAATATGTGGTGCTGGAACGCAAGCCGCACAACGGGCTGGCGGCGCGCTCAACCACCGCGCTGCGCGAACACGACTACCTGCCCTACCGCATCGAGCTGGCCGGCGGCTGGCTGGACCAGCCCTTCGTCTCCAGGCACTACCCCGGCCCGGTGGTGACACTGGGGATCGAGCCCACGCTGACCTTCAACGACCGCAGCGGGATGGCCGGCAGTACGCGCCACCACATGCGTGAGATCTGGGGCGATAAGGTCCCGCCCGGCGATTATGAGCTGCTGGCAAAGATCCTGTTCGCGTACGACAATCCGCCCGGCACGGAGATCATCTCCGGCTCGCAGGACGCGATCGGGCTGGTATTTCCCGGGCTGGCGTACGCCTACTTTGATAACGCCTACTGGCCGGAATACATCGAGCACCGCATGGATGAACCGCTGCTGACCTTCCTGGAGAACACCCTGTACCTGGTTCCGCTCGGTCCGCGCTATGAAGATTTTGATGTCCTGGCTGAGACGCACATCAACCGCGAGAACGCCAAAGCGCTGGCGGACGCGACCGATGAAAACTGGCAGGCGATCCTGGATCGGGATATTTATACGTTCGGCAGTTCGCTGCGCGCGATGTTTGAAGCGCAGGTGCGCATGTTCCCGGCTATGTTGAATGACAGGGTGCAGACCGTGATCGACAAGCACCACGATATGGCCCTGGGTTGGAAACTGACCGGTGCCGGCGGCGGGGGCTACCTGGTGGTGGCTTCGGATACACCGATCCCGCAATCGGTGCGCATCATCGCGCGGCGGGAGACGGAATAACGACACCGTCTCAAGCGGACAGCTTTTCCGCGTTTAATTAGCGGTTCTCACTTCATCTTAAACAGCATGACCCGCTTTGATTGTATTTTGTATTTAAACCATGTATGATGATTGTAAGGTCGGCAAGTGAGAGGAGTGGTGATGTGGAAGAAACTAATCCCGGTATTATTTGTTTTGTTTCTGCTGATACCCCTCTTTAATGGAAGCGTGCGCGCGGATGTCGCTCCCCCGCTGCAGCCGCCCGGCGCCTCACCCGGCCCGCCAGCATTTATCGAGACGAACGTTTCGATGGACTGGGAGAGTGTCACTTTCCGCGTTGGCGGCGCGGATAGTTTGTATTATTCCGCGGACGGCTTCCCGGCGGTCAACGCCAGTGTGAGCGCCACGTTCCTGATGGTCAACTATGGTGAGGCCACCGAAACCCTGGAAGTGGTCTTCCCCCTGATGCACCTGCGCGGGATTGGAGACGGACGCTTCAATTATCCCGAGATCCAGGATTTTCGCGTACGCGTGGATGGCGCGGTAACTGAATGGGAAACGGTCGAGACTCCCAATCCCAACAATGCCAATGACGCGCCCATCAAGTGGGCTCAATTCCCGGTCTCATTCCCGCCAGAGGAGGTTGTGTTCATTGACATCGATTACGATGTACAGTCCACCGGTTATTTTCCTAAAGCGGCCTTTTCCTATGTACTGGAGACCGGCGCCGGATGGGCCGGCCCGATCCGGGACGCGTACCTGACGCTGATCCTGCCCTATGAAGCATCCGAGGAAAACGTGCTGGTCGAAACGGAATTGTATTCCTACCTCGGCGGCGGGAACAACCCGGAGCCGGAATGGAATGGCAACCAGGTGACGTGGAATTGGAAGGAATTTGAACCATCGGCTGAAGATAACTGGAGTGTGGCAACCTGGGCGCCGCACATCTGGTGGAAGATCATTGAACTACGCGATAAGGCAGAAAAGGGGGAAATTGGCGCGGCGGCTGAGCTGACACGCTGGTATGACGGATTGATCATGGGGCGCGGCATCAGCCCGGGCGCAGAAAGGTTTGTGGAACTCAACCAGGACATGTACCGGCAAGCGATTTTGGAAGATCCGTATAACGCGGATGTGGCTGCACGCTACGCCAATTTTATTCTTTTTCTTTATGACTATGGCGGGGAAAGCTACCATTACGCGTCCCGGCTGGACACGGCCTATCAGTATGCCGTTTACGCCCAGGACCTCGATCTGTACAACGCCACAGCGCTGGATGTGCTCAACCAGCTTGATAAAGTCCATCAGTATGACCCGCCCGCAGAAAAAACCACACCGCTGCTGATTGCGGCAGCGCAAACACCAATGCCAACCGTCACACCAGTTTCAACCAATCCCATGCCCATCAAACAGGACACCACGCTGATCACTATTCTGGGTGGCGCGCTGGCGCTGGCGGTAGTGGTAATCTTCATTCTGATCTACCGCATGCGTTCGAAGAAGGAAACGTAGTCCAGCATTACCCAACACCAAAAGGTATTGGGTGTATATAATAAAGTATGGCAAAGGATAAGGAGGTACAAATGTCACAGAGAGGATCGTTTTTGAAAATCGCTGCTATCACGGTGATGATAGTGCTGATATTAGCGTGCGGGGTCTCATTCGACTGGGGCGGCGAAGGGGAGAAATCACCAGCGGAACAGACACTGGAAGCAGTCTTTATGGAACAAACGAGTGAAGCGCTATCGAATGGGGCAGGCGCCGAGCAGGGGGAAACAGCGATCGAGGTGACGCATGAGATGGTGCCCGGCAACCCCGGTTCCCCGGACGTTGAAAAGGATGAGATCGACACCGAGAACACAGCCGGCACGCGCACCGCGCTGGGCGATTCCTACCGGTTGGGCAACTTTGAACGCCCTTTCACGGAAGGCGATATGGACTACCATCCTGAACTGGACATTATCAAACTGCTGCTGTCTGAAGGAAGTGATTTTTACTACTTCACGTTCGAGATGAGCAGCTCCGGCAATGATGGATTCGGGGGCGCATATTATGGCGTCGAATTTGACACCGACTATGACGGCCGCGGCGATTACCTGCTGTGGGCGAAAGGCACCGACAGCGCGGATTGGGTGATCGATGGCGTGATGCTGCTGGAGGACGTGAACGGCAACGTGGGCGGTTCCAGCCCGGTGGTGCCGGATAATAACAACGGCGATGGTTACGAGCGTGTACTGTTCGGGCCGGATGACTTGAGCGATCCGGACGTGGCCTGGATACGCGTGAGCGGAAGCGACGTGCAGCTGGCGGTCAAGAAATCCTATATTGACGGAAACCGCTGGTACTGGAAAGCGATGGCGGACACGGGCATCGCGGATCCCGCGCAGCTTGATTACAACGACAGCTATTCCGAAGCGCAGGCGGGCTCACCCAATAAGAGTACCGGACTGTACCCGATCGGCGCGATCAGCATGGTGGACAGCACCTGCTGGATCGCTTACAACATGACCCCGACCGGCACGGAGGTAGGCGGGTGCGTGCAGATAGCTCCTACCTCACCACCTACTCCTACCAAAGCACCATTGTGCGATTGCCCGCGAAGTTGCCAGAGTATAGGGTACAACGAAGCTTGCTGCAAATTTTGCGGTTGTGAGTGGGGTGGAAATGAATTTGGTTGTAATTAAACTTAATACTTCATGAAATTAAACTGGCTGAGAAATCAGCCAGTTTATTCTTAATATATACTGAAGGGGAGGAGAACCTATGCCAGCGATCAA
>CAZDIS010000127.1:0-529 GCA_964505585.1 uncultured Pelolinea sp. | reverse complement strand
CGATTGCCCGCGGTTATGCTCTAGCATTGGTGACAATGAGGCCTGCTGTAAATTCTGCGGTTGTACATGGGGTGGTGAATTCTTGTGTTACTAAAATAGTCTGAAAAATAAAATCCGGACTGGCTGATTTCTCAGCCAGTCTTTTATTAATATATACTGAATGAAAGGAGATATTATGCCAGCGATCAATTGGACATTCTTGTGTGATTACGCTTTCGTCGACCGCAGCGGGCGCGCGTCGATCATCCGCACCTTCACCTTCATCCGCGGGCCACGCCTGCCGTTCCGCTATCCGCAGATGTTCCTGGCGCTGGAATATATGGCCGACACGAGCGAAACCTTCACGATCGGCGCGGCGATCACCGCCCCTTCCGGCAAGCAGGTTGCCAAGGTCCAGCTGAAGAAGAAACCACGCGGAGAAAAGAAAGGGCGCGTGCAGAAAGGCGTCCTGCCGCTGGGCTTTTATAATGTCAAATTCGAAGAACAGGGCGAACACCACGTTGAGATCTTCATCAACGCGCGCGCGGTG
>CAZDIS010000126.1:5834-7771 GCA_964505585.1 uncultured Pelolinea sp. | reverse complement strand
TAGAAGCGCTGCAGCGCGGGATAATTCCCGCGGAGAAATTGATCACTGCCAGTTATGGGTTATCTGAAATTGATCAGGCGTTTGAAACTGCAGCCAGCGGTGAGGCACTTAAAGTTATGGTTAATCCTTAGAAAGGTAATGATATGCTCGGATTAAATGATGAATTAAAAGCACTGGAAGCAAAGGGTAAAAAAGTAAGGATTGGCTTGATCGGTACGGGGCAGATGGGGACCGATGTCGTCGCGGAAGTAAAAATGATGCCCGGGGTTGATGTGGTTATCGCAGCTGATGTTGATATCGAAAGAGCAAAGAATGCGTTTATCATCGGGCAGACTGAAGGAGAGATTGTTGTTGGTGAAACAGCGGCAGAAGCGGACACTGCCATAAAAGAAGGAAAATATGTCGCAGTAGAAGATTTCCGTACTCTGGTAGACGCGCAAAATATTGATGTTGTTCTAGAGGCAACCGGTGTGCCTGAAATTGGGGCCCGGGCTGCGCTTCGGACGGTCCGAAATGGTCATGATATAGCGATGATGAATGTGGAATCCGATATCACGGTTGGCCCGTTGTTGAACTGGTACAGTATCCAAAAAGGGCAGCTGTATGCCCTTGCTGCGGGCGACGAACCAGCCGCCTGCAAGGAACTGTACGATTTCGCAGATTCTCTGGGTTTTACAATTGTAGCAGCAGGTAAGGGAAAAAATAACCCACTGGATCGGCATGCTTCCCCGGAGGATCCAGCAATTGCAAAAGAAGCGGCTCGGCGGGGTTTAAGTCCCTATATGCTGGTTGAATTTGTCGATGGGTCAAAAACAATGATTGAAATGGCGGCTGTATCCAACGCGACGGGACTGATTCCTGATGTGCGTGGTATGCATGGCCCGGAAACTCATCGTGACCACTTGCATGAAACGTTTAGATTACTCAAAGATGGTGGAATCCTGAACCAAATGGGTGTGGTCGATTTTGGAGTCGGGCATGTCGCGCCCGGTGTTTTTCTGATTGTTCATACATCACATCCAAGACTGCAGGAGGCGATGGTACTGCGTGACATGGGGGACGGTCCTTATTACACACTTTTCCGACCATTTCACCTGTGCAGTATTGAGGTGCCTTTGACCTGTGCTATGCTGGCTGTCCGAAAACGTTCAAACATGGTCCCGCTCGACCGGCTGGTTTCCGAGGTTTTTGCTGTTGCTAAAAAAGACCTGAAACCAGGTGACACACTCGATAAGATCGGTGGCATTTCCTATTACAGTTTAATTGATACCTACGACGTGGCTCGTGAAGAAAATCTGCTGCCAATAGGTTTGGCAAAAGGTGCGAAAGTAGTGCGAGAGATAAAAATGGATGAACCGATCCGGTTTGCTGATGTCGAAGTGAGAACTTCCACGGTCTTTGCTTTATGGAAATTGCAGAATGAATGGATGTCTGGAAATATTTCGAACGGTGATCTGATAAAGGAAATTGATTCGCTCGAAGGATAATAGGCCAGAAAGGAGAGAGCATTAATGGCGATCGTCGGGTTGGATATAGGCACGACTGGCTGTAAGGCCCATGTTTTTGATCATACATTGAACCTTTTAGGCAGCGCCAGCCGTGAATATACCGTTGATATTCCCCATCCTGACTGGGCAGAACAGGATGCAGAACAAGTTTGGTCTCTAGCAAAAGAATGCCTAAGAGAGGCAACGCAAAGGACAAATACACAAAAAACTATCGAAACCATCGGGTTTTCAGTGCAGGGCGAGGCGATAACCCCGGTTGATAGGAGTGGCAATGCGATTCGCGCGACCATACTTGGTATGGATACTCGAACAGTCACGCAGAACAAGGCATTAACAGAAAAATTTGGCGCAGAATATTTGTTTCAGAAGACTGGCATGCCGATTCATACATGCAATACGCTTCCTAAATTATTATGGATCAAAGAAAAT
>CAZDIS010000126.1:0-5824 GCA_964505585.1 uncultured Pelolinea sp. | reverse complement strand
TGACCCCGGTATTTGGGAGAATGCGTACCAATTCCTACTTTATGAAGATTTCATCATCAATAAGATGACTGGTAAAGCGGTGATCAGCCAATGTCTAGCATCACGGACGCAGATATATGATCTACACCAAAAGGATTGGTCAGCGAGTATTCTTGAATTTCTTGACCTGAAACAGAATCGGCTGGCTCACTTAGCCCAATCAGGAATGCGGGTAGGATTACTTAAAGCAGATCTAGCGGAAGAATTGGGGCTAAAGTGCCGACCTGTGATCGGTGTCGGTGGGCATGATCAGGCCTGTGGAGCGCTGGGGTCCGGATTGGTAGAACCTGGCCTGGCCATGGTATCCACGGGGACGGCTGAGGTTGTTGAGGTTGCGATTGAAGCACCTGTCCTTGGAGACGCACTTTACCAGGGAAATATGTCAGTTTACGAACATACTTTTCCGGGTTTATATGTCGTAATGACTTTAAACCAGAGCGGCGGTTTTTTGCTGCGCTGGTTCCGGGACACATTCTGTGAAAAAGAAATTCAGAAGGCGTCCGAAAACAACCAGGATGCGTACAATTTGATCCTGGGGAAAGCAGATCGGAAACCATCTACGGTGATGGTATTACCACATTTCTTCGGCAGCGGCACGCCATATTTCGACACACGTTCCAAAGGAGCAATTGTTGGCCTGACATTTGGAACAACAAAAGAGGAGATTGCAAAAGCGATCGTTGAGGGACTGACCTTAGAATTACGGCTCAATCTAGATGTTTTGAAAAACGGCGGTATAGAAATCTCGGAACTAAGGGCGATTGGGGGCGGCGCGAAATCCAAACTCTGGCTGCAATTGAAAGCGGATATCACCGGTATTCCAGTTGGGGTGCCAAGGGTAACAGAAGCGGCGGGAATGGGTGCCGCAATATTAGGCGGGGTAGCGGGTGGTGTGTTTGATAATCCTCTGGAAGCGATCAAGAAATATCTACAAATTAATGAATTCTATTATCCAGATCCAGAAAATCAGATGTTATTTGAGGAGCGGTATCAGATTTATAAAAAGTTTTATCCAGCAATAAAAGAGATCAGCCATCAATTATAAGAAAGAGGTATAAAAATGAAGAAACAAACTCTCGCGGTACTTTTTGGTAATCGGGATTTCTTTCCTGATGAACTGGTGCTTGAAGCGCGCAAGGATATTGCCAAGCTTTTTGAAGATTTTGATGTCAATATGGTTGCCCTTCCAGTAAGCGCTACTAAGAATGGATCGGTCGAAACATGGGAACATTCAAAGGAGTGCGCGGAATTATTTAAGAAACATCGGGATGAGATCGAAGGTGTGCTTGTGTGTATGCCAAACTTCAGCGATGAAAAAGGGATCACTGATACGCTGAAGTTATCTGATCTTCATGTTCCGATCCTCGTTCAGGCCTACCCGGACGATCCGGTGAATCTGCCACTTGATAGGCGCCGTGATGGTTTCTGCGGCAAGATCTCTGTCTGCAATAACCTGCGCCAATATGGATTTAAATTCACATTAACCAGCGAACATACAACCGACCCGAAATGTGACCTTTTTCAGGATGATTTTAGAAAATTCTTAGGTGTGTGCCGGGTAGTTAAAGGACTGCGCAATGCGCGCGTTGGCGCCGTTGGTGCACGTCCAAATGCATTCAATACCGTCCGGTTCAGTGAAAAAATTCTTCAACATTATGGCATCAGCGTAAAAACTATCGATCTTTCCGAATTATTTGGAAAAGCACGCAGAATGGACGATAAGAATAAAGATGTAAAAACAAAGCTGGATCAGATCAAGTCATATATTCCTACTGAAGGGATTCCCGAAGAACCACTGCTTCGTATGGCAAAATTCGGCCTGGCACTTGATGAATGGATCCAATATCATGACCTGAACGCGACGGCATTGCAATGCTGGGAGTCGATCCAAATCAACCTTGGAATTAATCCATGCACATTAATGAGCATGATGAGTGACCAGCTGATCCCATCTGCTTGTGAAGTGGATGTCACAGGTGCCATATCCATGTATGCATTATCTCTGGCTACTGGAAAACCCGCAGCGCTGGTTGATTGGAATAATAACTACGCGGCGGAAGCAGAAAAATGCGTCTTCTTTCATTGTGGAAACTGGGCGAAATCATTCTACCCAGATTTCACGATGCGTAACGCCGAGATCCTCGCGACCACGTTAGGTGAAGAAAATACCTACGGGGCAATCAACGGGCGCGTTCCGGCAGGGCCAATGAGTTTTGCCAGGATCACGACTGATGATGTGGCTGGTGTGATCCATGCATATGCTGGAGATGGTCAGATAACGGATGATCCGCTGGAAACTTTCGGCAGCCGTGCGGTAGTGGAAGTGCCGGGGCTACAGAATTTACTGAAGCACATCTGCAAGACAGGATATGAACACCACGCGGCTTTCACAAATGCCCATTCCGCGGAGATCATTGTTGAAGCATTTGACAATTACATGGGTTGGGACGTTTATTACCACCAGGGATAAATACAATAATTTATATGGGCTGATGATAACGTCAGCCCTTTTTTCCAAATTTGGTAAAACGGAGACAACTTATGCGTAAAGGCGTTGCAAGGTTCAATCTATTTCATCATCACTTTTCTGAAGATGAAAAGGAGATCGTATCCATAGGCAGAATAAAGGTATCAGGTTTTAGATATCGCAGCGGTATTTCCGCCCTTCGTGTTCTAAATTCACGCGGAGAGGTCATCATTCTCCCTTTTCATGGGCAGCAAGTTTGGGATGCAAAATTTGATGAGCGGTGTATTAAAATGCAAACTGCTGTAAGAGAACCAAAAGATACGCAGGATTTTCTACTTAATATGGGCGGATTCCTCTTTCACTGTGGGATGTCCGCTATGGGGTCTCCAGGGCCGGAGGACGATCATCCTATTCATGGCGAGCTGGTGAACGCGAAATACCAGCGCGCGTGGCTTGAAGCAGGTGAAAATGAGAAGGGCGCATTTATTGTTGTTGGTGGAGAATATATCCATGCCGAAGCGTTTGGCAATCATTACAGTGCCAAGCCAACTATACGGTTATATGAAGATGATTCATTGATCCAATTTGGAATGCGCGTCAGGAATTTGAATAAGACGCCGATGGAATATATGTATCTAGCGCACATCAATTTTTTACCTATTGAGCAGGGTGAATTGGTTTACAGCGCAAAATATGACGCAGATCATGTGAAGATCCGTTCAAGTTTTCCGAGCCATATGAAACCCACAGAAAAATTATCAAATTTTGTGAATGATCTGGTCAAAGACCCGAAAATTCATCATATCATCAAACCAGAATTTACTTTTGATCCTGAAATTGTGTTTACGATCGATTATGAGGCGGATACCGATGGTTGGGCGCATGCACTCTATATTCACCCTGACGGGAGCGCAGATTATGTTCGGCACAAACCGGCCCAGCTGGACCATGGTGTACGCTGGATATGCCGAACACCTAATCAAGAAGCTCTGGGATTGGAAGTGGGTACAGCCGGGGTGGGGGGGTATAGCGCAGAAAAAGCAAAGGGAAACGTAAAGAGCTTAGAACCCGGGGGTGAGTTTTTCTGCGAGTATACAGCCGGATTAGTCGATAAGGAAATAGCCAAAAAATTAGAGCAGGAAATAAACTCCCAAATGGGAAGAATTTAATATCGAAAAGAGATCCAAAATGATCGATGACAAAGAAGCGGTATTACAGGACGCTGAAATAAAACGGGCACGTGTTCGAGAGTATTTGGCAAATAACGATATGGATGGAGTGATTGTCACAACACGTGAACACTTCGCTTGGCTGACTGGTGGTGGAGATAACCATGTCACTTTCCCGACAAATATTGGTTTTGGGGCAGCAGTCATTACCGATGATAAACAGTATCTGATTGCGCACACGATGGACGCCAAACGATTGGTGGAAGAACAGACGGAGGGACAGGGCTATGAAATGGTGGAGTTGCGTTGGTTTGAAGGGGATATCCGTCTAAAAGCACTGGATTTAGCTGGAAAACGCGTCGGATCTGACACTAATTTTCCCGGGTGCAAAGAGATTTACATGGACCTTGTTGATATGCACTATCCGATGACGAATCTGGAAGTAGGTAGGACGCGATGGCTTGCCACAGTGGCTGATGATATTTTCAGCGCGCTTGGAAGATCAGTTTACCCGGGGATGACCGAGAAGAACATTGAAGCGAAGCTGTGGAACCTGCACACGATCCATGGGCTTGAAGTGGACGGGATGATCGTTGGAAGTGATGGCCGATGTTTCAAGTACAGACACCCCATTGCTACACAAAAGCCGCTTAAAAAATACTTAATGCTGCATTCCGTGGCACGTAAATGGGGGCTGCATTGCAACTTGACCCGTTTTGTTCATTTTGGGAAGCTTGGTGAGGAAGTTGAAAAAATTTACGAATGTGCCGCGAATGTTGAGGCGTGTATTTTCCAGACGATTGAACCAGGTATGAAATTTTCAACAATATTGGAAAACCAGAAGGCGTGGTATGCTGAATGTGGTTTTGAAGATGAATGGAAGAACCATTTTCAGGGCGGGCCGACGGGGTATGTCATCGCTGATGGCGACCGGTCATTGACCAATAAAGTAGTACAAAACAATCAACCGTATGAATGGTTCATCACTGTCACAGGCACCAAAACTGGAGAATTAAGCTTGATGACGGAAAACGGGTTAGAAATTTCATCATACATTCATTCGTCCTGGCCGGGTAGGGCGATCACTACACCCTACGGAGATATTACAGTTCCAGATATCTTAGTTAGATAAAAAGGTTGTCTCGCCAGCTACTCCCCAGTGCCGATGAACTATATCCTTTTAAAATTTTTACCACCTATTTCGGCAAGTTAACACAACTGCTGAGCCATGAATTACAATTGTTATTGACAAATGTTATTTTTAATCTAAAATTATATACAGATATTGTTTAAAAGGAGATTTTATGAAATCATTGAGTGAGAGACTTACACCAGCTGAGTTGGTTGCATACGCTGCGAAATATTTTTTTGAGAGAGGATTAACAGACGCTGCAGGTGGAAACATTAGTATAAAGGTTGGCGACGAAATTTATATGTCCCCAACGCTGGCAGGCACTGAGTATCACTGGCACATTGATGCGGAAGATATTGTGATCGGTTCGGCAAAAAATTTTGACGCGCTTAAAAATCACCCAAGATTCTCCCGAGAGGGGTTTTCTCATCTCTCCATTTACAAGGCATTTCCTTATGTTGGTGCGATTGTTCATGCTCATCCGAAATTTGTGAATCCTTTTGTTGCGCAGTCTAAACCGATCCCACCTCTCATGCGAGCTTCTGATAAATTGGGTGTACTTGAATACCATGAACCCGCCGAACCCTATTCACAGGACCAGGCGGATAAAATTGTTAAAGTATTGAAGCAAAATGAAGAAAGAATCAAGAAAAAGGCGGGTGTTGTACTTATGCCCCGCCACGGTGTTATTATTGCGAGTCTCAGCCTTATGACTGCTCTGGACGTACTGGAGCGCCTGAACAACAACGCACTCGCGATTCTGGCTCAAAAACTTCTTGATTAGGCCAAAAAATCCATGTTTTTAACGGTTTGCCCGAATACCGCATTAGACCGAATTCTTTTTATCGATGAATGGATTGCCGGCGCACCAATGCGGACGGATCGTATTGTTGATTCGGTAGGTGGGAAAGGTCTCAATTCCGCTGTGGTTTTAAAACACCTGGGCATTGAGACAGCAGCAATTGGATTTTTTGCGGGAAAAGTCGGACAGGAGCTGATTGAAATCGTCGAGGATTA
>CAZDIS010000125.1:0-7785 GCA_964505585.1 uncultured Pelolinea sp. | reverse complement strand
CATTCGATCCCCAGCGCGCTCAGTTCCTCTGCGGCTTTGAGCGCGCGCGGTACCATGATGGAGACCGCTACGATGGTGACATCCGTCCCTTCACGGCGGACAACGGCCTCGCCAAAGGATACAGTGTAGTCTCCCTCAGGCACTTCGCCGGTGATCTCGTAACCGCGTTTGTGTTCGAAGAATAGAACCGGGTCATTTCCGCGGATTGCAGTCTTAAGCAATCCTTTCGCGTCATAGGGTGTGATCGGCATCACGACTTGCAGACCTGGTACGTGGCTGAACCATGCTTCAAATGATTGCGAGTGTTGCGCTGCCTGGCCGCCGCCCGCACCGACAGGCGCGCGGATGACAAGCGGCACGTTTGTCTTGCCGCCAAACATGTAGCGGATCTTGGCGATCTGATTGACGATCTGGTCCATCGGGATCGTGATCCAATCGGAAAAAAGGATTTCCCCGATCGGCCGCAATCCGGTGATAGCCGCGCCCAGGCATGCGCCAACAATTGCCGCTTCAGAGATAGGGGTGTCGCGCACCCTGTCAGGTCCAAATGCATCGTATAAACCCGCGGTGACACCGAATGGATTGCCGCGAATGCCAACGTCGCAACCCATGATGATCACTGAATCATCGCGGGCGAATTCTTCATGGTGCGCTTCATTAATTGCTTGCTTGATGGTAATTGTTTTGCTGGCCATTATTTTCCTCCGTACGCTTTCATGAATTCCTGTGAATATAATCCTTCCCATAGGATGTCTTCCGAAGGTTCAGGCGCGTTTTTCGCGTGTTCAATGGAAGCATCGACTGCCTCGGTGGCTGATTGATAGATCGCTTCAACTTCATCTGCGGCAGCCGTGCCAGACGACACGAGGTATTCGCGCATGCGCTTGATGGGATCCATCTCTTCTGCCCAGGGATCATTGGTGCTGGTGTCGCGATAACGCTCATCATCTGCGACAAAATGTCCAATATATCGGTAGTAGCGTGCCTCGATCAGGGATGGCCCTTCACCAGCGCGCGCCCGCTTGACCGCGTCGCGGACGGCTTCATACACTGCGAAAGCGTTGAATCCATCAACGGTTACGCCGGGGATGCCGTATCCGATCGCGCGGTCGGCGACAACGGGGTTGCCTGTCGCGCGGTCATAATTCATTGAGATCGCCCACTGATTGTTCTCGCACAAAAAGATGACCGGGAGCTTCCATGCGGCCGCGAGGTTGATCGATTCATGCCAAACACCCTGGTTTGTTCCGCCATCACCATGGAAACAAATGGTGACATAGTCTTTCTTTTTTACGGATGCGGTCAGTGCGGCGCCTACGGCGATCGGCATACCACTGCCGACAATCCCTGTTGCTCCAAGCATGCCGTCATCCACCGACGCGATATGCATGGAACCGCCTTTTCCCTTGCAGTAACCATCCGCTTTACCCATTAGTTCGGACATCATTTTGTTCACATCTCCGCCCATGGAAATAACATGCCCATGTCCGCGGTGCGTGCTTGTGATGTAATCGCCTTTTTTTAGCGCGGCGCATGCGCCAACACCAACTGCCTCTGCCCCTAAATAGGCATGGGCCAGTCCATAGATGAAATTTTGCTTCCAAAGGGTTTTTACTTTGGAATCAAACTCGCGGATCAGCGCCATTTTTCGGAAGATTTCCAGGACTTGTTCTCTGGAAAGATCCTCTGGCGCTTTGAGTTCTTTCATCACTTCTTTTTTGAATGTTTCCAACTTGGCGAGGGATTCATCCATGCTGATTGCGCTTGTTTTCATAAACTGTTCTCCTCTTTTTTATATTAAATTTCCAGGGTTTCACCTGGATCGATAGCGCTGACCTTGGCCTTCAACTGTCCTTCAGCTATTGCGGTCTGCGCTAATGCCATAAATTTTTTTACTGCCGGGGTATCTTTGGAAATATAGTGGCTGGTGATGATGTGTTCTAATCCAAGCCATTGGCTGGCGAGCAATGCCTCTTCTTCTGTCAATTCGCCGCATAGATAGTTTTCCATGTGGGGAAGGGAATCCTCAGGCAGCGCGACATGCATCAATCCGACTGTGGGTTTGTAAAGGTCTGCCCACATTTTCATATCCATGGTCAGGGCGGTATCACCGGGGTGATAAATGCGCACGCCAGGTTCGGTTTCCACTATGAATCCCATCGCCGGTCCTGAGATCATTTCACCGCTTTTCAGGAATCCAAACGACCAATGGTGGCTTTCCATCGGGCGGACGGGAATACCGTCCACTTGCATGGCCATTCCCCATATTGTCACTCGCAGCAGATCCGGATTGACCTGGTAATCGGTTTTTAGGCGGTGCAGCACGTCCAGCGCGCAGATCACTTTGCACTGATATCGATCAATAATTTCCGGCGCGTCACCAAAATGGTCATAAGCGTTATGCGTGAGCAATAACAGATCCACCTGCTCGAGTTCGGCGGGTGTCAGGGGTGCGGCAGGATTCCCGGTCAGGAATGGGTCGATCACAATATGTTTGTTATCAGGTGTGATGATCTTGTATCCAGCGTATCCGAAAAACGTGATCTTTGTGGGCATTATTCTCCTTTTTGTTCCTTGGATTTCAATCCAGCTGATGTGACACGGTATGCCTGATCAAGATGCTTGATCATCACTTCTTCGGCTCCCTTTGGGTCTTTATTCCGGATATGTGTAAGGATCTTAGAATGGAAATCACAGGCTTCCTGTGCGGCACCCGGCGTTGAGGTGCCTGTCCAGATCAGTTCGAATAGGGATTCGGTTAACGGTTCTAAGATGATCCCAAACAGTGGGTTGCCGCTGGCTTCACACAGCTGCAAATGGAACTCCAGATCCCATTTGGAAAACTCCTCATCATCGCCGGTTGACCGGCACATTTTTTCGAGGCTGTTCTGTAAATCGTGGATATGATTTTCGTCTGCGCGATCAGCTGCCAGGCGCACCATTTCGACCTCTAAGACGCGCCTGATTTCCATCAGCGCATCCAGAGAAAAAGGTTTGTGGCGCGTGTTGATGTACATGCCGAGTGAATGCGCAACGTCGGATCCCTTCATGGCGCGCACATAGGTGCCTGAACCGGTTTGGGATCTCACTAATCCACGCGCTTCGAGCGTGCGAATGGCTTCCCGGATGACCGTGCGGCTGACCTCGAAAGTTTCGCCTAATTCTCGCTCGGTGGGTAGGCGGTCGCCGGGTTTGAGGTCGCGGGAAAGAATAAGCACCTGGATTTGCTCGGCAACCTGCGAGGAAAGTTTGGCCTGTCTTTTGATGGGCGTATATCCGTTTTCCATAATTGGTATGACAATATGATAGCATGCCAAATAATGAAATTCAAGATATTTTAAGGTTTCTTTGGAAAAACTGAAAGAACCAGATATTTAATAACTGCCGGTTCAAGCCCCGTCTGGCGCTTAGTTTTCAGCGCTTTTTTGGAAAACCAGTTGTTCCTGGCCGTCCTTCCTGAGGATGAGTTGATCGCCCTCAACGGAAAAGCTATCGATTTCAGCAAGCAGCGCGAGGTAGGCCTGCTCCTGTTCCATCGCGCCGTCAGGATCCAGGCATGCCATCTCTGTCATCGCGATCGGGCCAAACTGGATCTCTCTCCCTTTCACAGCGTAATTCCCGAAATATGAATTGCAGCCTGCGTTACCGGAGATCTCCCCGTTTTCAAAGGAAATGCTTATCTTGCTTTTCGCGATCGGCGGGGAATTGTGGAGAGTTATCAGCTCCCATGCCGCTGCTTCCAATCCGTTTTCGCCGCCTGGCTGCGGGTTGGCACAGGAGGTGGTCATCAGTGAACCCGCCAGGATGATTATTCCGATTAAGCGTTTTATCTGCATTCGTTTTCTCCTTTGTTTATATCGTTAACGTTCTCTCGATTGTTTAAGTTCCTTCTGGTATTCCTGCACCCTGAAAGAAAAATCGTGTATGATGAGGAAAAAAGGATGATATGCAATACACCGTCGTTTATTTTACGCGAACCAACACCTGCAAACGCGTGGCACAAAAGCTTGCGGAAAAACTCGCGTGTCCGATCGTGCAGATAACTGACCATAAAAACTGGTCAGGTCCTTTCGGATATATGAAGGCCGGGTTCTATTCCACGGTCAATAAAGAAGTGAAGATTGAATTGCTTGGTGATCCCGGCCAGCCGGACGCCTATGTCGTTGTCACGCCTTTATGGGCGGGCGGCATTGCCCCTGCTGGCAGGGCTTTTCTTAAAACAGTCTCGCCAGATAAGGTGCATCTGGTGGTTACCTCCCTTGGTAGCCGGGTAGAGGAACGGGATGGATTTCTCTCGGTCCATGATGTCATCGACCAGCTTAATAATGAAGATCAAGTCATTGAAGGGCTTTACAGACGGCTTGTATCGAAAACACCCTGAAATTGGATCGGCAATTTCGGCGCCTGATTTTTAATTCTGGTACGATACCTGCAATGATATGTAATGGTTTGTGTGTTTGTTTTTATTGTTTAAATAATGGATAGGACCAAACGAGAAAAGGCGCACGCATGGCGAAAATATTCGGTGTAGATTTCAGCCACTGGCAGGCAAATGTTAATTTTGAGAAGCTGGTCGCGAATGATGTCCGTTTCGCGATCTTTAAGGCCGGTGAAATTCCGACCAAATCGAAAAAGGAATTCACGGATCCGAAATTCGCGCGCAATATTGGTGAAGCACGGAAATATAACATCATATCCGGCGCGTATTATTATTTTCATCCATCCATCGGCGCCAGCCGCCAGGCGCGGCATTTCGACGCGGTCATGCAGCGCGATGGCGTTCCGGATCTGCCCCCGGTGATCGATGTTGAGGATACGGATCAAAGATCGCCCGTGCAGGTTGCCGACGTTTTGAAGGCGATGATCGATGCCCTCATGTCGCGCGGTTACCGCCAGCCGATCATTTACAGCCGCTGGGGTTTTCTGGTCAACCAGGTGGGTGAGCCATTCTGGCTGAAAGACCACTGCCTGTGGCTGGCGCAATACAGCAATGAACTCATCTATAAGCCGGCGGATATGTCCAATGTGATCATGTGGCAGTTTACCGACCGGCTCAAGCTGCCCGGTGTTGGCGTCGCGCTTGATGGCAATTACTGGCTGAAAAGCGAAGCGGAGCTGTTTGCGCTGGTGCGAAAACCAGCAGCCGTGATTGAAGAACCGCCCATCGCCGCGCCAGTCCTCCCGCCAGTGGTTGAACCTATTATGCCTCCGCCAACCATGCCGGACACAGAGTTTGAACCCGAAATACCCGATGAGATCATTCCAGCGCAATCACCATCTGTCGTTGAGGGGAACACGGATGATATTCCTTCGCAACAACCTGCAGTGCCCGGCCCGTCCCCGCAACCGTCTCCTGTCCCGCCGGTGCTTCCGGAATATGACATGCCAGCAGAACAAACCCGGCCCGCGGAAGAGATACGACCGCCAGCGCCATCTGCGGAGAGTTTTTGGCAGTTCATCAGGAAATTTCTGCGTGCGTTCTGGATAACATTGCGGGGTTGATAAGGAGTGTGTATGTTCACTTTTCTGCTTGAGATCAGTATTGAGATCATTGCCTACCTGCAAACCGAACTCGCATGGTTGGCACCCGTCATGCGTTTTTTCACTTTCCTCGGGAATGTGGAGTTTTATCTGCTCGTCATGCCGTTGTTTGTCTGGTCAGTGGATTACACCTTGGGGCTCCGCCTGGGCGTGATGTTGATGTTGAGTAGTGCGGTCAATACATTTCTGAAACTTGGGTTTCACCAGCCGCGCCCGTACTGGGTCTCGCCTGAGATACAGAATCTGATCGCGCCGATGGGCAGTTTCGGTCTTCCCTCCGGACACTCCCAGAACGCGGCATCGGTATTTGGCCTGCTGGCGGCATCGTCGAAGAAAAAGTGGGTTAGGCGGCTGTTAATGGGTGTCATTCTCCTGGTTGCTTTTTCCCGCCTCTATCTGGGGGTGCACTCGCTCGCGGATATCGCGCTGGGTTTGGCTGCCGGCGTATTATTGTTGTGGCTATATCTCCGTTTGGAACACAGCGTTCAGCGTTTTTTCAATGGGTTGAAGCCGCTTGCGCAAATTGGCGCTGTTTTTCTCATCACTATCGGCCTGCTTTGGCTCGCTGGCGGCATTCTGTCTGTGGTGCGGGAGATCCCGCTTCCAGATTTGTGGCTTGAAAATACCCGTCTGGCGCACCCCGAAGAGGCCATTCTTCCCTATTCGATCGAGGGGGTCGTCACTGCCTGTGGTGCGTTGTTCGGGCTGGGCGCGGGATATATATTATTTTTCTGGCAGGGTGGGTATCATGCGCCAAAGGGTAATGCCTGGCAGCATCTCTCGCGATTCATGATCGGCATCGCGGGTGTGCTCGCGATCTGGCGCGGGTTGGGGTTGCTTTTACCTGGTGGGGAAGACCTGCTTGGAATCAGTTTCCGCTACCTGCGCTACGCGCTGATCGGCGTGTGGATCACTGGCGCAGCCCCGGCCCTGTTCATCCGGGCAAAACTGGCGCACAAACAATAGAAATCTTTTTCAGTATTCCCGTAAGTAAAATTGAGTTTTCTTATACGGCACACGTCGGATCAATCCGTCTGCAATAAGCGCCTCCAGCTGATCCAATGGGATACCGCGTTCTTCCAGGAAGCGGCCGATGTCTGCCTGGCTCAACGGATGCACTGCCAGCGTGGATAAAAGGATCGCCAGGTCACTTTCTCCGCCGGCCAGCTTGCTGTCTGGCAGCTCAAGCATTAATTCAACCTGATCGATCTGCGATTTGAATATTTCAAAGGCGCGCACCAGGGTTTTGTGGTCAGGCGCTTCAACCCAGTCCTCGGCGGGCGGGCGCAGGGGCAGCGCGAGATAGGCCGTGTGCGGATGCAGATCAGCGATGAATGCGGCGGCGGCCCGGGCTTCCCGCGCGGAATCGTTCAAACCTTTCACCAGCATCGTTTCGGTGATCAGCTTCCCCTTATAGAACTGCGCGAACCAGTGGATACCGTTGAAGACCGCATCCAGCTTCAGCGTGCCGTGCGGCCTGTCGATCTTTCTCCAGGTATCTTCGATCACGCTGTCAACTTTGATCGAAACAACGTCCGCCCCCATCAGCTGCGCCCTGCAGTCAGGATGCCACAGCAGGGAGGCGTTGGTAATCACGGCAGTTGGAATGCCCAGCGGTCGTAAATTTTCAATCATCACACCCAGGCCGCGGTCGAGAGTCGGTTCACCATTGGGAATAAAAGTGATCATGTCCGGTTTTCTGCCATCACGCGTCAGCTCTCCAACACGCGCTTCCAGCATGTCAACGATTTTTTGGGGATCGCTGAACATAGATCGGTTGGTGGTCATGAAACTGGTGCGGCCCAGCTGGCAGTAAACGCACGAATAGGTGCATGTTTTCGGGGGGAGATGATTAATGCCGAGGCTCGATCCCAGGCGCCGTGATTGTACGGGTCCAAACACTTCCATTTTGGTACACCTCCTGATGCTTTTTTCTTTTCGGACCACATCAGTATATCATTTTGGCTTAAAACACCGTACGCGCCAAAAGTCACTTTTTGTGTGCGGCTTGGTTGAAGATCTACCGCGTTTTGGTATGCGGTAGGATCTCGCGCCATAATGCCTGGAATATGGGCAGGTACCGGCCAGCAAGGGTTTGGGTGATCGGCTTATTTTCTGATTGGGCATGCTGGATCTCTTCGTCATACGGGATCAAGCCAGCCAGCTTTACATCCTCCTTATTGGCATATGCGCGGATCGCGTCCCGGATTTCGGTGTTCAGGTCGTGTTTATTGATCACCAGGA
>CAZDIS010000124.1:0-7953 GCA_964505585.1 uncultured Pelolinea sp. | reverse complement strand
CTTGAAGGCCTGTTCCGTAAAATGATGTCGTTGGACGCAATTGCCCGCGCGCCGGAACTTTACAACCTCTTTATCAGTAGTGTGGAGACCAATTTATCTTTCGAAGATATCGTTAAAATGGCGGGCATTGCCCCGACAATTCTTTCAGACCCCACCCGTGTTCAGCGCTTTGCGGTCACACAGAATGAAGTAACCGCCCGTGTGATCCCTTCCACCGGCGCGAATGTTCTCATCCCGGATTATGACTTGATCTGGGAGATAATTCGAGCGGCAGTTTACCTCCAATAATCGCTTGACATCTGAAAACATCTCCGATACACTCCAATAACTATACGCATTTTGGAGGAAACATGGCACAAGAACCACTGGATATTTCTCAACTTACAGAAAACACAACACTGCCGACCGCAATGAAATTATGGCAGATGTTTTTAGAAGATCAGAACAAGTCTGAATATACGATCAAAGCATTTAGCGGTGATTTGCGCCTGCTTTCTCAATTTCTACCGCCCGATGCATCGATTGGCGATATAACCCAGTCAGACCTTGAACACTTCATTGATTGGCTTGAAAATGGCCGCGGAAAAAATATCCCATGCAGCCCAAAAAGTCTTTCAAGGCGCATCACTACATTAAAATCGTTTTTCCGCTGGTTATTTGAACACAAAAGGATCAGCGCAGACCCCGCGGAAAAGATCCTGCAGCGCACCGTCATCAGTCCCCTTCCAGAGGTCTTAACGGATGAAGAGATTGAAAAAGTATATCAGGCAGCGCGTTCAGATTGGACTGGGGAGAAAAAGGACCCCCGTCCGCTGGCCCTGCTGCAATTACTGTTAGAAACGGGCATCAAAAAAAGTGAATGTTTGAATCTTAAACTTTCGCATATCGAATTGACCAATGGGAATTATCTATTCGTACGGTACGCGGACGGGCGGGACCGAAATAAAGAAAGAAAGATCCCCCTTTCGAATGATTTCACGGAAGTGTACCTGGCCTACCTGGAAAAATATCAACCGGAAGAAGAAGTGTTCCCCTGGTCACCGCGCCGACTTGAATACATCCTTGAAGATATTAGCACGGAAGCCGGCATTGAAAAACACCTGTCATTCTCCATGTGCCGCTGGAATTCAGCATTGATCGAATGGAAGACAGGCGTTGAGAAAGATGCGATCCGCCAAAAACTGGGGATTTCAAAAATTCAATGGCGGGAGATCAAAATGAAATTGGGGAAATTATCAGAGGATTGATCTAACTACTTCTTTTGAAAGAAATTTTTAGGATCGATCGGGTTTTATCTGAGATCAGTGTCTTTTGCGCGGGCTGAAAACCGGGAACCCACAGGACATCTTCCTCATCACAGATGAGCGGCCAATCTTTCCGCAGCCGGACAGGAAATTTATTATTGATCCAAAAATCAGAGATCTTCATGGATTTTCCGCGCATTCCCATCGGAGAATATCGGTCACCATTTCGCCATGTTCGAATAAATAGGTCCGCGCCAGTTTTATCTGCATCCACAAAGACCTGAAACTCCTCCGGGTTTTCATATATCTCATTATTGATGGTTTTTGCATCCAAACGCTCAGTTTGAACGATCCACTTTTCATTGACTGGTGTGAGACCCGGAACAACAAGCGGAATATGCCCACTGGGTGTTTCAAGCCGTAGATCCGGATCCACCGGTAATTGCGATGGGTCGCAGTAAATATATCCCACATCTCCTTCGATCACCACGTGCATATTTGGAGATGCCAGCATGCGTTTGCTTCGCTGCTCCCCAGCCAGCATGCTTCTGATATCTTCGATCATGCCGAACTGTTTTTCCTTTTCCAGTGAAAAAAATTGCTTAAGTGCCATCAGCATCAATCGTCTTTGCAGGCTGAGATGAAGTTCGCGAAAGCTATCCAGGTCAATAACTATAAGGTCCCGGGCAGATTCAGAAACACATTCTTCGAAGGCGCGTCCAGTTTGGAGATCAATAAATTCGTCATCGACCCGAATGATCTCACGCATTCGGACCAGCCCTTCCTTCATGTTAGGATTGATCTCTTCGATCAAAGGGATCAACTGATTCCGTAAAATATTGCGGGTGTACTTAGATTGCAGGTTGGTTTCATCAACCATATAAGGCAGCGCGTTTTTCTCGCAATATGCCAGGATTTCATCCTTCCAGATTCCCAGCATTGGCCGGATAATGGATGTTTTGCCTGTAAATTCATTGCCAGTCCGGTACCCCATACCAATCAGGCCCTTTAAGCCACTCCCGCGCAGAATATGCATCAATATCGTCTCGGCCTGGTCGTCCGCGTGATGCGCAATAGCAATGGCCTTTGCCTTCCCCTTAATTGCGGTTTCTCTTAGGAATGTATATCGGTATTTTCGCGCAGTCGCTTCGATCCCTTCCTCATCAATTAAAGCTGCCTGATGAATATCTGCTTTCCCGATAATTATCTCTATGCCATATCGTTCCGCGGTTGTGCGGGCAAATTCAACCTCGTTTTTACTGTCCTGCCGTAACTGATGGTCAAAATAGGCGATTGAAACATCAAAACCGCCTCCTTGAAGCACATTTAGCAGGCATACTGAATCCGGGCCGCCAGAAAATCCGAGTAATAACCTGTCCGATTTTTTGATCCGGCAATATGTCCGTAAATCATTCAGAACTGCTTTTTCCAGCATGCCGAGATTATAGCACCCGGCCTGGAAGTCTCGTTTAACCAGTGTAGAATTGCTACATGGAAAGCGCGGAGCAATCTCAAATAAGCGAAGCAAAAGTAATACTTGATCGGTCAAAGCATACGGTGTTCTTTACGGGCGCGGGTATTTCGACCCCATCGGGTATCCCGGATTTTCGGTCACCAGGCTCAGGCCTCTGGGAAAAGTATGATCCTTTTGCGGTTGCCTCCTTATCCGCATTCAAGAACAACCCCGAGCGTTTCTTTGATTGGATTAAACCCCTTTATCTACAGTCAAAGAACGCGCAGCCAAACAGCGCCCATCACGCTATCGCTGAATTGGAACGCCGGGGTAAAGCGCAGTCAGTTATAACACAGAACATCGATGGTCTGCACCACGCAGCCGGCTCGCAAAACGTGATCACGTTGCATGGCACGGTTGAAACCGCAACCTGTCCAAAATGCCGGCATGGTTATGATGGCGATAAACTGCTTGCTTTATATATTGAACGGGACGAGCTGCCAGTTTGCCGGAAGTGCGGTAGTCTTATCAAGCCAGATGTCATCCTCTACGAAGAACCGCTCCCAAAAGATGCCTGGGAAAAAGCGGCCCGGGAAATGCGCAAAGCGCAGGCAGTATTTGTGGTCGGGTCATCGCTGGAAACATACCCGGCGAATACCTTGCCCGAAATTGCGGTTTCACATGGCGCGCATCTCGTTATCATCACCCTCTCTGAAACACCAATGGATCAAATTGCAAGCGTCCTGATCCACGAAGATGTTACATTGGCTCTGCCAGCGTTATTATCACAAAATGAAATCTAGATACTTCCCGTTCGTCCAAACCGGCGTTCAAGCGCATCCACAGAAATATGGATGATCGTCGGGCGGCCATGCGGGCACGTTCTCGGATTATCGCAGGATTCAAGATCTCTTAACAACTGAGCCTGCTCCTGAGATGATAGCCGCTGCCCCCCTTTCACCGCCAGTCTTTTACATACCCGGCTGATAATTCTTTCTTTTCTCTCAGTTTCAATTAATTTTCCATTTGTTCCATCCATATCGGTTTCAATGATCCCTAAAATTGCTTCGATTGGATCATATTTTGAAAGGATCTGCGGAACGCCGGTGATCTTGATCGCTTGCGGTCCAAAATCTTCAATTGCGAAACCCACATCCTTCGCGATCTCTATTTTCTCCCTGATCTCCTCAACATCGCCCTGGTTCAGATTGATTACCTGGGCATCCAGTAAAAACTGTGTATTTTCTGATGTCCCATTTTTCATCAATTCTTCATAGAGGATCCGCTCGTGTGCGGCGTGTTGGTCGATTAAATAGAGCCCGTCCGGCCCTTCAGCTGCCAGATAGGTTTGTCCCAGCTGCCCGATCAAACGCAAAAGTGGTATCGCTGGGATTCCAGCTTTTCCTGCCGGCTGTCGATCATCCGGCAAAGTATTGCTTTCATCCCACGCATCTTCACGGAATAAGGATGCCGATGGGACCTGCGCTGTGAAATCATTCTCGACCGAACGCCAGATAGCTGGCGGCACAGACGGGACTGGAGAATAGGCAGATATGGTCGTCCGAATTGCACGGTGCACAGCGGAGAAAACCTGGGAAGCATCTTTTATTCGTATTTCCGTTTTAGTCGGATGCACATTGACATCCAGGTCATCGGGAGCCATTTCGATGAAGAGCACGCAAATTGGATATCGCCCGACCATGATCAAGCCCTGATATCCCCGCGTGATGGCGGATACGATGGAGGCATCAGAGACCAATCGTCCGTTGATAAAAAAGAAAATATCCCTTCTGGATGCGCGCGTCAGACTGTAAGGGCTGGTGAAACCGGAAATCGCGATGTTTCCATCGTTGAATTTAACAGGAAGCATCTTGCGTGCGGTCTCAACACCAAACTGCTGGGCAAGGATTTCGACGCGGTCGCCATTTCCGTTCGTGAATAATACCTTTTTCCCATCCTGGATAAAAAGAAAACGGATCTGCGCGTATTGAAGCGCATAACGGGAGATGACACGGTTGATATGCCGCTGCTCAGTCCTATCAGATTTCAGAAATTTCAAACGAGCGGGAACATTAAAAAATAAGTCCCGCACAACCACTTTGGTGCCCGCAGGCATTCCGATCTCTTTTTGCACAGATAATTCGCCCCCTTCGATCATACAAATATGCCCGACATTGGCCCCGATCGCATGTGACGCGATACTGAAACGCGATACTGCGCAGATCGACGCGAGCGCTTCTCCGCGGAAACCCAGCGTTTTGATCTGCTGCAGGTCTTCCGCGCAATCGATCTTGCTGGTTGCATATCGTTCGATGGCCAGCGTAATTTCACTACTTAATATCCCGATGCCATTATCGGATACTTCGATCAATTTCCGCCCTGCATCTTCAATTTTAATAGTTATTTCTGTCGCCTGCGCATCGATCGCGTTTTCAATCAATTCCTTGATCACAGAGACTGGGCGTTCTACAACTTCGCCGGCCGCGATCTTTGATGCTACATTCTGGGGGAGTTTTTTGATGGGCATATTTTTCATCTCAAATTATAAACGAGAGATGATTGCGATATACTTTCCTCATTATGATCCATACCATATTTTTTGACCTGGATAATACCCTCTATGCGAGTGATAGCGGCATCTGGGAGGCAATTGGCGCTCGTATTAACCTATTTATGACAGAAATTTTAGGAATTTCAGAAGACGAGGTCACCCCCCTGCGGATAAAATTTCATAAAGAATTCAGCACGACCCTGATGGGACTGAAAAGCATGTTTGAGGTGGATGAAATGGAATACCTTAATTTCGTCCATGATGTCGATCTCAACGCGATGCTTTATGATGACGGGCAATTAAAGAAGATGCTGATGGAAATTCCGCAAAGGAAGATCATTTTTACGAACTCAGATAATGCCCACGCAAGCCGCGTGTTATCGTTTTTTGACATCCAAGGTTTTTTTGATCTGGTTGTGGATGTGATCGCTATGAAACCGTATGTAAAACCTGAACCACAGGCATATCAGATCGCCCTTGACATGGCGGGCCTGGCATCCCCACAGGGGTGTATGTTTATCGATGATATGGTTGAAAATGTCGAACAGGCGTCCAAATCAGGATTTCATGCAGTATATATTGGAAACCAGTCCCTTGCGCTGCCATCCATCCAGCATATTTATGAGCTGCCTGGGTTGCTAGAAAAAATATAAGGCGATTTTTTATGAAATATAAAACTTCTTCATTGATTGTTACCGGTTTTGCTGTGCTCCTATCCGTGGTGTTCATCTTTTCGATTGGATTCGCCGCTGGTCGGGCAACATCTCCGTTTTCTACAACAACTTTATCTAACGAAACAGGCGCCACATCCGACATCTTCAAACCATATATACAAGCCTGGAACATCCTCAATAACAATTATATTGATCAACCGATTGACCCGGATGTGCTTGTGCAGGGTTCAATTCGGGGCATGCTGAATGAATTGGGAGATCCCTACACCAGCTATATCGATCCGGAAGCTTTCGCGCAGGAAAATGCCTCCCTCGATGGCGAATATACAGGGATTGGCGCCTGGGTTGACACAACGGGTGATCGGCTGGTGATCATCAGCCCTATGCCGGATTCACCGGCAGAAAAAGCCGGCCTTCAACCCGGTGATGTCGTTGTCGCTGTGGACGGGGAAGTGATGGAAGGAGTTGAACCTGCCATCGTCCTGGAAAAGATACTCGGTCCGGAAAACACCCCCATTTCGCTGACAATTGAAAGAGAAGGGGCAAGTGAATTATTAGAATTTGAATTGGTCCGCTCGATCATTCCCCTTCCCTCCGTTGAATTCGAATTGATCAAAGATGGGATAGGTTATATACAGATCTATTCGTTTGCAAACAATACATACATCGATTTGAAAGAAGCTATCGAAAATTTGACTGAGCAAGGAATGGAAGCTCTCATCATCGATCTCCGCAACAATCCGGGCGGGTTGGTAGATACCGCAATCGATGTTACCTCCGCTTTTATCGAGGACAAGGTCATTTTGATCGAAGAATGGGGAGATGGAACCAAAACAGAATATACCACCGTCCAAGACCCGATTGCCTTGGAACTGCCTTTGTATATTTTGGTCAATGAAGGATCCGCTTCCGCTTCGGAAATCACCGCGGGTGCCCTTCAGGATTATGGTCGGGCTGTATTGATCGGAAACAAGACATTTGGCAAGGGATTGATCCAAAATTGGGTGGCATTAGATGATGACAATGGTGCTGTCCGTATCACCATTGCCAGATGGCTGACCCCGGATGGCCGTCAAATTCAGGATCTTGGGCTAGAGCCGGACTTTAATATTGAATACACGATTGAAGATTTTGACGCCGAAAAGGACCCGCAGCTTGAAAAAGCGCTGGAATTAATAAAAACAATAAAATAATATTAATTGACAGCTATCGAAGCGGCGTGTATAATGTTTGACTGCTTATGACCCCAACCAGGAGATTTATTTAATGGCTTCAGAACTTGTCACCGGAATTACATCATCATCAGATCTAGAACGAAAAATGCATTTGAAAGGCACGATCGTCAAAACGAATCAAGCGGGCGCGATCGTTGATATTGGTGTTGAAAAACCCGCTTTGTTGCATGTTTCCCAGATCAATACTGATGAAAAAGACCAAACGCTGCGCGTCGAAGAATACCTTCAGGACGGGCAGGAAGTTGATGTCTACATTCGTAATGTCCGTGATGACCGCATCGAAGTATCCATGAAAGAACCTCTACAGCTTGAGTGGCGGGAAATTAAGAAAGATATGGTGGTCAAAGGCAAAGTCACCGCAATTGAAAAATTTGGTGTCTTTGTTGATGTTGGCGCCGAAAGGCCCGGCCTGGTCCATGTCAGTGAAATTACCCATGGCTATGTCAGGGACGCGTCTGACGTCGTGACGGTTGGTGATGAGATCGAAGCAAAGATACTTGATTTTAACCGCCGTAAGAAACAGATCAAACTATCAATGAAAGCCATGCAGCCTGGTATGGATGAAATTGAAGGCGTAACATTTACTCCCGCGCGGAAAAGCAGAAAATCCAGGGGCAGCAAAAAGAATGCTGAAGCCCCTGTCCAGCCCGCAGAAAAAGAGCCCACCGTTATGGAGTTCGCCCTGCGCGGAGCCATGGATAAGACAGAAAATGAAACTGGTCCACAGTCGAGCAGGGAGAACAGAAGCAAGAATGTATCGGATGCGCAGGAAGATATTCTTTCGCGCACCCTCAAA
>CAZDIS010000123.1:0-7986 GCA_964505585.1 uncultured Pelolinea sp. | reverse complement strand
GGGCCACGGATGGGGGGTTTCATTTGGCTCGATGGGCACCTCAATTCGCACCCTTGAAGCAGTTACCGGGCTGCCATATGAGGCCTTTGCCCCTCAAGCAGCCATTCTCCTGGGTATCACAGCGGTCATAAGCGGTTTACTTGTTGTATATTTTGCCGGAGGAAAAACAACTTTCTTCCGCGCGCTCCCTCTTACACTCTTATGCGCTGCTATTCTTTCGGTTGGTCAATATTTAATTGCCGGTACGGAACTATGGGTTTTAGCAGTAACCTTGCCTGCCCTCTTTAGCCTTTGCTGCGCAATATTTTTAGTAGGCGCCCTGACTCCAAATAGCCGTGAATGGATAAAATCTCTCAATCAACAAGATCGCCTGGACATATTTTTCTCTCTGGCACCGTACTTGCTCCTTGTAATACTGACCGTATTCTTTAATTTCTTTCAACCCCTTAGGGCGCTGTTTGAGCCTCTTTCTGTCGCATTTCAATTTCCTGCCACAACAACCGACTATGGTTTTCATATCCCATCAGAAATCGGAAAAGCGATAAATATCTTCTTACACCCTGGTGCAATATTGGCACTCACTGGATTGCTATCTCAAGCATGTTTCTTCAAGAGTGGATTACTAGAAAAAAATAAGAATATAAATATTTTCCGGATCACGTTCACCAGTGCAAAAAGATCTACTATCGCAATTTTTTCACTTGTGGGGGCCGCTGTAACGATGCGCCACGCTGGAATGATCTCCATCCTCGCACAGGGAATTAGCAATTCTGTTCCCCGCGCACTCTATCCAACAGCATCTCCTTTTATCGGAGCGCTTGGTGCGTTTATTACGGGGAGTAATAATAATTCAAATGTGCTTTTTGCCCCGCTGCAGCTACAAACTGCAGAATTAATGCGGTTGCCCACGGCCTGGATTCTTGCATCCCAAACGACCGGCGGCGCACTTGGCAGCATTATGGCTCCAGCAAAAGTCATTTTAGGATGCAATACGGTTGGACTGATAAACCAGGAAGGCCGTGTAATAAGTCGTCTGTTACTAACCTGCCTGGCAATCATTCTGGTTGTTGGCATCCTTATAGCATTTATTTCGTTGTGAAGTTAATTTTGACTAATAATTATGTTATCAAGCCCACCAGATCATTTTTAGAAAAAGACTTTTCGCTGCCTATGATATCGCGCGCTTTATCAGTTTTACCCCAAACATTCCATAAAAGAACTCCGACAACGTTATCTTCCTCCAAATAATAGAGGACACCTTTCTGATATTTTTCCTGCCAATCTTCCACAATCTCCAAGCGCGAATCAAGAATACCCACTGCTTCATACCCCAGATCAAACATGTCTGAATAGAAAAGCGGTAAATAGGTATACGGCTCATTGGCTTCCGCCATATTTCTACCTGCTTGTTTGCCCATCGCTTTCGCGTTATCTGCATGTTCAACACGAATTCTGCGAGCCAACAATGGATTATAAAAGTTCGCGATATCTCCCGCGGCAAATATTGAGGGATCAGAGGTTTGCAGTAATTCATTGACTTGGATGCCATCATCAGTTGCCAATCCGCACTCTTCAGCTAGTTCCTGGTTTAAGGAGATTCCCACTCCAGCAACAACCGCATCAATGATAATCCTATCGTGGTCCTTGAAATCAATTAGCATCTCACCGTTATCATTTTTTTCAATTGAAACAATTTCAGTGTTGGCTAACACTTCTACACCTTTGTTTCGGTAATATTCGTTTAAAAAGGAGACCATTTCGCCAGAAAATATTTTCCAACCTATACCTGATCCTATATCTATGATTGTGACTTGGTTATCATTCATCGAAAGTGCGGCGGATATTTCTGAGCCGATGAAACCAGCGCCAATTACAGCGAAACGATTTTTTTGTTCCACCAATGTTCTTAAATGATGATAATCTTTTATTGTGCGATAATAATTGACATAATTTTCCCCAAAAGGCAGTGTCCGCACCTGTCCGCCAGTCGCCAATAATAATTTATCATAAGAAAATGATTCCCCGCTGCTTACAGCAATGCGTTTTAGATCCGGGTTTAATGACAATACGCTTGTGTTTAGGAGCATATCAACACCGCTATTTTCCACTTCAAGGAAAATTTCCGACTCATCGCCTCCCAACCATAATTTCTTGGAAAGCGGCGGTCGATTATAAGGATGAGAATTCTCCTCTGAAACCATCAAGATTCTTCCATTTGGGTCAATTTCACGGATCCCTTTTATCGCAGAACCGGCAGCCATACCTCCACCAACAATGATATATGTATAATCTTTCATTTTTTCTCCTTTCATATACCTATCTTATATGAAATAGCCGGTGAAATCAATTAAAGGAATATATAATAAACCCGTTAATTTATCGGATCATTATTTAGGATTGAAAATGAAAACAGAAGTTACCAAACGAAACCTTGAGCCGCTAACGGCATCAAATTTTCTTTCATTGTGGTCAAAAACATATAATAAAACAGGAAAACCGGATTGGTCACACATTTTTCCATATTACCACGAGGATATTATTTTCCATGATACCGTACAAAGAATCGAGGGGAAAAAACCTTTCATGGCGATGTGCAACCGCCTTACAGAACGCTGCGAGCGATTAGAAATGGATATTTCTTCTTTAAGTTTCTCAGACAAAAATATCTTTATGGAATGGAAGATGACGATGATCTTCCGAAAGGCACCCAGTACGCCAATTTATGGATGCTCGAAATTAACACTTGCTGATGATGGCCGCATCATTGAACAACGCGATTATTATGATCTCTGGGGGGATATTTTCCAGAATGTACCGCTTATGAAAAAACTCTACCCGAAATTTATGTTCAGACTATTTGGTTAAATTATGCCACTAAAGCTTCCAGAAGAACTTCAATATATTCAGAACCGCCTGCTTCCCCAAAATTCTACGAAAACAAGATTGGATGGAAAGATTTGTATCATCACTGGTGCTACCTCAGGTATTGGCCTGGCAACTGCACGCCTTTTTGCCCAAAATGGAGCGGAATTGATCCTTGTCTGTCGAAACCAAAAAAAAGCAGAGGTATTGCAAATTGATCTAGAAAAAGAATTTCAAATTAAAACAACCATTTTCATCGCGGATTTCAACTATCTCTATCAAGTTCGCACAGTAGCCAATCAAATTAAGAAACAATTTCCAATAATTGACATTTTAATAAATAACGCCGGTGTTTTCAATAAAAAACGAAAAATTACACCAGATGGCAATGAACAGGTATTTCAAGTCGTCCATCTTGCCTCCTTTCTATTGACAAGACTGCTTGAAGAATCCCTTGTTGCAGCTTCACCATCTCGCGTGATCATGATCAATTCGGAAGCACACCGCTTCGGGGGATTAAAACTCAATGATTTATCATGGAATAAGCGCCCATTTATTGGGCTGCAGGCTTACGGAGCGGCAAAATCAGCGCAGATACTAACCTCCCTCAAAATGGCTGAGACGCTAGCCAAAAAAGGAGTTACTGTGAACCTTATGCATCCCGGCGCGGTGCGCACAAATATCGGGATGAACAACGATATTATTTACCGCTTATATAGCAAATACATTTTGCGCTGGTTTTTGAAGGATGTCGCAGTGGCAGCCAATGCAATCTACTACCTAGCGGCTGAAAATTCCTTATCAACTACAACGGGTGCATATTACAATCTAACTAACAAAGAAAAACCAGCAAGTTACGTGATCAATCGCGCCCGTATGATCAAGGCCTGGAATATAAGTGAAAAACTGATTGATTAGAGATAAAATGGGAAAATCCATACGCAATTACAACACAATCGTTGTCGGTGGGGGTATCGCAGGATTGACAACCGCGGCATATATTGCTAAAGCAGGACAAAAGGTGCTGCTCATTGAAAAAGAAGACCTTTGTGGTGGTTTTGTTAATTCATTTAAACATAATGGTTTTATTTTTGATGGGGGCATCCGGGCGCTGGAAAATGCGGGGGTCCTTTTTCCAATGCTAAAGCAACTCGGGATTAAAATTGATTTTGTTCGCAATGATGTGACGGTTGGAATTGGTGAACAGGTGATCCCCCTTGAAAATGAGGATAGTTTGTATGAGTACGAATCTCTGTTAATAAATAATTTTCCAGAAAACAAAGAGGAAATTCAAACCATCATTGCGGAAATGAAAAAGATTGCACACTATATGGATATTCAATACGGGATTGATAACCCCCTCTTTCTTGACCCAATTACAGATGCCAACTATTTTCTCAAAAAAGTAATTCCGTGGATGTTTAAATATGGGTTCGCAATGAAAAATGTCAATGCGTTGAATGTCCCGGTTAGAACCTTTCTAGAAAAAATAACATCCAACCAAAATTTAATCGATGTCATCGCGCAGCACTTTTTTACCGATACGCCTGCTTTTTTCGCTTTAAGCTACTTAAAACTCTACCTCGACTACCATTATCCTATTGGGGGTACCGGAGAATTAAGCCGCACACTGGTTGATTTGATTCAAGAATATGGAGGAATAATTAAAACCGCTGTTGAAATTATTGCGGTGAACACGGAAAATAATTATGTGATTGATGGCCGCGGAGTGCGGTATGGATATCAATCGCTGGTATGGGCTGCAGACCAAATATCTTTTTATAAAGCCATTGATGTATCAAAAATAACTGATCCAAAAACAGCACAGCGTGCATCCGCAAAGAAAATGCTTCATCAAGACTTAAAGGGCAACGATTCTATCCTGACAACATTTATTGAAGTTGATCTTTCGCCGGATTTTTTCTCGGAAATTGCAAGCGGTCATTTTTTCTACACTCCCACCACACACGGCGAATCTATCGCCGGCCCAAAACCCATCAACGTAAATAAAAGTGACCAGAAAAAATGGCTGCGCACTTTTCTGGCTAATACGACCTATGAGATCGCAATTCCAGCCCTGCGTGATCATAATCTGGCACCAGCAGGAAAAACCGGACTCATTGTGAGTGTCATATTTGATTACACATTAACTAAGGAAATTGAAACGAACGGATGGTATCCGGAATTCAAAATATTTTGCGAGCAATTAATGGTAAATATTTTAAATAAACATATTTTCCCGGGATTAAAAGAAAAAGTCTCCAACACTTTTTCTTTCACGCCTATTTCCATCGAAAAAAAAGCCGGCACTTTCCAGGGGGCAATTACTGGATGGTCCTTCACGAATTCCACCTTACCTTCCGAGAGCCGCTTGATCCGCATCAATAACGCAGTTAATACACCATTTAAAAATATATTCCAAGCCGGGATGTGGACCTATACTCCTTCTGGTTTTCCTGTATCGCTGATCACTGGAAAACTGGCTTCAGATAAAGTCATTCGCCGATCCTAAAATCCAAATCTTCTCAGGGGCATTCTTCGTCCTGCCCAAATGGGATCAAAAAGAACATCAGAGATACGGATACAATTAATTTCCCGTGAAATACAAAAATAGTGAGATGTCCAGTTTATAAAGTGATTGTGTCAAATAAGAGTAGACGTATGTACCAAAAAACAACATCGTTCATTGGTACATTTTCGATCACAAATTAACCATTGACACTTATCGGGAGATCCCCAACCATGAATAATAACCGGGCTTTTATTTAACCTTGATCAATTTATAGTTTTGGGTACCCACATTGATCTTTTCTGCATGTTCTAGGCCGTCTTTCCAGTGAATATCTGGATGCACATGGATGAATTTGTCCCCTCCCTCCTTTAACTCACCCCGATCAGTGATCTTGCTATTTTGTATTGAAGGCATTGCATTCACCAGATCCACACAGGCACGATCCAAGGCAACGGGATCGAATGACGCTGCAATTCCCACATCCGGTGCAATAGCCTGGTCATTCACATTCAAGCAATCACAATCAGGAGAAATATTCATCATGAAATTTAAATGGAAATGTTGTTTACCTTTCAGCACTGCTAATGTGTACTCAGCGATCTTCTTATTTAGAATATCCACAGATTGGTCATATTTCGCACGCGCTGCACCATAATGACAGCTCGCAACGCATTGCCCACAGCCTATACAGATCTCATAATCAATAACAGCTTTCTTGTCCTTATCATAGCCAATGGCTTTTTCTGGACAATTGTTGATACAAATCCCACATGACACACATTTTTCTTGATCTATTTCTGGTTTGGAAGCCGAGTGCATTTCCATTTTACCTTTTCGTGATCCACAACCCATTCCGAGATTCTTTAACGCACCGCCAAATCCAGTTTGCTCATGGCCTTTGAAATGATTGATGCTAATGATCACATCTGCATCAGCAATGACAGTGCCAATCTTTGCTTTATCAACAAGGTCCTGTTTGATTTCAATTTCTTTGGCGTCGGCGCCGGTCAGTCCGTCAGCGATGATCACATCACAACCAACAGCAATGCGGTTAAACCCATTTTCCATTGCGGCCTTTAAATGATCAATTGCGTTTGAACGCATGCCATAATAAAGAGTGTTACAGTCCGTCAGGAAAGGTTTTCCTCCCATTTCTCGCACTCTATCAACAATTATTTTTACATAATTAGAGCGGATATAAGCTAGGTTACCCGGTTCGCCAAAATGAATCTTTAATGCAACTGTTTTTTCTTCTAAATCCATTTTTTCAATTCCGGTTTTTTGCATTAGCCGATCGAGCTTATCTAAAAGATTGTTTCCCGGCCTGGTCCGTATATCAGTAAAAAATACTTCTGATGGCATTCTTAAGTGCTCCTTAATGAATTAATAAATTTTTCAATGGCTGCGGCCGTTTTTCCTGGCTTCTTGCGCATTAGCATGTGACCGCAATTTTGAAATACAGTGTACACCACATTATTCCCTGAGTTCACCATATTCTCATATTTTTTTTTGGATATAAATCCATCATCATCACCAGCTAGAAGAAGTTTTGGTAAACTAGATTCCTCCCAAAACGCTTCCGATGATGGCCTACCAGCCATCGCAAACAAAGCGCCTTGTAATCCTAATGGATTTGCATTGCGCAAAGTCTGCCGGCAATAATCCGCAATCTTTTTATCTTTTGATAGCTTTTCCGGCATATCCGCGAAGACATTTTCTGGTTTCTCTGATTTAAGCCTTTGAATTGTTGCAAGCCGCTGATGCTGTTTTTCTTCAGAATCTGCGTAGATATGCGAAGCAACCAGGATAATACCGCAAAGACGATCAGGGATATTTTTCCCAATCTCCAATGATACATAACCGCCCATCGAATGTCCTGCAATAATAACTTTTTGTATTTCGAGGTTATCAAGAATCTGGATCACATCTTGCGCCATATCAGAAATAGAAAACCGGGAAATTATTTGACTTGATTTGCCAAAACCCCGCAGATCAGGAAGGATGAGTTTAATATTTTCCTGGAAATACGGAATCATAAGATCCCAAGAGCTATGATCTAGAGGGAAACCATGTAATAAGAGAAGCGGAGGACCCTCTCCATATATAGCATAATTTAATTTCATATATCACACCTACCTGGCTATTTTATAATACATGTTTCTAAAAACTTGAAAGCCTGTTTACGACTGGAAACTTCACGCATAACTTGCGCCTCTTCCAGAGCGTTGAGAAGCAAGCCGATTTTTTCACCTGGTGGAATATTAAAATGTTCCATTACTTCGCGGCCATTAAGAAAGAGAGGCGGTGAAATGATTTCATCATAATGCAAGAAATAAGCATCAAGAATATTTTCAACAACGGTGACAGCATCCACCCAGCGTTGGTCAGTAATTGCATCTTCATAGGTTGTTAAAACATCCCCTAGGTGTAGGATGGCTGTGAGAATGCCCGCCTCTCCCGTGCGTTTAAAAAATCGATGCACACTCATTTTCCATGATTCTTCCGCGATCAAATTCGGCTTAGAGACCTTCATATGTGTACGGACAATTTTAGAAATATATTCAACTTCGCGACGGGAAAACCCTTTACTTTTTCCCCATTCCCTCGCGATT
>CAZDIS010000122.1:0-7988 GCA_964505585.1 uncultured Pelolinea sp. | reverse complement strand
TGAGTTTTCCTTTCTCTGTAGGATACCTCATTTACACACTTATTCTGACAGTCTCATTCAAGGCGATGAAATCTTGAAATACTCCACTTCTATCTGGTACTAAAAATGGGATGTTGACAGACTCGTTGTTGAAATTTTTATTTACACGCATTTTTTATTACTCTGCAGAACGGAAGGTTTTAGGGTCTTGAATCCAAGGGTTCTCTAAAAAAAGGTTTTTAAAAACAACAACAAACAAGCTATTAGCAGTATTTGGAATAACGATTGCAATTTTGCTTCAATAATATGGATTTTAATCCCTATCCCAAAATTACTGGTCAAATATTTCTGGCTAATTCATTGTATTTTCTAATCGTATTGATTTATGGAACAAGCTGAATAACATCAATCACCTCATTTATGGTTGTATCAATCACCATAATATTATCGGACTGTTCGCAGGATAAATATAAATACTTGCCGTTTGGATGAAAAGCAAAATCGTTGGGGCAAATCCCAAAAATTGGAGCGGTGCCTGTATCAATCTGGGCAGTCAATTCCCAGGTTGAGGGATCAAACGCCACAACGCCTTTAAGGTCCCACAGAGCAAGATAGCCTGCGCTGCCATCCGGGCTGAAAATGGCATCTGACGCGAGAGTACGGCCAGGCGCCCATGATTCAAGATTGATTTCCCGCAGCAGTTTATTTGTGGCCGCATCGTAAACCAGCATATAGAAGAAGTCGCCAATTGTGTAAAATTCGTGCCCGGGGGGAATGCCAATAAGGCGATCAGGATATGAATTGAATTGTTCGGATCCGCCAACACGGATAGTATCAGACGCAATAACAGCATTTGTTGCTGTATCAATAACTGCGTACTGGCGCGAACCGGTCACGTAGACGCGGGTGCCGTCAGGGGATATTTTTAAATTATGGCCTTCTTCCACTGCCTGCACAGTATCGATCACATCTAAAGAAGTGCGGTCAACCACTGAAACCACCCCTGCGGAATCAATCAGGTAGATTGAATTCCCATCTGGAGATATCTCCAGATCACGGATGGTTCCATTAGAAATATTGATCGGAATGGAATCGGTGAATGACGATGATGCGGTATTAAAAAGTATCAGGCAATTGCTGGTTGATACATAAATTGTACGGTCATCGGGTGACAGGGCGATGCTGGTTGCCTGGCTGAAACAGGGGTCATTAGTATCTAAGTAAAATTGTGTGTCAACCTGACCGCTGGCTGTATCCACGATGCTGATGGACGGAGCCTGGGGAGCCACATTGGCTGTATAAAGGGTTGAGCCATCTGAATTTATGATCAACTTCTCTGGTTGGCGGACAGCGAATTCAGTCAGCGGGAGGAAGGCAGACTGCTTTTTAGCAACTGCGTCAATGACAAATATCCCATCGGCGTCAATTGACGGTGCATAAATGTGTGAACCATCACTATCAAAAGCGAGCCCTTGAATGTCTACAGTCCAGGAAACATGCGGAGCCGGAGAATTAAACATAATTGGGTCTATCATCTCGCCAGAATTAAGATCAATGGATGCGACAGGTGGTATCTGAAGATATGAGCCAAAAGTCCCAAAGGTAAGTAAGCACTCATCTTCTCTCAACAGAAGCGACTGAGGTTTTTGTACGTTAAACGTGCGCGCGGTTTTTCTCTCGATAAGATCAATTTCCATGATCCAATTGGATTCAACAGAAGCGAGGTATCCGGTGGTACCGTCACTATTGATGATCAGATCGCCGCGCCAACCGGCATGCGGCAGATCGATATGACCGATAACCTGTTGAGTTGAAGGGTCAATGATTGAAAGGCCGCCGTCCATTGCTGCTGCGTAGGCGGCACTGCCGTCGGGGGCGAACGCGACACCATAAGGCCCGTTAAGACCGGGTAATGGGATCGTTTTCAGCAATCGCTCATTGACCAGATCAAGCACTGTCACTTTTCCGGATTCATGACCAACAACATATGCGCTCTTTCCATCGGGAGCTGCAGCCAGTTGTGCGGGTGACATATCCATAGGAATGGTCGTGGTTACAGTGAACGTGGCGGTATCTACGAGGCTGACACTTCGGTCCAATTCATTTGCAACCAACACCATTGAACCATCTGGTGTGATCGCCAGTTGGCCTGGTGCTGCGCCAAAGGGATGGCTCACTGCATCTCGTAAAGAAAGTGTGTTGACGACTTGATCGCTGGTCAGGTCGATCGCATAAATCATGTCCACATTTCTACAGCTTATATACGCCATGGTCGAATTTGGGTTGGTGACGATATCACTCGGTTCGTCGCAGTGCAGGTCGGCTTGTGTTTGTTCGACCACTAACGCCTGCCCGGAGTTTGGGGGTGGAAGGGTGAGATCCTGCTTGGGTTCAATTTCATCTACAGCGGGAACAGAAGTCTGTCCGATCTGGTCGATCACATACCAGTCCGGCAGTTCGCAGCACTCGCCTCCCATAGGGCGGATACCCAAACGGATATCCGTGGCATTCTCAAAAGCTGATAGCGGCACTTTAAATTCCACCGCTTTGCTTGCCGCGCTGAAGCTGCCGGTGATTTCCCCGATTTCTATATAATCTCCTCCTGTGACATCGCCCATATGGCCAGAACTGAGATTCTGTGGCTGGAAAGTGATGATGAAATTTTTTCCGCCTGCAAAAATATCCAAATCCACCTGGACATAATCGCTCGGCGGTTGGGTTGATTCCGCCAGCACATATAAAAAAGTATCATTTGTGAACGCGCGCACTGCAGCAATATCGATTCCACCGCCAGTGTTGTCTCCCTCATCATCCGTGAGGAGTATTTCATAGTCCTCCCAGTCGGAAGGGTTTCCATCTATGCGGATGGTTGTTTCAATGGGCAGGGATGGTGATGGCTGCTCTACTTCAATCAATATGGTATCTTCATTTTCAATAACCGGTGAAGTGTTGGATGGTTCTGTTGTGTTTGGGCTTGTGCAGGCCGGGGAAATTATGTATAAAAGAACCAGCAGGAAAAGAACCTTATTTCTGTTCATTTTGCCCTCCAGGTAAAACTTAGCTCACTTATATTATACACAAATATATTAAAAGTTGGTCAGGAAGATCGCCCTTGAGTGGTTAGGGGATTACAATTCCCTTCGCCGGAGTGCTTCATCAGAGAATAAACCTCCTTATGAATATTCTTCTAATCTAGAAAATGTCAATTTTGGCACCAAATTTGAGGGCTTGAATGCTTGACAAATAGATGCCACGGACACAATGGATGTTCCCAAAACCTACTCTTAATTAGTAGATCGAAGTTATTATTGAAACTTGATATAATGCATGAGCATAGGACTATAAGCACTTTACAAACCGCCATATCTGGGTGAAAAGGCATAAAAACCACGAAAAAGGCCACATCTAGGGGTATGTTGAGTCACAATTAAGTCATAGGACTCATAAACCAGTGGTCATGGATTTTCTAGGAATCAATAAAGATTTAATTCAATCCCCATTCACTCTTTTTCGAAAGACAACCAGTTTTAATAGCGCAAACGGCCAGAGTTGCAACTCTGACCGCTGCTAATCTATTAATTGATATGAAATCAACAGACTAAGAATGATTATATCCGTTATTAACAAATAGTTGTAAGGTTGTGTTTGTTGCCGAGGGATCGGGAAGTCTTTAGGAAATCCAATTAGTACTCAGAAAAGAACCGAAGCGAGCTCAGCGCGGTAGGCCCGGGTGTCGGGATCCTCTTCGCCCATGATCTCAAGGATACCGAGGATGACATTCTGGGCAATCTTTCCGCGGAAGTGCTTATCCCGGCGGAGAAGGTCGAGCAATCCATCGAGCGCCATAGGGAATTTGGCCTGGCTGGCGAGTCGGACGCTGTTATAGAAGATCGCGTCGAGGTCGGTCTCACCGGGCAGGTTTTCCGCGTGAAAGCCGACGAGGGTCTCCGCGTAGGGGCGCAGGCGGTCAACAGTGCTGGTGACACGGGCGGCGACGGTTTCGTTCAAGACGCGGAGGGCTTCCGCCGCCTGATCCTGAGCGAGGAGGGATTTTGCCAATCCGACTGACGCTTCGGGGGATTCACTGTCCTGCTCGAGGATGGCTCGCAGCGCTGTTTCGGCATTTTCCCAATCCTGGGAGAGGAGCATGCTTTGCGCGCGCGAGATCTCTAATTCAAGCGGGCCGGGGGGCTGGAGTTTTTGGATGAAGGACCGGATCTGGCTTTCCGGCAAGACGCCGACGAATTCATTGGCCACGCGGCCATCGATGAATACCTTGACGGTGGGAATGCTGCGCACGCCGAACTGCATGGCGAGATTGGGATTCTGGTCGATATTGACTTTTGCCAGGCGCAGGGAGCCATTGGCTTGATTGACGATGCGTTCGAGGAGCGGCCCCAGGGTCTTGCAGGGGCGGCACCATTCCGCCCAAAAATCAACCAGGACCGGCTTGTTCTTTGAGAATGCGATTACTTCATATTCAAATGTCATTTCCGTGACATCAATGATGAATTGGGAAGCCATCATGCTGTTTTCTCCTGTGATAATCCTAACAGATATTTAATCTTCATCTGCGGGCGCAGCGGGCTGTTCAATCTGGATCACGTCACCATGGTAGTTGACGATGATCTTAAAGCCAAGCAGGCCCAGGTAGATACGCCCATCTTCCGGAATACCGGCGCGCATGAGATGGTCGAATTGGTCATCGAGATTTTCAAGCTGGTTCCGGATGATGCCATGGGTGAAAAGATCGACATCACCGATCATTTTAATGGTCTGCTCGGCGATGACTTCTTTGTTCTCTTCCACCTGGCCGCGCATCGCTTCCACCACCTGCAGGTCAATCTCTTCCGCAGGGATGTGACGCAGAAAACCGTCATCATCGATCACATAGCAGGCATCCGCACCGACAAAGGCCGTATCGAGCTGCCGATCGAGGTCATCAAATACCAATCCCGCAAACACTGCTTTTGTAGCCATATTGAGATTATTTTAATGGAAGGGGTGTGAAATTGCCCTAAGAAAAATCTATGAAAATTATATGACTTTGACGGATGTTCCGTAGCGGGATACGTGCTTTTTAGCGCGGGGCGGCACGACCGGGTCTGACCAGAGGTAGAGCCATTTTGCGGCGCGGATGGGCATATTGACGCAGCCGTGGCTTCTAGGCCGCGTATAGTCGTTGTGCCAATAGGTGCCATGAAAAGCGATGCCGGTATCGGTGAAATAAGAGACCCAGGGCACGCCATAAAGCTCGCTATCGTTGATACCGATCTTATCGCTGTGGACCATGTGGCGGGTGGGGCGCTTGTAATTGATGAAGTATTCTCCCGCGGGCGTTGATAAATTGGTTCCGTTCTCATATACGCCGGTAGACACGCCGCTTGCCATGACCAGCGCGCCATCCTGATAGGCGAACAACATTTGTTTGTTTGTGTCCACGAGAATCTGTTTTTGTTTGATATCTTCACCGGGTGAGGTGGGCGCCAATTCATCATCTTCCATGATGCGCATATGGGCGGCATCCACGTAATAGGATTCATTCCAGCGGTCCTCAATGACGAGGTAATAGAGATTTTGATCGGGATCTTTTCCCAGGCCGTAAACCCAATGCAGTGACCCATAAAAGAATAATTGCTGGGAGCGGGAACTTTGTTTATCTGCCGGCCAGGCCTCGGTCAGGGGCACTGTGATCTCTCCCAATCTGCCTGATCTTGGCAGGTCCTCGCGCGGGAGATTCAACCTGTTTTGCACGACCTGGATATTCCTGGATTGGATGAAAGCGTTGTTTTCGATGGGAAACCAGATCTCTTCAGTGGGATGCCTGGAAACGCCTTTGGTGGGTTGTGACAACGGGATGACCTGGTTGAATTGGTATGCGCCATTCTTTTCGCTGTTTAGATCAGGGCGGTCAAAGCTGGGGACATCGTTGAAGAGCACACGACCTAAAATTTCAGTTTCGCGGGCATCCCAGGTAAAGAACTTTTCCGGGCGGGGGGCAATGGCGGCTCCAAGCATTATGCCTGCAGCGTTTTTGATGAATTGCCTTCTGGAAAGCATGTTCTTATTACCCATTTATTTAGTAATGAACGAAAACGTATGTTCCGATACCAGCCTGTTGATACACCCAGGCCGCGTCGTTGGTATGCATATTCACACATCCATGGCTCATGGGCGTGCCAAAGTTGCTATGCCAGTAAGTGCCGTGGATGCTGTACCCCTTATGGAAGAATAGCGCGTAGGGGACGTCGGGGAGATTATATCCCGGGCCGATCATGGTATAGGTTGCGTGTTTGCTATAAATTTTATAGGCACCGGTCACCGTGGGGTATTTGCTGGTACCGGTCGAAACGACAAACGCGTTCAAGAGTTGATCGCCGCGGTAGGCATAGAGCATCTGTCCGCTCAGATCGATCTCGATCCAGAAATCATTGGTGCCGCTGACCTCTTCCGGGATATCCCAGGAATGATAATAATAAGCGGCATAGCTTGTGTCCGGTGTGTGGGTGGGTTCCGGCGTTGGGGTTGGGGTGGGTGTGGGCGTGGCGGTCGGCGTGGGGGTGAGGGTGGGGGTGAGGGTTGGTTTAATGAGTACGTTCTTCGCCCGCGGTTCATCCTCAACATAAGCCTGGGCATTCAATAGGGGGATGCCCACCCAGACCATAAGCGCGAATCCGGTGATGAGGATCGAAATAAACAGCGGAACTCCCCAACGGGAAGCGCGTTGTTTCTCAGGCGCTCGCGGCGGCGTTTGGCTTTCGGTTTCCGATACCTGTGCTGCCTTATTCTGCCGGGAATCCTTTAGCCGTTTCACTGCCCAGCGCATTCCATCCCGCGCGGGTTGGCTCTGTGGATTGATCTCGAGGGCGCGTTTAAGATAGGCAATGCTTTTCCGTGGTTTGCTCAACGCGGCCAAGATGATCCAAGGTTCTTCCAGGCCAAGGTCAAGCTTGGACGCCTGCAACGCATATTGGAAAGCTTTTTCTGTATCCTTCTGGCGCAGGGCCTGCCTGGCGATATCCAGTTTAGCGAGCGCATGATGGACGTGTTGGTTTTCCATTGCTAACCGCCCGACCCACTCAGGTCCAGATAACAGATGATGCCGTCCGCAATGCCCTGCACCACGGCACCAGCATCATTGAATATGATGCCGCTGTCGGTTGAGAGCGCGCCGATCTCAAAACGCACGGCGGGTGTTGTTTGCGCGATATCCCGAAAGATATGGTAGGAGGGATGTTCCGGGTTGATCACTTCATAGGCATACGGCAGACCGGTCTGCGCCTGATATGTGTCCACGAGGCAGAGCGAAAGATCATTGATCGCATCCAGGTTCTCCACTGTCAGACTGGAGCCGACACGAAATCCGCTCGGAGGCGGCGGGTTTTCCTCACAGGAGCCCGCATAAATGGCCACAAGCGCGTCCGCCTGGTAACCAAATAAATCCTCGTCAAATTCTGGAAAAAGATCGACGCGGTAGCCCTCGGCTTCGAGCATGATCTGGAGCTGATAGGCAATACCGTAATTGACATCATGTTCTGTCCTGCCATCGCGGCAGACGTTGCCCGGCTTGTCCTGCCAATGCCCGGCCAGGATGCCAATGCGGGTGACCTGTTCAGTAAATTCTTCCGCCACGCTCTGTTCTTCCTGGATGGCCGATTGGAACAGGTTCTCGATATCGGGTGTTTTAAAGAAAGCGCGCGGGTTCCAGAGGGTGAGGATGGTCGCGGCCAGGATGGCTATCCCCACGACAGACTGCACGCCACGAAACACGATGCGATCCCTGCTGCCAGGTTCGTGTTTCGTATCCGATCGATCAGAGGTAGGTTGTGTGTCTTGTTCCATATTGTGTTCCAAATGGTTTTTCAATATTCTTCGTGCAAGAAACCAGCCAAAAAATGTATAATTGCACCATCAAATTATAACTGAAGCAAAAAGATGAAAAATGAACCCATCCGAAACTGAGAATACACTTTCCAGGGCTGAACGAGAAACACTGCTGCGAATCGCGC
>CAZDIS010000121.1:0-8078 GCA_964505585.1 uncultured Pelolinea sp. | reverse complement strand
GTCGATATTCTTGCCCAGGTATCCGGTTAAATTCCCCTCCTGATCGAGGCGTTTGATGGTGATGACATGCACCCAGATAATCTGCCCTTCGGTGTCCAAATAGCGACATTCCTCGTCTAAAACCGCATTGTCCTTGATGGCCTGTGCCCATGCCCGGGACATGCGCTCGTGGTCTTCAGGATGTATGGAATTCAGCCATTTATTACCGATCACATCATCAAACATTAAACCGGTCATGTTGAGTAATTCGCGGTTGGCATAGGTGCAGTTCCCATCCTTATCTGTCAGAAACATACCAACAGGCGCGTGTTCGATGGATTGCCTGAGGACGGATTCAGAAGTAGCCGGATCCATGTTTGGGGAATGGCTGTTATTTGTTTTTTTTGAACTGTTCCCGGGTTGGCTCATGCCAGCTCCTTTTTCCAATGGGTATTAAGGAAAAAATTTATCAATATCTTCTGCCTTGATTATACATTTTGAAAAGCAAATGAAAAGCCGGCAAGAACGCACAGAAGAATAATGAAGCTATCTTTAAGGCATGCCGCTTAATTCATTTCAGTTGGCGGAAGTTGATATCCGCTGTCAAAAAGCGCCTGGCAGGCATCCACCACAACCGGATCGAGCTTGTTTCCCTTTTCAATTTGGATTTGCGCGAGCGCTGTTTCAATCCCGAGCGCTTCGCGGTAGGGGCGGTGGGAAGACATGGCTTCGACGATATCGGCGACGGTGAGGATGCGCGCTTCGATCGTGATCTGGTCGCCCGTCAACCCGCGCGGATAGCCGGAACCGTCCAGTTTCTCGTGGTGCTGGCGGATGATCTCAGCTATCGGCCAGGGGAAGGTGATGCCGCGCAGCAGATCCGCGGCGATGTTTGGGTGGATTTTGATCAGCTCGAATTCCAGATCGGAGAGTTTACCGGGCTTGCTGAGAATCTCGGCTGGGATGTTAATCTTGCCGATATCGTGCACGATGCTGGCCATGTGGATGGCCTCGACCTGCTCCTGATCGAGCCCGATTTCCTCGGCGATGGCGACTGCCAGATCGGCCACGCGCTGCTGGTGGCCGGCGGTATAAGGGTCGCGCGTTTCAACGGTGCGCGCCAGCATTTCAATGGTGCCCTGCAGCGTGATCAATAGGTTTTCTTGCGCCTGCTGTGTTTCTTCATAGAGCGCGGCATTGGAGATGGCGGCGGAGACCTGGGGGGTGAAGGCCTCGAGAAAATGCAGGTTCTCCTGGGTGAAGGCATCCAGCTGGTAGCTGGTGACCTGGATGACCCCGATGACCTGTTTTTCGCGTTTGAGGGGAACGAGAATGGCGGAGCGGGTGATTTCCTGATCGGCTGGTACGGCTTGCGGTTGATAGATCCCATTCTGATTAATATAATAGGACGTTTGCGCTTTTTTCTGGTGCGCCAGATAATCGCTGAGGTAGAGTGATCTACCGCTATGCACCACCTGGCTCTGGGTACCACGCCCCGGCGGCTCAAGCGGGATGGCGGGAAACCCGCTGACATCCAGCGCTTTGCCTTGATGGAACAGGGCTTCACAGATGAATTTCTTTTGTGAGAGGTTGAAGGAGGAAATGATGAGCCCGTCGCAGGGCATGATCTCGGAGATGATCTCATGCAGGCTGGCGTAAATGGATTCGAGATCCAGTGATCGGCCGATGTGCTGGCCCGCCTGATAGAGCTGTTCAATGGTGCGAATACGTTGTTTCTCGCTTTTCTTGAGTGTTTTTTCCGCTTTGATACGCTCAGAAATATCGCGTGTTGAGCCCTGCAGGCCGATGGGGAAACCCTTGTCGTTATATAACAAGCGGCCGATGATCTCAACCGGGACTTGCGACCCATCTTTGCGAAGCATTTTCGCGGTAAAAATGACATAATCCGCATCGAATAACCCGCGTAAGGCGCGGATGGCCTGCCCGGCCATTTTGAGGAATTCTTTACGGGTGGCGTGTTGCGCGAGGTTGGTGCCGACCCATTCCTCCACGGTGTAGCCGGTCATTTTCTGAATGGAGGGGCTGACATAGGTGAAATTGAGGAGCGGGTCCATGATCCAGATCACATCGATCGCGTTATCCGCCAGCAGCTGGTAGCGTTTTTCGCTATCGAGGGTGACGCTGGTGGCAGGCAGCGCGCTGATCACCTGTTCCAGGCGTGTGGCGATGAGATCGGCGACCTGCTCAGCGGTTTCTTCAGATGGTGAAGGGTTATCGCTAACGGCGCCAGCGTCAACATAAATTTGGATGGTTCCTTTGCATTTTTTAGGAACGCGGATCTTTCGATGGACCCGATGGCCGACCCTGTGGAAATCCGGTGACGCGTAGCGGATCTTATTAATGGTGATCAGGGCGTGAACCTGTTCAGGACGGGGGAATAGTTGTGGAATGGCGTCCGCGCAGGACTGCGCCAGCAAGGGGATATTGCTGCCGCATTCCATGAATAAGTTTTCTATTCTGCTCGGATCACGCATATCAATCAACGATTATTTTTTGGCGGCATTTCTATTAAATATGTAAAACAATAATCGCAGTATAGCATGATACCCGCGGGAGTTGTCAATTGATAATGTGGAAAAAGACGATTTATTTTCTACGCAATGCTTGATACGCATAGCTGAGAAAATAAGCCAGCCCGGTGACGAGAATGATGGTCGCGCCGGAGGTGAGGTTGAGGGTGTAGGAGAGTGCCAGCCCGATGATGGTGAAGATGATGCTGAGGAAGACGGATACCAGCATCATGCGTTTCATGTCGCGCACGAACAGACCCGCAATAGCGGGCGGGATGGTGAGCAGGGCGATGACCATGATCAGGCCGACGATGCGCATGGTCATGACGACGGTGAGGGCGACCATGCCGACCAGCATCAGGTAAAGCCGATCAACCGGCACACTGACCACCGTGGCGAAGGTTTCATCAAATGAGATGGCCTGCAGCTGGCGGTAGAAAAGAATGACGAGGGTGATGATGACGGCATTGAGAACGAGCATGATGAGCAGGTCGCTGGAGGGGACGGCGAGGATACTGCCGAAGAGATAACTCATCAGGTCGGCTTTGTAGCCGGGGCTGAGATCGAGGAAGATGATGCCAAGGGCCATGCCCATTGCCCACATGATGCCGATGATCGTATCAGAGCGCTCCCTGGTATTGCGATGCACCCAGCCCATGCCAAGGGCAGACATGAGCGCAAAGGCGATGGCGCCGAGGATGGGGTTGATGCCGAGAAAGTACCCAAGTCCGATGCCGCCATAGGCAGCATGCGCAATGCCGCCGCTGAGAAAGACGATGCGGTTGGTGACGATGTAGGTGCCGATGATGCCGCAGGCAATACTGACCAGAATGCCGGCCGCGAGGGCGTTGCGCACAAAACCGAATTGCAGGGCTTCAATCATGGGTGTGCCCTCCGTCGTGGTCGTGCGTATGGGTATGCACATGGGGTGAGAGCACACGATGCGGTAACCCGTGCGCGATCAGATCGACCGGGCACTCATACATGGCCTGTGCCATCTCTTCCGTGATCTCTTTGGTGCCGTGGTAATGCAGGGCCTTATTGAGGCACCCGATCGTTTTCACGTAAGCAGACACCGCGTTCATATCATGGCTGACCATGATGATGGTGATGGTCTCATTCAAACGGGAGAGCATGTCATAGATACTGGCCGCGATCTGCGGGTCGACGCTGGCAGTGGGCTCATCCAAAAGGAGGATGGAAGGGCTGGTAGCCAGGGCGCGGGCGATATAGACGCGCTGGCGCTGGCCGACAGACAGGTCCCCGATAGCACGCTGCTCTAATGGCTGCATATCCACCTGTTCAAGCGCGCGGCGGATGATTTCCCGTTCCGGCGCGGTGATGCGCTGGAAGGGTTTTCGGCAGCCGAGCAGGCCCATCTGCACGACTTCCCAGACGCGGATAGGGAACTCACGGTCCATCTCCACCGCCTGCGGAACATATCCGACCATGCAGCGGCCGTCCTCGACGGTTTTGCCCATGATGCGCACACTGCCGCGGGTGGGTTTGAGCAAACCCAGGATGACCTTGAGCAGGGTGGTCTTGCCGCCGCCGTTGGGGCCGATCAAACCGATGAAATCGGTTTCATGCACCTCTAAATTGATATTTTCGAGCACGGGGTGGCCGTCATACCCTGCCCAGACGTTATTGATCTCGATCACCGGGTGATCAGTTTGGGCTGCAGTGTTCATAATGCCTCTGAAATTGTCTCGGCAACATGCCGCAAGTTCTCCAGCCAATTCTCCGCGAGGGGGCTGATGAGGATGACTTTGCCGTCAATTTCCTGCGCGATATACTCCGCAGAGCGGGTACTGAACTCCGGTTGCGCAAAAACAACCTGAATGCCCTCCGCTTTGGCCTCTGTGATCAGATCAGCCAATTCACGCGCGCTGGGCTCGCTGCCATCCACCTCAATCGGAATCTGCTCCAGGTTGAATTCCCGGGCAAAGTAACCCCAGGCGGGATGAAAGACCATAAATTTTCTGGTGTCCAGGTCTTCAAGCGCGGTGTGGATATCTTCCTGCAATGTGGAAATATCTGCCAGCAGGCGCTGGAGATTTGCCTGGTAGGTGTCGGCATGATCGGGGTCGGCGGTGATGAGCGCTTCGGTGATGGTTTCAGCGATGACCGCGCCATTTGCGGGAGAGGTCCAGATGTGCGGATCGACTTCTTCATCGTGGTTTGCTTCATCAGCGCTATGATCATCCGTTTCTTGTTGATCGGCATCTTCTTGATGGTCGTGCTCGTCCATTGAAGGAATCCGGGTCATGCCCTGGGTGAGATCAATGACCTTCATTTCAGGATTGGCACTGGTGATGCGGTCCATCCAGGCGTCTTCAAACTCAACGCCGACCGAGAAATAGAGCACGGAATCGCTGAGGGCTGTCATCTGGGAAGGCTTGGGTTCGTAACTGTGGGGTGAATCTCCGGGTCCGACCATCACATTGACATCCACGAACTCAGCGCCGATGCGTTCAACAAAATATTTTTGGGGCAGGACACTGACGGAAACGATGATACGATCCGCGTTCTGGCTGGCGGGGGCGGCTGGTTGGGCGCACGCGGATAGCAATATTGCGACAACGACAAGGGTAATGATGGTATTGCGTGTTTTATTCATTGATATACTCCGTATTATTGCAGTTATCGCATAGCCCAAATAATTGCAATAGATGCCCGGTGACTTTGAAACCATGCTCACGCCCGATGCGTTCAAATTCCTTTTCCGCCAGGACGCCGTCAAAATAAATGCTCCTGCCGCAATCCGTGCAGGAGAGCAGATGGCGGTGGCCGGAGGCAGAGCGGAAGATGGTCTGGCAGTCCTTGCTGCCGTGGATGCGATCGATCAGGCCAAGTGATTCAAGGGCGTCAATGGTGCGATAGACTGTCACGAGTCCAAGATTTGGCACTTGATCCTGCGCGCGTTTGAAGATGTCCATGGCGGTCAGCGGTTGTTTGCTGGCAGCGATGACATCGAGGATCGCTTTACGCGGTTTGGTGAGGCGCGCGCCCGAACTTTGTAATTCTTGCTCTAATTTTTCTTGGTATGAGGCATTCATGGTTTTATTGAAAATAATTATCAATAAGATTTTACCGCAAAAGGCAAAAGAGTATATAAAATGATTGTTAACAATGAAGAATGATTGGAAAGGAATCGGGTTTTTCCTGCGGCTGTCGCCGCAGTGCGCGCAAGCGGTTGATGCCTGCGCGTGGCAGGTCACATATTTGGCGGGGGATGCTGTGATCTGGGAAGAGGATGCATGCAATGCGCTGTATTTTGTCGTATCCGGCGCGGTGGAGATCTATCGCACAGCGCTGGACGGGCGTGAGCATACGCTGGGGGTGATATCCCCCGGCCAGGGTTTCAACCTGGTGCCTGTTCTGGGCAAAGAAGCCAAAAATCCTGCCAATGTACGCTGCATCCAGGATACAACGCTGATTGCGCTGGGGCGGGAAGATGCGCAGCGATTGATGGCCCGCTATTCTGATCTGGCAGTCGCGCTGGCGGAGGAGATGGCCGCGCGGCTGGAGATGATGACGCGTAAAGCCGGCGCGCTGGCGCTGGATAGTGTGCGGCAACGGCTGGCGGCCTTCCTGATCGCTGAAGCTGAAAAGGGCCAATCAGACGCGGATATCTACTGGACACGCGATGATATGGCGCGCCAGATCGGCACGGTGCGGGATGTGATCGGCCGCAATTTACGCGAGATGGAAGCGCAGGGTGTGCTGCGGCGGGAGAAAGGCAATATCGTGCTGCTGGACCGCGAGCGATTGCTGCAAATCGCGCAGGGCAGGGATACGACTTAAGTCGTATCGCAGATCACCTCCTCTTGATACGATTGATTGTGAAAGGAAAAATTGGCATGGCTGATAAAAATGTACCGGTAATTGACAGGCAAAAATGTACGCTGTGCGGCCAGTGCGTTGATGTATGTCCGGAAAACGTACTTGCTCTGGAAGCAGACATGCTGATATTTGCCAACCCAAGCGCCTGCACGATGTGCGCGGACTGCGAAAGCATTTGTCCTGAACATGCGGTCACAGTGTATTACCACATCAGCTGGGCAGACAAAGAGGAGTGAACATGAGTGAATTTATCAATAACGCAAGCAAAGAAAGACAGGAGAAGATCAAGACCGCGATCAAGCGAGTGCACGCAGGTGAACCGTATGAGAGCGTAAAAGAAGAATTCGCGGAAGTGCTACGCAACGCGACCGCGCAGGAGATCTCTGTGATCGAACAATCATTGATCGCGGGGGGGATGCCGGTTGAGGATATCCAATACCTGTGTGATGTGCATGTGGCAATGTTCCGCGAATCACTGGATGCGCAGCCCACCGCGGATATGCTGCCCGGCCACCCGGTCTACACCTTCCGCACAGAAAACGAGCTGCTGACGATCGTGCTGAATGAAATCCGCAATATTTTGCGCCAATTGGTGGGAAGCCAATCTGCGCAATTGCTGGACAGACTAAAGACCAATGTTGAAAAAATGATCGATTTTAACCGGCACTACGAGCGCAAGGAGAATTTGCTATTCTCGTATCTGGAAAAGGTCGATTTCAGCGGGCCTTCGAACGTGATGTGGGGCATCCATAATGATATCCGCAAAGGATGGAAGCAGCTTTCTGCGGAATTGGCAGAAAAAGACACGCTGGAGTTTAGTGATGTTCAGACATTAAATGAAATTTTCACGCCGATCGAGAATATGATGCGCGAGATGATCTATAAGGAAGAACGCATTCTGTTCCCGGCTGCTTTGGAGCGGCTGCCAGAAGAGGACTGGCTGGAGATGCACGGGCAGGAAGAAGAGTTTGGATTCAGCTATGTGCAGCGTGGTGATGAATGGCCCGAGAATGCCAGCAAGGAAGCACCAAAAGAAGAAATCATTGATATGATTGAAGAAAATAAGGAGATTGAAATGACATCATTCCCACTAAACACTGGCGATCTATCGATTTCGCAGCTCAATATGATGCTGAAGCGATTGCCGGTCGATATTACTTACGTTGATGAGAACGATACCGTGCTGTATTACTCAGACACGCCTGAGCGTGTCTTCAAACGGACAGCCGCGATCATTGGGCGCAAGGTACAGAACTGCCACCCACCGCAGAGCATGGATAAAGTACAGCAGATCCTGGATGATTTTAAAGCTGGTACACGCGAGAACGCCGAGTTCTGGATCCAGATGAACGGCATGTTCATTCACATTGAATACTTTGCGCTGCACGACGCGGACGGAAATTATAAAGGCACCATTGAGGTATCGCAGGACCTGACGCACCTGCGTGAACTTGAAGGCGAAAAGCGATTATTGGATGATTAAAAGGGAATAAATTAGAAAGCTCCGCAATTTAAGATGCGGAGCTTTTTTTGTTTGATAGTACCAAGATCTTTATTATTATCTTTTTTGTATTGGCATTTTCAGGATATCGATAGAATCACAAGAAATCCGTCCTTGTTTTCGTATACCTTAATTATTCGTTTTCATGCCATATGAGACTTTCTGCGCTCATGCTTGAAGGCGGGGTTAACCCTAATAAATCAAAAATGGTCGGGGCGATA
>CAZDIS010000120.1:0-8223 GCA_964505585.1 uncultured Pelolinea sp. | reverse complement strand
AGTTTTCCTTTCTCTGTAGGATACCTCATTTACACACTTATTCTGACAGTCTCTTGGAGTTTGAAATAAGGGAGGCCGTGTCCACTAAAGTGTAGCCACCCCAATATGCTAAAGTAATAAATAATATAAGAGTTGGAGGAATCATGAACAAAAAACACGCCTTGCTATTTATCACCATCCTGCTATTAACCACCATCGCCTGTGAACTATCATTCGCGAGCAGCAACGGCCCATCCGAAGAAGACATCACTATCGAGCTCACGCGCGTGTCCCTGCAGCAAACACAGACAACCCTCGCGCAGCCCCCCACTCCACAACCTGAGGAATCACCCGAAGCTGAGTCAGAGGATGATTCTGAAGCGGATTCCGAAGACGAAGGTGACGAAGATGCCTGCTACTTCAGCCGCTGGACCGGCGACGAGACCATCCTCGATGGCACCATCTTCGACCCCGGCGACAACTTCGTCAAATCCTGGACCCTGCGCAACGCCGGCACTTGCGACTGGACCACCGGCGCGCGGATGGTCTTTGAAGAAGGTGACCAGATGGGCGGCCCGGATTCGATCAACCTGACCGAAACAGTCGAGCCCGGCGAAACATACGTTGTTGAGATTCCCATGCAGGCCCCCGCCAGCGATGGCGATTACACCGGTGTCTGGCGCATGACTGCCGCCGATGGCACCAAAATGGGCAAGTACTGGGTCAAGATCACGGTCGGCGATACCACTCCGCCTGCTGCCTTTTCCGTTACCAGCGTTTCCTATTCTATGCCCTTAACAACGATTCCTATCGTTTGTCCATCCAAAACATCGGTAGACATAACTGTAAATATCACCGCCAGCAGTGCAGGAACTGTTACCTATAAATGGGATGACAGCAAGGGTTGCTCTGGTTGTGGAACGAAATCGATTAGTTTTGACAGTGCTGGCACCAAATCTGTCACCCATTCCATGTTGATTGGCGCAGCGGGAGACCATTGGGCAAAGATCTATATCGATGAACCCAATCACCAGTGGTTTGGCCAGCAAAACTATAAAACCGTTTGTAATCCCTAAACCTTACTTACAATAAAGCGCGCCAAAATCGGCGCGCTTTTTAATTGCCGTGTGTAAACTTCTACAACGACCTTCACCATTATTAGAATATACGATAACAGGGAATTTGTGCTACAGTAGTAGATAGAACCATTGGAGGAATCATGAACAAAAAACACGCCTTGCTATTTATCACCATCCTGCTATTAACCACCATCGCCTGTGAACTATCATTCGCGAGCAGCAACGGCCCATCCGAAGAAGACATCACTATCGAGCTCACGCGCGTGTCCCTGCAGCAAACACAGACAACCCTCGCGCAGCCCCCCACTCCACAACCTGAGGAATCACCCGAAGCTGAGTCAGAGGATGATTCTGAAGCGGATTCCGAAGACGAAGGTGACGAAGATGCCTGCTACTTCAGCCGCTGGACCGGCGACGAGACCATCCTCGATGGCACCATCTTCGACCCCGGCGACAACTTCGTCAAATCCTGGACCCTGCGCAACGCCGGCACTTGCGACTGGACCACCGGCGCGCGGATGGTCTTTGAAGAAGGTGACCAGATGGGCGGCCCGGATTCGATCAACCTGACCGAAACAGTCGAGCCCGGCGAAACATACGTTGTTGAGATTCCCATGCAGGCCCCCGCCAGCGATGGCGATTACACCGGTGTCTGGCGCATGACTGCCGCCGATGGCACCAAAATGGGCAAGTACTGGGTCAAGATCACGGTAGGAAACCCGCCCCCCGCCTTCGCCGTCACCAGCGTCACCTACTACATGCCCCACACCACCATCGATATGGGCTGCCCCAATTCAATCTCCATCAGCGCCGAGATCACCACCAATGGGGCTGGCAACGTCTCATTTAAATGGAACGATAGCCAGGGCTGCCCCGGCTGTGCCACCAAATCCACTACTTTCGCTGGCGCGGAATCCAAGATCATCCAGCACACTATGACCATCAACGCCAGTGGTAATCATTGGGCTAAAATCTACATTGACGAGCCCAACCACCAGTGGTTTGGGCAGAAGAATTTCACTGTCAACTGCACACCATAGATCCATCCAAACAAGCGCGCCCACCAACAGGCGCGCTTGTTCTTTTCTTATTTAAACTTTTTTTATTCAATGTTTTCCTATTAGAATAGGGATACGTTTATCGATGGAAGAAGGGCACATGAACGCGCAACAAAAACAGCAAGCGCCGCACAACCAATCCAGGCACGAGCGGCTCAAGATCATTCTCATGTCATTCCTCTGGCTGGTTTTCTTTGCCCTCTCGTTTCTGACTTATTATGCCGTCCCTGCTGTCATCTTTATCTCCTGGGTCATCATTGCCTGGGTCATCAAGGCCCGCAAGGGTGATCAGGACTGCGGTTCAGGTTATGACCGTGAATTCTAACCCCTTCCCCGCACCGCCCTCCCGGCGCCTGGGTGATATTCTTCTCTCTGAAGGATTGATCTCCAGGAAGGAACTGGATGCCGCCCTTGCCGCGCAGAAACGTTCGGGCGAACGTCTGGGGCAGGTCCTCGTCAGCAGGGGCTCTGTCAACCGCCTCACGCTTTCCAAAGCGCTTGCCCGCCAGTGCGGCCTGCCGCATATCGACCTGCGCAGGGAACAGGTCGACCCGGATACGGCAAAACTGCTTGACCCGCAGGTCTGCCGCGATCTGGGGTGTATCCCCGTCCGTCACACTGGCAATACGCTGCAGGTTGCGATTGTCGACCCCTGGCACCTCGCGCCCGTTCACGATCTCATCAGCCGCATCCACACCGGAAAAATCCAATACCTCGTCACCAGCGAGTTCGACATCGAATGGACCACCCGCGCCATCTTTCATGACGCCTACATCAATGAAAGCATTTGGGGCCTCTTCTACCGCAACCCCGAGGAATGTGCCAACGTTCCCTTCACCACCCCCCAGATCATCACCATGGCCATCATCGCTGTCCTGCTCATCATTAGCGTCGTGCTTGCGCCCTATCCCACCCTGTTAGGCCTCAATATCGCCGCGGCTCTGATCTATCTCGGCATATCTGTCTTTCGCTTTTCCATCGCCCTCAGCGGTGCCGCGCGCCAGGACCTGATCTCCATCAGCCCTGAGGACATCCAGGGCCTGGATGAGTCGCAGCTTCCGATCTATACCATTCTCATTCCGGTCTTCCGTGAAAAGGAAGTGCTGCCCGTATTGTTAAGGTCCCTGAGCGAACTCGACTATCCCGCCAGTAAATTGGATATCAAGCTCCTGCTTGAAGAGGTGGATGATGAAACGCGCGAGGCGGCCATCAAGATCGATCCGCCCGGCAATATCGAATTTATCACCATCCCCGATTCCCAGCCGCGCACCAAGCCCAAGGCTTGCAACTATGGTCTCATCAGCGCCCGCGGCAAATATCTTGTCATCTTCGATGCTGAGGATAAACCTGAAAAAGACCAGCTCAAGAAAGTCGTCTGCACCTTCCGTAAAGGCGGCGAAGATCTCATCTGCGTCCAGGCCAAGCTTAATTACTACAACCGCAACTACAACCTGCTCACGCGCTGGTTCACCTGCGAATATTCCAACTGGTTCGATATGATCCTCCCCGGCCTTAACCGCGCCGGCCTCCCCATCCCCCTCGGCGGCACCTCCAACCATTTCATTACCGAAAAATTGCGCGAACTCGGCGGCTGGGATCCGTTCAATGTCACCGAAGACGCCGACCTCGGCATCCGCATGTATAAACACGATTACAAGACCGCTATTGTCGACTCCACCACCTTTGAAGAGGCTAACAGCCAGCTCTGGAACTGGATCCGCCAGCGCACCCGTTGGATCAAGGGCTACATGCAAACCTGGTTTGTCAATATGCGCCACCCCTTTCAATTGCTTCGGGAACTGGGGCTAAAAGGAACGCTCGGATTTCATCTGACCGTCGGCGGTACGCCCTTCCTCTTCATCCTCAATCCCATCTTCTGGTTCCTGACCACCATGTCCTTCATTTTTGATGTCTATCTGCTGGGAGAACTGTTTCCGCCGCCGATTTTCTTCATCAGCGCTTTCAACCTCATCATTGGTAATTTCGTTTTCGTTTATCTCAATGTCATCTCCACTTTCCGCCGTGGATATTACGAGCTGGGGAAATACGCCCTGCTCTCACCCATCTACTGGGTGCTCATGAGCTTTGCCGCCTGGCGTGCCCTCTGGCAGCTGATCACCAAACCCTTCTATTGGGAAAAGACCACCCATGGCCTCTCCGGTCAACAAACCGCTGAGAGTCAGGCCGGGCAGGAGGGCGGCGCGTGAAAAACACCTACCGTCCGCCTTCCCTCAAACAGGCCGCTGTGGCATGCCTCTTATCCTTTCTTTTCCTCACGTTCTTCTTTGCGGCTGCCGCCAGTTGTGGTGCGTCCGGTTTTTGTGCCTGGCTTACAGCCGAAGGGATTAACAACGAAAATACGCTGCCCCCATCAGAGGTCACCTATGATTCGCGCATCTTCTTGCGCCCCCTCCAGCACATCATGCAGGCATTTCTGTACCTGATCCCCTTTTTCAACAACGGTAACCTGGCAGCGATCTTTCTCACACTCCTCTTCACCGCGCTCACCACTGGTCTGTTCATCCTGGCGGTGCAGCATGCTGGTTTACCTGTCTGGGTCGGTTGGTGTCTTGCCGCCCTTTACCTGCTCGATCCGGTCGTCCTCGCTTCCGTCATCAGCGCTTCCGGTATCTCGATTTTGGTCTTCTTCCTGGCGTTTACCTTCGCGTATCTGATCACCTGGAAAGATAAGCACTTTTGGCTGGCCCTGGTGTGGATCGGCTTGGGTGCTGCCATGGCCGTCCTCGCCCAATTCTCATCACTTTTCTTTCTGATCCTGCCCGTCCTCATCGCCCTCCTCATTGCCTATCGTGCCATGCCGCATAACGTGTACTATGCGGAAAACGCGCTCTGGATCATGATCACCCCCCTCATGTATGTCTTCCTGGTGCGTTTCTTCTTCGGCTATGTCCTCACTGGCGATCCGTTTGCTTTTTACCAGCTTGAAACTGGTCTATCGCAAACCATGGCTTTCAGGGGTTCCATCACCCTGCCGGTGCTTCCGCGCCTGGTTAATGACCTCATTGAAACCCTGGAATATTTCTGGTATTCCAACCCGGTCTTCGTATGCGTCTCGGCTGCGGCTCTCCTCGTCAGCGTGCTGAAAAAAAAGGGATTCTCCGCGGTCTATATTGCCAGCTTATGGGTACCGTTGCTGCTGCTGGCGTCTTCGCGCCAGGTAGGGATCTATGCCAGCGCCAGTCTCATTCCCGCATTGCTCACCGTTTCCACCCCCCTCCTCATCATCAATGCCTTCCGTGAACTGAAAAAACACGTCTGGATTCCGGTCGTCCTTTCCCTCCTCCTGCTCGCTGCCTGGAACGGCCTGCAGTGGTTTATCCTGCTTTAATAACCCGTAAACATGAATTTCACATATTAAGGGTATGCGCCATACACATCCATCATTTTTATTTCCATTTCCGGCGAGAATAACCGCATCCATCGCGCCATTTCCGCCATATGTGTCCGCACTGCTGCCTGCGCGATCCCCTCTGGCGCGTACGTCGTGAATAGTGCCCGCCGCGTCTCTTCTGTGATCCGCGTCCGCCCATCCGGCCCATAAATGATGCTCGAAAGCACCCCCGCCTCATCACGCACATACATATCCCCCACCTTCAGCGTCTTCACTTCACCGCCCATCGTCTCATAGCGTTCACCCCCGCTGGCGCTGTCCAGCGTCACCGCATCCACAACCGCGTCCAGGTCATGCCCCGCGGTCAGCAGCCCATACTTCAGCTCCGCCATGAACATCGCCTCTACCAGTGTGTTCACACGCGGGATCGGCTTACCCTTCACCGCCACCGACTCTATCTGGAAAAAGACATGATAGTTCTTCTTGAAGCGCTTGTAATACCGCCCGTATGCCTGCAGGTTCTCATCCGCCTTGATCACCTCGCGCGAGTTATACCGCTCCCGCAACCACGCCGTCACTACTTCTTTTTCCACCTCCAGTGCTGCGCTCATCTGTGTATTATCGATCCCCTCCACCGCCAGAACACCCATCCTGGCGCGTGGATAGTTTCCTCTCCATGCCTCGCTCATTGAAAACTTGACAGGTTGCATATACGTCTCACCTTCCCTTTAGAATAGATACGCGGAAAAAGCCGCCATCTGCGCCATCCCCAATTCCGGCAGCGGTACCAGCACCATTGTGTCTGCCCCTGCTTCCGTGAACGCCGCCATCTGTTTCTCCCAGTCTCCCCGCCGGCCCATAATAGCCAGTTGCTCGATCCAGCTATCTGGTATCCGTTTTGCCATCTCATCTTTATCATCCATGGCTTTCAATGACTCTAACAGCTCCGGGTCGCCGAATACCTTAAAATACATATCTTTCCTGCCCGACGCGATCGCTTTCGCGGCCAGCGGGCGCACCAACTCCACCCCCTCTGCGATCGAATCGGTTGCGCACGTATAAACAAAAACCGCCACATGATGTTCCCTGCCGCTTTGGTTGCCCGCTCGGATCCGCGTGCGTGCCCGCCCCACGTATGTCGGAGATGAAAACTCCGCCAATATTGTCCCGTCCGCTATCTCTCCTGCCAGCGCCAGTGATTTCGGGCCGCGCACCCCCAGGTATATCGGTGGTGTCACTTCCGGCGGAAACGCCAGCTGGCCTTGGTCCAAATAATACTGTTCACCCTGATAATCCACCGTCTCCCCGCGCAGCAGCCCGCGCGTGATCTCCACCCCCTCACGCAGCGCGGCCATCTGTGAGTCTGGTAACGCGCCGATCTGCCGCATCCAGCGTGCCACCCCATGCCCCACCCCCGCGGTAAACCGGCCCGGATACATTCTACCAATCGTCGCGATCTCCATTGCACTGAAAACCGGGTTGCGCGCCACGATGGGCATAATCCCCACACCGACTCGCATCGCTTCTGTGCTTGCCAGGATCGCCGCGGCAGACGCGATTCCGCTGGCGAAGAAACAATCCTCCACCACCCACGTTTCCCTGAAACCCAGCCGTTCCGCCTGCTGCGCGTAAGTCAGCACTTTTTCCGGTGAGTATTCCCGCCGGAACGTAATAGCAATATTTAAATGACGGTTGCTGCCCATGCTCACTCCATTATCCAGTCATTGTTTCTCACGTGGTTTTCTGTTTACAAGAACCACCTTCAACCCATTTCCAATTACTCCTAACTTGGCAGGGAAATAAATTCCATTTGATATCGATTTCTGTCGATTATCGCTTTTTTTCCTCTATCAACTTCCCATACAATTGCGGCTGCCTGTGTTCAAGGAACATGCCAAAGCACTCCGAAAGATCCAATGTCACCCGTGCCATTCGGCTCACATGCCGCGCATGAACCAGGCACCGGCCGTCCGGTGCGTAGGCATATGCGAAAGGCACCGCGTCATTCGCGTGGCTGCACCCAACCGCGAAAATGCCGTTCTCACTCGCGCGCGCCCGGCCAACGCTTGTCCATGCCTGGTACTGCGTTTCATGCCACATTCCCGTCCCGACCGGATTAAAAACCACCTGTGCCCCCTGTATAGCGTATATGCGCGCCACCTCCGGGAAGTGCATCTCATAGCAGATCGAGACCCCGACGGTTTCGAGATCCGTCTCCACCGCGTTGATCGCCTCGCCATGGCTGAACCCTTTTTCTAATTCATCATAAGTCAACGACGTTTTTCGGTGATGCCCAACCACCTCTCCTTCTGGATCCACCACCAGCGCGTGTTTATACTTCTTCTCGCCCGTATCGCGGTCCTCCATCCCAGAGATGATCCATTTCCTGCTCTCCCTGGCAATTTGCTGCAGGTCGCTGAGCCGATCAGAGTAGATATGGTCCTCCGGGAAGAGGATCACTTCTGGTTTCTCATCCTGTGTATAGCGTCTCAGCTCCGATAAGGGATTTTCACTGTCCTTCACTGGCTGCGCGACCACCAATCCGATGGTTATTTTTTTCTCATCCATGTTGTCCTCATTTTTCCCATGATTGTACTTCGCCTCGCCTGATTGTCGATCAATTTTTCGGGCAGGTTCGGTTGAGGCACGAAACCCAACATCAGAATTGCACGCATTCCCCTCCGCACCATAATCCTTTTTCGTAGATACCGTCTGAAAAGTCAAGGACAAATCTCACACATTCCATAATTCGAGT
>CAZDIS010000119.1:0-8320 GCA_964505585.1 uncultured Pelolinea sp. | reverse complement strand
TCAAGGAAAAAGGGCTGCATGTCGCATCTGATATTCAAATTGCTATTGTTTGGACAAAGAATCCCTTGATACCGCTTGAGGTTGAAGCAGAAACACCAAATTTTCAATCAGGAAATACGATAAGAATCGAAAAATATTCTAATGCTATAAATGACCCATTCAAAAGCGAAAAGGCATGGGGTTTTCTGGTTTTCCCCGCCGATGAGGAATTTGCGATAAAAAAAATAAATACAACAATTGGTAGAGCCATTGAAGCTGATCTATCGATTGATAACTTGCTAATTTCAAGGTTTCACGCGAGAATTTCAATCGAAGACAACCAGGCTTACCTGAGTGACATGGATTCTGTTCGCGGAACTTATGTCAATGGCAATAAAATACAAAGACAGTTATTATTACCGGGTGATGTGATCAGCATTGGTGATGTTACGATGGTGTTTATGCGTGGCGATGATCCCAATGAGACCCTGTCAACAAATACAAAGATGATCTAAGTGAGTGTTCCAAATGAGTGCTGAAATCGTTCTTGTCATCAGAATTATTCTTGTAATCCTGCTCTATTCGTTTTTAGGATTAACACTCCTGACTTTGTGGCGTACAACTTTTTCTCCTTCAAAGCAGGATGAAATGGATGCCATTAAAATTAATGTAATAAACAATAATGATAATCAATCTAGAACTTTCGTATCGCCAGAAATTTACCTTGGAAGAGACGAAAATGCTTCATTCCAATTGATGGATCAGTCAGCATCAAACTTACACGCACGTATCTTTCTAAAAAAACTGCACTGGTGGGTTGAAGACTTGAATTCAACAAATGGCACTTATATTAATGATGAAAAAATTTCCGCGCCCACACGCATCTTTGATCAAGATGTGATTAAATGCGGAACAACAGAACTAAGAGTTGAATACAAATTAAAAGAGGACGATTTAGATTCTTGGCGCATTTTAAAAGGATAAATATTCATGCAGACAAAATATCACTTAGGCATTATCGGTGGATCTGGATTATATGACTTTCCAGGGTTAAATAATAGCAGCACCATTGAGGTCAATACACCATTCGGTAAACCGAGCTCTCCCATCATCTCGGGAACGCTCAAAGGCAGGAGGGTTGCTTTTCTCGCCAGGCATGGAATCGGTCATATTTATTCTCCTAGCAAAATAAATTACCGTGCAAATATTTTTGCGTTGAAATCCATTGGAGTCAATCGAATTGTCAGTATTTCGGCCTGCGGATCATTGCGCGAAGATTTTGCCCCCGGTGAAATAATTGTTCCAAACCAAATATTTGATCATACCCATAAAAGAGAACGTTCCTTCTTTGATGAAGGGATCGTTGCCCACGTAGGAGTCCCTGAACCATTTTGCCCGGATTTATCCAGAAAAGTTTTCTCGGCCTTAGAGGGAACAAATGCGGCGATCCATGAAGGTGGTACATATATAACAATTGAAGGCCCCCGATTCTCTACCATCGCGGAATCCAATGTTTATCGCGCCTGGGGAATGTCCATCATTGGAATGACTGCCTGCCCTGAAGTTTTCTTGGCAAGAGAGGCTGAGATGTGTTATTGCACTATGGCGCATGTTACTGACTATGATGTTTGGCACACGACTGAGGAACCCGTCTCAGTTGAAATGGTGATCAAAACATTAAAGAAAAATACAAAAATTGCACAGGAAGCAATTCTTAATTTGCTAGAAGATCAAAATTTAGAAGAAAGTGAATGTGCATGTCATTCAAGCTTGGAAAATGCGATTATGACAAGGCGCGACCTCATTCCACAAGATTTGAAAAAAGATTTAAACGTTTTACTTAAAAAACACCTTTAAATGTTACAAAACTTAATAAACCGCAAACCAGAGAACAAAACTAACACACTCCTTTTTCTCCCTGTTGTTATTATGTTATTCCTTTCACTTTCTCTCACACTGTCACCCGCTGTAAAATACCGGACAATGGAGGTAGATCTTAGATGGTCCCATTGGGTCGGTTTTATTATTTGGTTAATATGCTATCTCTTCCTCTACTCAATTATTCGTAAATCAAAAATTTCATCCCGAACAATTCTCTTTATTAGCATTCAATTAATATCCGGCATAGGATTGACCACAATTTGGCGATTAAATGGTTTTTTTGGATTCAGGCAATCACTGTGGTTAATTGTCTCTACCGCTGCTGCCAGTCTTTTGATCAACCGCCAGCAAATCCTCGCAACAATAAGGGAATACAAGTATCTCCTTTTGCTATCCGGTTTACTGCTCATCATTTTTACCTTCATATTTGGAACCTACCCGGGTGGAAATGGACCAAATTTATGGTTGGGTGTGCGTGGCATTTTTTTTCAGCCGTCTGAATTACTAAAAATAATCTTCATCATTTATTTAGCTGCTTATTTTTCAAACATCCCCAACGATCAAGTGAAGAATTTCAAGTTTATCCTTCCAACGATATTATTAGCTCTTTCCGCCATTCTTTTATTGATTTTACAGCGGGACCTGGGGACAGCTCTCATTTTCATAGCTCTGTATGTCGTCATGATTTTTTCCGTATACGAAAAAAGGCGCATCCTTCTATATAGTTTTCTCATCCTTCTCCTTTTTGCAATAATCGGTTTTAATACAATCGACCTGATTAGAATTCGTTTTCAAGGATGGGTTTTTCCCTGGGGTGATCCCCAGTCCGGATCCTATCAAATTGTTCAATCCATCATTGCGATTGCTTCAGGAGGGATTTTCGGCACAGGAATTGGGATAGGATACCCTAATCTCATCCCACTTTCACATTCAGATTTTATTTTTTCAGCTTTCGCTGAAGAATTCGGCTTATTCGGATCTATAGGTTTTGTATGTGTGATGGCGGTTATCCTTTTTCAAGGATTATCAATTTCATTGCATGCGAAAAACCGGTATTTCAGATACCTGGCCATGGGAATTACGGGATATCTACTTTCGCAATCCATTTTGATCATCGGCGGTAATATCCGATTACTACCCATTACCGGCGTTACCCTCCCATTTGTTTCTTACGGCGGGTCATCACTATTGGTCTCTTTTATTGCGTTCGCTATCCTGGTAGTCAGCGGGGACAGCCAAGCATCCGCACAATCGATTAATAAAAAACCATACAAAACTATGGCCGCTATTTTTTCGGCCAGTCTCGTGCTGATCGCGCTCACCCTTGGCTGGTGGGGGATGATCCATACGAATGATATTCAGCATCGCGAAGATAATGCGCGCAACCGCGTCGCCAATTTATTTGTCAAACGTGGTGAGATCCTGGACAGGAACAATGTCGTGATGGCAGAATCAGTTGGTTCACCAGGAAATTTACAAAGGATATACACCTATCCACCTTTAAGTAATACTATTGGCTTTTTTCACCAGAAATTCGGCTTAGCGGGCATTGAGGATGAGTACAATGCGTATTTACGGGGTATCCAGGGATATCCTGCTCAGGATGTCTGGTTTTCTTACCTGCTCTATGACCAGCCGCCTGAAGGCCGACCTATCCGCTTAACCATTGATCAAGAAATACAAAAGAAAACCGATCAGGAAATGACAGGACTTAGGGGAGGCCTTGTCGTCTTAAATGCCGATTCAGGTGAGGTTTTATCCATTTCAACATCACCATTTTTTGATGCCAATACGCTCGATGAAAATTGGCAGAATTGGCAAGAAAATGAATCGTCTCCACTTATCAATCGCGCGACGCAGGGTGCCTACCCTGTCGGCGGTTTATTATCTCCAATTCTTTTAACTTATGAAAATAATATTGCCAATTCCCTGGAAAACACGCCTGTTTCCGCGTCTTATGATCTGATTGAGAATAACTGTACGCAATACAACACGGAAAATTCAAATCAGATAGAGGATTTTATCCCCTTCGGTTGTGTCAGCGCTTTGCTAACACTTGTGGAGGATAGTCTCCCAATTGAGTATTTCTCGCAGGAACCACTTTCCAAAATGATGGATCCTGTAAATATAGAAATATCAAATAATCCGATAACAGAAATAACGGGGAAAACAACATGGATTGATTTAATATTGGGGAAAAATATTCTGAGAAGTAATCCACTGCAAATTGCTGTTACATTTCTGCCATTAAGCAACAATGGGATCTTCCTTTCGCCTTCTCTGGTTTCGGGGGTAAATACTGCCAATGCTGGATGGGTTGTAATATCAGAGCCAGAGGCAGATCAGATCATCCAAGCAGAAATTGTTGATGAGATTGTTTCTTACCTTGCCCTTGAAAACACGGGGTTATGGGAATTGACAGCGGTTGCCAGCGATACAAATGGGGATTACACATGGTACGTGGGTGGTACCAGAAATGGAAGCGCTAAAGGCGATTACATCGTTGCTTTAGTTATCGAAGAAAACTCCAGTGAGCACGCATCTTTGATCGGAAGAGAAATCCTGCAATATATGCAAAATTGAGAGTGGAAATAACTAATGAATTTCCCTGAACTTTCGCTTTCCAACCTGCAAAACTCCTGGTTTCAAAGGCATATTCCAGTCAGTAATCGTCTCCCCATCCAGTTTTACGGCATTCTGCTTAATCATCCGTCGGGCTTCTGAGTTGCTGCTGACCATACCTGAATCAACCAGTACATAAAGGCAAGTCGGGTCCGTCGAAATCTTATATTCTTTTATGTCGTCAGGTATCCCTTTTTGCTGAAATTTTTGGATAAAATCATTTTTTGCATTTTTTGCGGCTTCATCGCCATAGAAAGCACTGGTAACCTCAAAAGCAAGATCCATTTTTGCGTCACGCGGATGTAAATCTCCGCTTTCCAGATGTTTTTCCAATTCTTCGATCTTTTCTGGTGGCCAGCGAGTGACCAAACGCATGAAAATTGCCATGCTGTCATCAGGAATACTCATAATTTTTCCAAACATATCATTTGGCGTCGTAGTAATGGGAACATGATTACCAATTGATTTGCTCATCTTTTCTGAGCCATCTGTTCCCGGCAATATACCCAGACAAATTGCGATATTTGGCTGTGCGCCCAAAGCTGTCATCACCTTTCTTGCAGCCGTGACAATATTAAAAAATTGATCAGTTCCGCCAACCTGCACATCCGCCTTAAGACTATACGCATCATATCCCTGCATTACCGCATATAATGTCTCATGCAGATAAATCGGTTCATTCTTATCCCAGCGCAATCGGAATTTTTCTCTGCTCAGAAATTGCTGAACAGTGAAGTTCTGTGCCAGGCGAATAATTTCTGCGAAATTTAGTTTTGAGAGCCATTCTGAGTTGTAACGGACAACCGTCTTATCCTGATCGAGAATTCTAAATGCCTGGTCAGCATAGGTTTGTGCGTTCTCCTGGATCTCTTGTGAGGTAAGGATCGGCCTGGTTACATCTTTATCTGAAGGATCACCGATCAGGGCTGTATAGTCCCCTATTAAGAATGTGACCTCGTGGCCAAAATCCTGAAATTGTCTTAACTTTCGCATGGTGACGGTATGGCCTAGGTGGAGGTCTGCTTTGGTTGGATCGTATCCGCAGTAGACACGCAATGGCCTTCCCTCTTTATCGGCTTGTTCCAGGCGCTCAATTAATTCAGCATGCATTGCCTTTTTAATTGTTTCATCCCCATACTCCGTGCCCTGCATTAAGACTTCGGCTTGATCCTTGAAATTCACACAACCTCCAAAATTTTTTATTGATGGGTGATTATACCAATTAAACGCTTCCAATTCTCAGCGTGCTATAATCACGAAAGGGTTGCCAATGGAACCAGTACTCGTCCTTAATGCAAACTTTGAACCGTTGAACGTATGTGAAATGCGCCGGGCTATCGGTCTGCTTTACCTTGAAAAAGCAACCATGATAGAAAATGGCCGTGGAATAATTAAGACCGTTGATCGAAATTTCCCACGCCCATCCGTTATCCGTCTGGATAGGATGATCCGCCGGCCCCGACCTCAAGTGAAATTAACCCGCCGTGAGGTCTTTCGCCGAGATAAATTTACTTGCCAATATTGCGGCATAAAATATAGAAATCTAACCATTGACCATATTCTTCCCCGACACCTCGGAGGACCACATTCCTGGGAAAATGTTGTCACGGCCTGTGCCCCATGTAACCATAAAAAAGGGGGAAGAACACTTCAGCAAAGCGGAATGGAATTGATGGGAAACCCCAAGTCTCCACCAGGTTCTGCTTTATATATTTATCAACATTACCTGGAGAACAACCAGGAATGGAAGGAGTTCTTAATCGGTTGGTAAAAGAAAAAGACCCGATCTAAATCTCGGGTCTTTTTTTGTCATTTTTGGATCAATTCTTGATATTTATTAATCTTCTTTTCTGGCAGCAAGTTGACGGTCAATCATCAATAACGCATTACCTTTCACGCCGCCGATCTTCAACATCTCAAGAATAGCCGTTGCATTTGCTTCCTCTTCGACCTGTTCATTTACAAACCAATGCAAAAACATCTGCGTGGGATATTCACTTGTTTCAACCGCCATTTTATAGAGCAAATGAATTCTGCTTGAAACATATTTCTCGTGTTCTAAGACCTGTTCGAAAACTTTGATCGGGTCGCCAAATTCAGTTTCAGGTTTTTCAATGGTATCCAGCACAACACGCTCTCCAACTTCATTTAGAAATGCGAAGAATTTCATCGCGTGCTCTAATTCCTCTTCAGCCTGCACGGACATCCAGTTTGCAAAACCGGGCAGATTTTGGGCTTCAAAATGCGCCGCCATTGCCAGATAAAGATAACCGGAATACATTTCTTTGTTGATTTGAACATTCATTTCATTAAGTAGTTTTTTATCCATTCGTACCTCCAATTTTTAGACAATCATAATGTAATACAGAGAGAATGTATATCAATCTTTTGTTAACTATCTTTCTGAAATCCTCCGCCGCGAATTAAGCTGCGGAAAAACAGGAATCCAGAAAAGATCATGACAATAACCATCGTTACTTGATTGGCATTAATGCCGAGAATAAAAGACGCGTCCAACCGGATAAACTCAAGTAAAAATCTTCCAAAGGCATATGAAAATAGGTAAATATAAAACAGTTCACCGTTTCTTTTCCTTTGCCGTGCATTCTTAGAGATATGTATAAGCAGTAGGAAAATTAAGCCATTCCATAATGATTCGTATAAAAACATGGGATGGAAATGTGTAAACTCCTCATACCCCGGTAATCGGTGAATTGGATCAATGGGAATTGCCCATGGGAGATCAGTTGGCGGACCATAAAGTTCCTGGTTGATGAAATTTCCCCAGCGGCCAATCGCTTGACCAAGCGCAATACCCGGCGCGATAATATCCGTCCATTTTAGAAATTGGATCTTGTGCTTTTTACTGAAAAGCCACAAGCCAAACGCCCCGCCTAATACAGCCCCCGGAATGCCCAATCCTCCCTGTCGTAAATTGAATATTTCTAAAGGATGGCTGAAGTAATAATTCGCAGAAATTCCCAGCGATTTTGAAGGGGTAAAAACATGCCACAATCTTGCCCCAATTATCCCGAATATCAACAGCCATGGCAGAAGATCCCAGATTAGTTCCTTGTTTTCTTCATAATACGAAGCCCGGCGGTAAGCCACTAAAGCAGCAGCCAGGACCCCGATCATAACGATGATGCCGTAAAAATACACTTTAAAATTCCCAATATAGAATCCGTCTATCATTTCTGTATGTGCTCCTTGCCAATTAGCATTTTACGAGATATCCAGAATCGCTGTAGAGCGGTGATATTCGCCAAAACAGCGATGAGCAATAATCCAAGAGAAGGTAAGCCCGCTACTAAGCTGATAATAAGGATAAAAAGTCTTTCAACGCGTGTGAGGATTCCCTGTTTGACTACAATCCCAAGACCTTCTCCCTTTGCGCGTATGTAAGAAACTAATAGACTGCCCCCAAAGGATAAGAAAGAAAGCAAAACGCCAACGCGATTATCTTGTATCAGGAAATGAATGGTGAGGCCGAGATAAAGAACAAATTCCGAATAACGATCAAGTGTGGAATCCAAAAACGAACCATATTGAGAACTGCTATTGCTTTCCGCCGCGATCGCGCCATCAATACTATCTAACAGACAATTGAACCCAGCTATTACACCTCCAACTAAATGATTTCCGTTGGCAATGAGGCCAGCGGCTAAAGCATTTCCAGTAAAACCCAATATCGTGATGTGATTGGCTCTAATACCAAAACTCACCAGAAAAGAGGCGGTTTTCTGTATTAACCCGCCAAAAAGTCGGCGCAACCTATCAGTTAACGTTATTTTTTTTGAGATCAATGGAATTCCGCCGCGTCAATATCGCTGTCAGC
>CAZDIS010000118.1:0-8328 GCA_964505585.1 uncultured Pelolinea sp. | reverse complement strand
TGGCGTGCCCATACCTTACGGAAAAGGACCTTGAGAAAATGCAGAACGCCAATGATGAAGTCAAAAAAATGATCAATAAAAATGATGTGGAGTTTCAGCGTGTAAATCGCTTGTTCCATTCCGTGATCTGGAAGCGCACAAAATCAGAAAGACTGAACACCTTGCTTGCAAACCTGTATTCTGAGGCGGCGCAGTACCGAAGGATGACGATGATCCAGCCCGGGAGATTGAACGCGGTGTATGAGGAGCATCAGGCCTTTCTCGAAGCATTATTCGCACGTGACGCGGAAAAAGCAGAGCAGTGCGTGCGTGACCATTATGAAAGCACATTGCGCTGGTTATCAGAGATCTTACTCAAAGAAAAGAAAAGGAAAGAGTAAAAATGACGAAGAAGAAAGAACCGATTGTTATCGCATCAGACCATTATGGTTTACAGTTGAAAAACCCGATCCGTGATTATCTGATCGAAAAAGGGTATGAAGTGATCGACCTTGGTGTAAATTCCGAGGAAGCAGTCCTTTATCCTGAGATCGCGGTCAAATTGAGCGAAGAGGTATTGAAACACGGTTATTCACGCGGCATTCTGGTATGCGGAACCGGCGTGGGTATGGCGATGGTTGCCAATAAAGTACCCGGTGTACGGGCTGCTGTGATCCATGATGCATACTCAGCCGAGCGCGCACGGGCGAGCAATGACGCACAGGTGGCAGCATTAGGAAGTCTGGTGATCGGGCTTAATACTGCCAAGAAAATGATCGATATCTGGTTGGAAAGTGAATTTGGCGGTGGACGCTCGCTTCCGAAGGTCGCGCTGATCAAGGCCTTGGATGAAAAAAAGTTGGAAAAATAATCCCAATCCATCCATGACGCACTTTGAAGGTTACCCTGCGGATTTCCAACGCATGATCGAGAAGGATATCGCTTCAGGACAGATAAAAGCTGGAGCACGATTTACGGTTGCCAAACTTGGTAAACACTATGGCGGGCAAGTAGATAGCGCAGCAGCTATTCTGCCCGCGTTGGTGCGAAAGGGGCTGGTTGAAAAGATCGGCGAGAAAGCTATTGTTGTTTGCGGTATCCCGGAAGCGGAAATTGAAAGCGTATTCCAATTCGCCCAAAAATCAAATTTGAAACCGCGAACGGTCGTGCGATCGGTGACAGTTGTCCCCGCGGACACATTCCTGGCAGAAAAACTGGCGTTGAAAGAAGGAGCGCCAGTGTACCAGCAAGTTCGGACACGCCTGGTGGACGCACACATCCTGGCAAACCAATATAATTTCATCCCTTATGCAATCTGTCCGGGGCTGGAGCATGTTGACCTTTCAAGACGGTCGTTCCAGGTGACGCTTGAAGAAGATTACCATACCGTTATTAAACGGATCGAGGAAACCTATTCCCTGGAGCAGCCGGCACGGGATGACGCGGAAATTTTAGGTTTACCAGAAAAGGAAAACGTATTGGTGGTTGAGCGCATGTCATACAGCGCCAGCGATATGCCGCTTGTGTTCGCGGATATTCATGTTAACCCATTCCAATTCCATTATGTTAAAGCCCTATGGCCAGAGGCAGCAGATCTGGTGCAGGGAAAATAAGCATGAGGACGCAATGAAAATTTGTGTGATCGCCACACTGGATACAAAATCAGCAGAAGCCGCATTTATTAAACAAAAGATCATAGACAGCGGCCATACACCAATTATTGTAGATCCGGGATCACGCGGTGACCCGGGTTTGGACGCGGATATCACCAGAGAAGCGGTCGCAAATGCTGGCGGCGAGAGCATGCAGAACCTGCTGGAACGTAATGAAAAACAATACAGCCAGCTGATCATGCGGAATGGGTTGAAGACGATCATTCAACAGGCGTACGAAGCTGGCAATATTGACGGTGTGATCGCGGTCGGCGGGGGGCAGGGTACCGCCATTGCAACAGAAGCGATGCAATTGCTGCCATTTGGGGTTCCGAAAGTGATGGTGTCCACCGTGGCAAATGGCCAAACGATGTTTGGGCCGTATGTGGGCACGAGCGATATGACAATGATCCATTCTGTTGCCGATATCGCAGGATTGAACTTTATCACCCGCAAGATCATCGCACAGGCGGCCGCGGCAGTGATTGCGATGGCCGGCGTAGAAGAGACACAGGCGGTTGAAAAACCACTTATCGCGATAACGGCAGCCGGGGTGACCACACCGGGGACGATGGCAATCAAACGCAAACTGGAAGAAAATGGTTTTGATGTGGTTGTATTCCATTGCAATGGTATCGGCGGCAAAGCGATGGAAGATTTCATCCGGCAGGGGGTGATCAAAGGCGTGATCGACTATTCTCCGCATGAATTGATCGACCTATTTACAGATGGATTGATGCCGGCACTGCCCGGGAGAATGACAGCCGCAGGGGAGATGGGTATTCCGCAGATCGTAGGACCTGGCTGCGCGGATATGCGCCTGCATGACTGGTCAAAGATCCCGGAAGCATTAAAAGACCGTCCTTATGTGCGCCATACACCGACACATACCCATTTCCGAACGACCTATGATGAACTTTACCAGGTGGGGGAATACATTGCCAAACACTTGAATGCGGGAAAGGGTCCGCGGGCTGTGCTGGTGCCGCTGCGCGGTTACAGTATGATGAACCGTGAGGGGATGCCGCTGTACGACGCGGAAGCAAACCAGGGGTATCTCGACGCCGTTTCCGAACTTGTTGATGATGATGTCAGGGTATTCATCAGTGACAGGCATATTAACGACGCGGCATTCGCACAGGAAGTCGTTGACCTGTTTATGGAATTTTGGGAAAACAGATAAATATTTGGAGGTATTAATTTTTCATGCATATAGCTGATATTGACGCGTTTCACGCGAAACGGGAAACACTGGATCCGGAGAAATACCTGGTACTTACCTATTATTTAGAAACACTTGTGGAACCGAGAGAAGGTTCCGCCCATTTGTGCCAGGAAATGTCCACCGCGCAATGGAGCCGCGTGGATGTGGAAGAAGATTTTCGGCCTGAATTCGGCGCGAAGGTGGTGGATATTGAGATGATCGATGACAACGCGCAGCCCAGCAGTCCGTTCCTGGCAGATACGATGGGCAAACCTTACGACCATGTGTACGCATTTAATGTGACCATCTTTTATCCATATAATAATTTTGGCAAAAAGATCCCAAACCTGCTGACAGCTGTGTGCGGGGAGGGAGTGTTTCACGCGCCGGATATATGCGCGGTACGGCTGCTGGATATCGGATTTCCGCAGAGCTTTCTGGATGCTTTTCAGGGACCGCAATTTGGCGTTAGCGGCCTGCGTGAGATATTAGGTGTGCCAGACCGGCCGCTGTTATTCGGGGTGATCAAGCCCAATGTAGGCCTGCCGCCGGAACCATTCGCACAACTTGGTTACCAGGCATGGCTGGGCGGGCTGGATATCGCTAAAGACGATGAGCAGCTAGGAGATGTGGAATGGTCAACCGTGGAAGAACGCTCACGGCTGTTGGGCGCGCTGTGCAAAAAAGCCGAAGCAGAAACCGGCGAGAAAAAAGTCTATCTTGCCAATATCACGGATGAGGTGGACCAATTGATCGCGTCGCATGATATCGCAGTAAAAAATGGCGCGAAAGCAGTGATGATCAACGGCATGACGACCGGGTTCAGCGCGGTGCGCATGCTGCGCAAACACGCGGCTGTCCCCCTGGTTTCGCATTTTGATTTCATGGCTCCGTATATCCAACTGCCGTGGTTCGGTGTGCGCGACGTGGTGTTTACCAAGCTACAGCGCATGGCGGGATATGACGTATTGATCTATCCGGGATTGGATTCACGCCTGAAGACGACCAAAGAAGAAGTGACCGCCAACGCAAAAGCCTGCCTGGCAGAGATGGGCGGTATGAAGAAAACCCTTCCGGTGCCGGCTGGCAGCCAATGGGCGGGGTCGCTGGGGAGCCTGCATGACCTGCTGGGAACCGCTGATTTCGGGATCGTACCCGGACGGGCTGTATTCGGCCATCCGATGGGCCCAAAAGGCGGCGCGGCCAGTTTACGCCAGGGTTGGGAAGCCGTGCGCGCAGGTAAAACGCTGGCCGCATATGCCAAGGACCATCAAGAGCTACAGCTCGCGATCGAGATGCATACTTGAGATATTTTGGAAAAAATTGGAAAGAAAAAGCCGCAACGAATTTGCGGCTTTTTTGGTTTTTATTTAGCAGCTTCGGCGCGTTTTTGTTCAAAAACTTTCCGAAAATCATAGGTCGGATAGAATTCAGTTTCAAAAGCACCCCAGGCACTCTTTTCAATCGCCAGGTTAACCGCGCGTAGTTTTGATGGGTGGAAGCATAAAGTGACGACCTGCCCGATGCCCATCATCACATACCAGGAAACAACTTCTACATCTTGAGGGGGGAAATTCGCCCAGAAGCTAGTTTCTCCCAACTTCTCACCAATCTCGCCCAGGTTCATATATTGCTGGTGTTTGAGGAAAATGGTAATCATGATCCTATCTGTGTTGTTTTCAGCCATTATTTCTCCGTTTCGTATTATTTCTATCATTTTATCATTTCGATAACCGTACAGAAAATATGAGAATTTTGGCTATTGGCCCAATAAGTCAGATATCATTAAATAAGAAGAATAAAATTTGTATAAAATATGGAAAGGTAGAGAAAGGCACTGCCTAAACAAACTGACCATAAAAAAGGAGACTTAAAGATGGGCTGTGATTGTAATGAAGGGCATGATGCATGCGAATGCGGGCATAACGGGCGTGATGGCGGATGTGGATGTGATTGCGGCGGCCAGAGCGGATTTATCCGGCGTTTTGCCACGAAAGAAGAACAAGTATGTGAATTAGAAGGTTATCTGGAAGCGCTGAAAAAAGAAGTGCAGGCGGTTGAGGAACACATCGCAGATCTAAAAAAATAAGCTTAAACAGAGAAGAAGGATGCACTTCCTTCTCCGTTTATTTAATGCACAAAATTTTTATGATTTATTTTCCTTATATTTCTTCACCCATTCGGCAATATCCTGATCAATGGTGTGATGGTTGATCTGGCGCACGTTGAATTTAAAGATAGAGAACGTGGCCTGGATGAAAAATCCCAATCCAAGCGACATGATGAGGGTACCCCAGCCGACGGTGCCACCCATCAGATATCCGATGGTGAGCGCAGTCATCTCGATCGCGCTGCGGATGACACCCACCGGCAGTTTTAGACGCTTGGTGAGCGCGACCATGAGCCCGTCACGCGGCCCGCTGCCGAGCTGTGCCCCGAGGTAAAGGAATGTAGCCAAGCTGATGAAGATCATTCCGGCGATCATCATCAGAAAGCGGGGAACGAGCGCCTGATAAACAGGGATCACGCCGGAGGCCTGGATGAGATCCAAGAATAAGCCGATGAAGTAAACATTGCCGACCGTACCCCAGCCAATGCGTTCGTTCAGGAGCAGGTCGATGATAAGGATGGCGGCACCTGCTATCTGAATGGCAACGCCCATGGTGATGCCAAGCCGGTTGGCCATGCCCTGATGAAAAACACCCCAGGGGGCAAGACCGAGCCGCGCATTGACGGTAAACGTGATCCCCAGCCCATAAACAAAATATCCCGCCATCAGGCGGACGATCTTTTTAATTGCGTTTGACATCGAGGTCATTCTCTTTTCCGGTAATGATGATCATGTTTTTATTGGTTTGTAAATAATTTACCAATTCTAAATCAGAAACCAAAAAATTGGACCATCGTATACAATTACAGCCGATTAATAAAATACGCAAACGACAAAGGAAAATAGATGGACGCACCAGAAATAAAACCGGATTGGAAAAAGACATTTTTCCCGTTCTGGATAAGCCAATTGGTTTCCTTATTAGGCAGCGCGCTGGTGATGTTCACGCTGGTGTGGTGGCTGACGGAGGAGACCGGGTCGGCAACTGTACTGGCGACCGCCACGATGGTCGGAATGATCCCGGAGATAGCCATTCAACCATTTGCCGGCGCGATCGTGGACCGGCTGAACCGTAAGCGGGTGATCATGGTCGCGGACGGGGTGATCGCGACAGCGACGCTTCTATTAGGCATTCTATTTTTTCTCGATATCGCAGATGTGTGGGCAATTTACGGACTGATGCTGGTGCGGGCGATCGGGGGCGCTTTCCATTATCCGGCGGGACAGGCATCAGTCGCATTGATGGTGCCAAAAGAGCAGCTGGCGAGAATTGGAGGCCTGAACCAGGCCGCGCAGGGGATCATCAATATTATTGCCGCCCCGCTGGGCGCGCTGATACTGGCATATCTGGATGTAGAAGGGGCGATGCTGATCGATGTTGCCACGGCAGCGCTCGCGATCGCGATCGTCTCTGTGACCCACATCCCGCGCCAGGAAAAACTTGCCAGCAGCGGAAAAAACGGGTTCCTGACTGTGATGCAGGATATGAGAGACGGGCTCCATTATCTGGTCCAATGGAAAGCGATGGTGATGCTGGTGGGAATCGCGCTGGTATTCAAAATGGCGCTGTCCCCGGCATTCTCTCTGATACCCCTGCTGGTGTATCAACACCTGCAGGGAAACGCGGCGCAGTACAGCCTGGTAGAAGTGGTTGGCGGGGTGGGGATCATTCTGGGCGGCTTGATGCTGGGCGTGTGGGGCGGGTTCAAGAAGCAGATCCTGACTATTTTTCTGGGCTTATTTGGGGTGGGGGTGGGCATCTTTCTGATGGGGTTTCTGCCTGCCGGCGGATTCACATGGATGCTGCCGCTGATGTTCCTGGTGGGATTCACCGTTCCCCTGGTGGATGGGCCTTTTGGCGCGATCATGCAGGCGCGGGTTGATAATGCCTACCAGGGACGGGTAATGACGCTGCTGGGGAGTATTATCAACTTATCCGGTCCGATCGGATTGGCGATGGCCGGCCCTGTGTCTGATCGGTTTGGCCTACAGGTATGGTTTGTCACTGCTGGCGCGCTGATCTTCGCCTGCTTACTGTTCGGGTTGTTCAATAAGACGGTGATGCGTGTTGAGGAGGGGCCCGGCCGCGGGCAGACTGCCGAAGTTAAAGGGGTGGAGTAGAGATGAAGGACATTGCCCTGGTATTTAGCATGGCAGGATCCGCAGGATAGGCGCGGTTGGCGGGGCGAGGGAAGCTTACGGGGCTGGTGCGGGAGGCGATTGAGGTATGCCCGGGACACGGAAATGGGACAGAATCAGACAAAATGAGACAGTTTTGCATGGGTAAGGGTGAAAAACGGGGGATAGACGGGGGTGAATGATGGGGGATGCGTGGGGCGGGGACTGGAGAGGGGATGGATCGGTTTGGCAGTTCCCAGGCAGAGTACCGTGAAAGAACCTGGCGCGTCAATCCCACTGTCTGGCAGATCTTCTTATTTAAACGACAAGCCCACTGGCAGGAGGGTGGCCAATGGGCTGTCCAGGGAATGTGGATGATAAATCCTTAACTTGTTTTTATTTGATCATTGCTTCAGCATATATAAAGGATACATTGCAGGATGGTAATTCCCATCCCATCCATTTGGTATTTTTCGGACGAGAAATGATTAATTGACCGGAACCGGTAGGAAAAATCCGGACCGATCTTACGCTTCTGAAAACTGAAAACCATCCTCAAATATCTTAATGCAAGCATCAACTACGCGCGGATCAAAGATGGTTGCGCGGTCGTGCTTGATCTGGCTGATGGCGCGGTCGACACCAAGTGAGGCACGGTACGGGCGGTGGGAAGACATGGCTTCAACGGTATCAGCGACAGCGATGATACGGCTTTCGATGGGAATATTGTCACCTTCAATACCGCGCGGGTATCCCGTTCCATCGATGCGCTCATGGTGCATATAGATGATCTCGGCGAGCGGCCATGGGAATTCGATGTCCTTCAATAATTCATAACCGACGGTGGGGTGGGTTTTCACCAAGCCGAATTCGATCTCGGTTAATTTGCCGGGTTTGCTGAGGATCTCCGCGGGCACCTGGATCTTGCCCAGATCATGGATCACTGCCGCGAGTTCAATGGCTTTGCGCGTTTCATCTTCTAACCCCAATTCTTCCGCGATCCTGACGGAAAGTTCTGATACGCGACGGTGGTGGCCAGCCGTATAGGGGTCACGCACCTCAACTGTCTTCGCAATGGTGCGGATAGTGGCTTCCATTACATGCAGGATGCGTTCGAAAGCCTGATGCAGGTCTTCGTTGGCAATCTTAAGGGCGGCAAGTGACTGCTGGTTTTCCATTTCCGCGCGGCGGCGAGAGGTGATGTCGGTGAGAGAGCCAACGATCGCAGTCACTTTGTTATCTTCAACGACAGGCGCTTCATGCAC
>CAZDIS010000117.1:0-8398 GCA_964505585.1 uncultured Pelolinea sp. | reverse complement strand
AATCGCGGCCAAACCTTGATGGAAAAAAAAGGCAGTCATCGTTTGACTGCCTGTAAATTTCGATTTTACATCGCGGTCATCCCGCCATCGACATTAAGTGTGATGCCTGTCACCATCGATGCGGCGTCACTGGCCAAAAAGACTGCCGGACCGACAATTTCATCAACCTCGCCAAATCTTCCCAGCGGAATCCCATCCAGGAAGTATTTCACCGTGTCTGGATTTTCTAAGAGTTTAGCGATCAATGGGGTTTTGAATTGCACCGGGGCGATCGAGTTAACCCGGATATTGTATTTCGCCCACTCCACCGCGAGCAGGCGTGTAAGCGCGATGACTCCTCCCTTACTGGCGCAGTAGTTAGCGTTACCCGTCTTGACCCCAACCTGTCCGCCAATGGAGGCCATATTGATAATGCTGCCGCTAACTTTGCGGCTGATAAGATGCCTGCCGACTGCCTGGTCGAACATCCACAAACCAGTTAGATTGATATCGATCACGCGGCGCCACTGGTCCATGGTCATGTCCTCAGCCATGGCGCGATCGCCGATCCCAGCAACCGCAGCAAGAATATCGATCTTGCCCAGTTCTTTGATCGTTGTCTCGACTGTATCCAGCACCTGCTCTTCCTTTGACACATCACATTTAATAGAAATTGATTTTTTCCCCAGTTCCTCAATAGTTGCGGCAACTTCGTCCGCGGTGTTTTTGTTAATATCAACAACAGCCACATCAGCGCCGAACTGCGCGAATCCTTCTGCGATTGCGCCGCCTAACCCCTGTCCGCCGCCGGTGACAAGCGCTGTCTTGCCTGCTAATGAAAATACTTTTCTCAGGTCACTCGTGATCATTTTTTTCGCTCCTTATCCAGCAAAATCGGGTTCTGGCAGACCCTTTACTTCCGTTTTGACCATAAAGAGATCACCTGCCATAGGTTCCCGCGCTTTTTGTTCAGCGGTCAGCCCGTCAGAAATAGTTGTGATATACAGTTCATCCAGGTTTTTCCCACCAAACATGCATGATGAAGGTTTCGATACGGGCATTTTGATCTCAGCCGATACTTGGCCGTTAGGTGCATAGCGCATCACTTTCCATCCGTTATAGATCGCGCACCATACATGGCCTTCACTGTCTACGGTCAGGCCATCAGGAATGCCGAAGTCCGCGTCCATCTGCACAAAAGGCCGCTGGTTGCTGATCTCTCCACTTTCATGGTTGTAATCGAAAGCATTGATGACATAGCGTATGGAATCCACAAAATACATGGTGTTGTTATCGGGGCTCCAGCCGATCCCATTTGAAATGGTGACATTTTCCACCATCTTTGAAACTTGCAGGTCGGGATCCAGGCGGTAAAGCGTGCTGGTTGCGCCTGCAGGCGTCATTGTGCCTGCCCACAGGCGGCCTTTACGATCGACCTTGCCATCGTTGAATCGGGCACCTTCTTTGCCTTTTTCGGGATGGGATACGAATTCCATTTTCTGAGAAATCGTATCCCAAAAATAAAATCCGTCTTCCGTGCCGCAGATCAAACCGCCTTGTTCGCGGAATGCCATCAGGCCGACCTGAATAGGCGTGTCAAACACTTCATATTTCTCAGTGCGCGGATAATAACGCTGGATCTTTTTTCCAAGGATATCAACCCAGTAGATCGCTTGTTCCTCAACATTCCATAAGGGGCCTTCCCCGATGATGTTCTGGCTTTGGACAATTTGTACAGGTTGCATTTTTTCCTCCATATTTCATTATGTACTTGCGCTAACCCAATCGCTTTTCCGCTTCCTCCAGCACTCTATTCCAATTTTTTACAAAACTATCCCTGAATTTGATCACCGGGCCAAATTCTTCATATTCATCCGCGCTTATTCCGCCTTCTTCATAACCGCGTTTGAAATCAGGCAGTTTTTCGCATAATTCATCGATAACATATTGCGGGGCGGGGTTGAACAGGCGTTCCATCACGGGCTGGTTCATTTCCAATAATTTATCCGCTGTGCCGGTCCAATTGATCGTGATGCACACATCTCCCCCCACCATTTCTGTGAAATGCTGTGGTCCCCGTGCGCCGCCGCCGATGAAAGTTACGTTATATCCTTTATCGATATAGATCTTATATAATTTGCGGGCGATCACTAACCCGGCCTGGTAGAGAATATCAGGAGAGATGTCGATGTGATCGCGTTCAGCAACTTCCCTTAAGTATTCATCGTAGATTCCCGTAATGTGCGAGATATAGAATTTCGGTTTCTTCCCGCTATCTTTGCTGACCTTTTCGTACAATTCACACAGGTCCAATGCTTGTTGGATCGCGAAAACTTCCGTGGCGTTGATGGGCGTGTCTTCCGCAACCAGTGTTTCCATTGCCTCTAAACCCGGTTCGGTTGTTGGTATCTTGCAGCAAATGTTTTCAGCCACCGCGCGGTTCTTGCGCGCTTCGCGGATGATAACCTCTGGATCATCTTCATTAATGGGATCGCCCTGAATGCTGACATACCCATTTTCTCTGGGTGCCGCTTGATATAGCGGCAGGAATATTTCGGCGATCTTTTTTACCAGTCGACGCTGCAATTCCTCTTCCGCAGCAGTTGCGGTATCAACCTCGCTGATGACCTCATCAAGTAATTTACTCGCGTACACTTCTTCCGTGGGGCGGTCAAACAGCATTTTCGCGCAATAGGATGGGTTACAGGTGCAGCCGACTGCGCCAGCATCAATTGCCCATTGCGCTTCTTCACGCGTCGGGTTGTTGATCCAAAACTTGGTCGGGGTGAGCGCGCTAACACGTTTAAAATAATTTGTAATCATTGTTTCCTCCTATTTATTTAATAAATCTTTCTGTGGCGTGATCAGGATCTTGATCTGGTCACGGTTCTTTGTCAATTCTTCAAACCCCTTTTCAATCGCATCCGCTATGTAAATCCGGTCTGTGATGATCGGTGTAGGATCTACGCGGCCATCTGCAAAATACTGCACAGCCCATTTGATCTCTTCGTTGTGCTGATGGGCCACAGAGCCGATGATCTCTTTTTCGTTATACATGATGTCCAGTGCGTTGAGGGGAACATCATCATCCAGCACCGTTGTTACGACCACGCGCCCATGGCGCTTAGCCAGTTCAACAGCCAGTCGTATTGCTGCCGCATTCCCGCCGCAGTCAAATACCACATCGGATCCTCTTCCCTCGGTCAGTGCCATAAACTCATCAAGCCAGCCCTCTTCCTTGGAGTTGAGCACATGATTTGCTCCCATCATCTTTGCCACTTCCGCGCGGTATCCGCCGTGGGCGATCATGATCACTTTTGTTGCGCCGGCGACCAATGCCGCCGAGACGCCAAATAATCCAATCGCGCCAGCGCCGACGATCGTTACGGTGTCTCCTAATCCAACCCGTCCTTTGCGTGCCGCGCGCAGCATCACCGCGAATGGTTCTGTCAGTGAGGCGACATCAAATGGCATCTCATCAGGAATCTTGACGCAATCATATGCCGGAATATTGAAATAATCCGCCATCCCACCATCATCATGCTGGCCAATGGATACCTGGTTTAGGCAGGATGCAAATTGGCCTTTTGCGCAAAATTCACAATGGTCACAATAGCGAATGCATTCCATCGCAACCCGGTCACCCGGTTTTACGTTTTTTACATCAGGAGCAACCTCAACAACGGTACCGGAGTATTCATGGCCTAATACAAGGGGTGCCATCCGTCCGGACTCCGGGTGCGGTTCACCAATAGGTACGATTGCGCCATTTCGCAGATCTTCCATATCTGTCCCGCAAATCCCGGACCAGGCAGTCTTTATCCGTGCTTCACCGGGCCGCAGCGGGCGTGGTTCGGGCCAATCCGGTTCATAACGCACATCATTTATTCCATGGTACACGATTGCTTTCATATCAATTTCTCCAAAAATATTTTTATCAAGCTTCCAAAACCTTATGAACCGCCGCGAGGATATCTTTTTCCGTGGGAATAACTTCGGCTTCTAATACCGCGTTATAGGGAATGGGGACATCTTCAGCCGCAACGCGGATTACTGGCGCATCGAGGTCATAGAAACAGCTGTCCATGATCTTTGAGGATACTTCGTTGCTGAAACCGCCCGTCGTTGGCCCTTCATTGACAACAACCGCGCGGTGTGTCTTCGCGATGGATGCCGCGATGGTATCCATATCCAAAGGTTTGATCGTGCGCGGGTCAATGAATTCAACAGAAATTCCCTCCGCAGCTAATTTATCAGCTGCGCTGTTCGCAAACTGGCACATTCTGCTCGTAGCGATCAGGGTCACATCCTTTCCTTCCCGCCGTACTGCTGCTTTCCCCAATGGCACAGTATAGTCATTTTCCGGTACCTCTCCACTTACATTATATAACTGCTTGTTTTCGATCACGATAACAGGGTTATCATTGCGGATTGCGGATTTCAACAATCCTTTGGCGTCATAAGGCGTCGCGGGCATTGTTACGATCAGTCCGGGTACTACGGTTAACCATGTCTCCAGTGATTGTGAGTGCTGAGCGGCATTTCCGCGTCCAGCGCCGTAGGCAGTGCGGATAGTGAGCGGGACACGCGCGTGCCCGCCGAACATATACTTCACCTTGGCTGCCTGGTTCACGATCGAGTCCATAGCCATACACATAAAATCGATATACATGATCTCAACGATCGGGCGCATCCCGGTCAGGGCTGCGCCGACGCCGGCGCCGACGATCACAGATTCTGTCAATGGTGTATCCTTTACGCGCCCGGGGCCAAATTCCTCAAATAACCCTTTTGTTGCGCCAAAAGCGCCGCCATGCAGGCCGACATCTTCACCCATGATGAAAACGCCGCTGTCCCGCGCCATTTCTTCTGCGATGGCTTCGGCTACTGCTTCTTTGTATAGTATTTTTCTTTCAGTCATGATTGCCATTCCGTATATAGGTCTTCAAACATGGATTCGAGGGCGGGTTGCGGGCTTGCTTCAGCAAATACAACGGCTTCGTCAACTTCTTCTTGGATATCTGCCCGCATCTGTTTGATCTGTTGGTCGGACAGAATATTCCTTTCTGTCAATTTTTGCTCAACGCGCATGATGGGGTCCTTTGCGCGATATGTATCGATCTCCTCCTTGGTGCGGTACACCATCGGATCACCATAATAATGGCCTTCGTAGCGGTAAGTGTCCGCCTGCATAACATACGGGCCTTTGCCGCTGCGAGCGTGCGCGATTGCCTCTTCTGCCGCAAAGTGCACTGTCTCAAGATCCATTCCATCCACATGTATGAATGGCAGATCATATCCGGCTGCTCTTTTCTCCATGCTGCCTCCCATCGATCGGCTGGTGTGGGTTGATACAGCATATTGGTTGTTCTCAAAAAGGAACACCACTGGCAAGCCCCATACGGAAGCCATATTCATAGATTCATGCGTGTTGCCTTCATTCGCGGCGCCATCACCAAAAGAAACAACCGTGATCTGGTCTGTGCCCCGCATCTGCGCGGAGAGTGCTGAGCCGACTGCGATCGGAAGGCCGCCGCTGACGATACCGTTTGCGCCCAGGTTTCCAAGCTGGATGCTCGCGATATGCATGCTTCCCCCTTTTCCTTTGCAATATCCATCCACGCGCCCCAGGATCTCAGCCAGCATGGGTTTCAACTCTCCGCCTTTGGCAAGCATATGCCCGTGCCCGCGGTGTGTGCTGGAGATGAAATCATCCGGCCGCAGTTGCGCTACCACACCGGCGGCTACTGCTTCCTGTCCGATACAGAGGTGGGTTGTCCCACCGATCTTTCCCTGGGTAAAAAGCACTTTTACCGCTTCTTCGTGAAAACGGATCCGCAGCATGAGCTGATAGAGGGATACCAGCTTTTGTTTGTCAATTTGTCTTGCCATCAGGTTATGCACCCCCGCTGCGGGCTTCGATCTTTGCCAGGTCTTCGATGATATTGATTACAGCACTGTGGTCAAGATCGCCACGGCCAGACGCCAATAACGCGGTGAACAGCTCATGGGCGACGGCTGTCGCCGGAAGCGGAACGCGCAAATTCTTAGCGGTTTCCATGATAATGTTGAGGTCTTTGTAATGGAATTTGCTTTTGAATCCTGGTTCAAATTCTCCTTTGACGATCTTTGGGCCGCGCACATCCATGACCCGGTTCTGGGCATAGCCGCCGCTCAACACTTTGAGGATGATCGCCGGGTCTACCCCTGCTTTCGCGCCTAAAACAAACGCTTCTGCCATCCCGATGAAGTTCATCGCGACCTGGATCTGATTGCATGCTTTAACGGTTTGGCCTGCGCCGTTCGTACCGCACAGGGTGACCGTTTTGCCCATTGTTTCAAAGATCGGCATGACCTCGTCAAATAAAGCTTTGTCGCCGCCAACCATAATGGAAAGGCCGGCGTTCTCAGCGCCTGTTTCACCGCCAGAGACCGGCGCATCCAGGCAGCGAACACCTTTCTTGCCTAATGCTTCGGCTACTTTGATCGCGGTATCAGGCGCGATGGTGCTCATATCAATATAGATCAAACCATCCCGTGCGCTTTCAATGATCCCGTTCTCTCCTAACGCGACCTTTTCTACGTCAGGGGAATCAGGCACCATGGAAATGACAACGTCCGCGCTTGCGGATGCTTCCTTGCAGCTGGCGGCTTCTTTTGCGCCTTTCGCGGCCAATTCTTTGACCTTGCCGGGGTTGATATCAAATACAGTGACCTCATATCCGGCATCCATCAAATGAGCTGCCATGTGATGGCCCATGATTCCAAGTCCAATAAATCCGATTTTCTTATGCATATTTCTCCTTTATTGATCTAAATCTTCAATCAGGTGTTTGATTTTTCTGAGGAACACTGCGGCTGGCGCGCCATCCACCAACCTGTGGTCAAACACTAAAGTTAATCCGATCCGCTTTTGCGGAATGACATTTCCATTAATAACGACTGCTTTATCGATGATCGCTCCTACCCCGAGGATCGCGCATTGTGGTGAATTGATGACAGGCACAAATGATTCGATCTCCTGCGCGCCCAGATTGGTGATCGTAAATGTACCGCCGCCAAGATCTTCAGATGTGGCTTTCCCTTCCAGCGTACGCGCTGAAACTTCATTGAATTCTTTCTGCAGCGTGAGAAGATCCTTTTTGTCAACATTTTTCAGGACGGGCACAAACAGCCCTTTTTCGCTGTTTACCGCGATCCCGATATGGACCTTTTCAAATTCCCATATTTGATCTCCAGACAACTGCGTATTCATATAAGGCAATTCTTTCAGCGCTTCCGCGGCTAACTTTACCAGCAGGACGTTAAACGAAACTTTATCCGCTCCTTTGGATAATGATCGTCTTTGTTTGACCAATCCCTCTGCGTTTGCCTCCATAAAAAGCGGTACGCTTGCGGTTGTTGAAGTGGATGCTGCCATGGCGTCGCCCGTTAGCTTTCGCATGCCGCTGTAGGGGCGTGCGTTTACATTGGATGGCAGGTCCTTCCCGCTTTTTTTACGGGCGCTATCATACGCACGCTGCACATCGTCACGCTTGATTTGTGATCCGGACGGTGTCACATCTGCCAGGTCAACCCCCAGTTCTTCCGCTAATTTTTTCGCGGAAGGGGAGATTCTGATGCGGGCTGTGTCAGGTTGGGATGCGGCGGTCTGGGCTCGATTTGTGTTTTGGTTGGCTGATCCCCCCACATCCGATTTTGGCGCAATATCTTCACCGACCATGCCGGGGATTTTTTCAGGCATTTCCTCACCTTTATCCAGGATAACCGCCAGGACACCGTTGCAGGCAACATCTTCACCGGCTTGATGCGTGATCTTTCCAATAATACCGCTGGCTGGGGATTCCACTTCATTGGTTGCTTTATCGGTTTCAATTTCCAGGATCGGTTGCCCCTCTTTCACCTGCTCGCCTTCTTTGACGAGCCAGTTTACAATGTGCCCCTCGACCATATTCATGCCTAATTTTGGCATAGTAAAAAATGTTGCCATCTGCTTTTCTCCGTTTAGACTCTGTCCATCATCTGCAGGACAGCTTGTTTGATTTTTTTATCATCCGGGATCACCATGCCTTCAAGGGTGTGGTTATATGGCATGGCAACGTTCAATCCCGCAACAATGATCGGTTTTTCATCCAACTCTTCAAATCCGCGTTCAATCACCTGGGAGACGATCTCTGCCCCGATCCCTGAGCGGCGGGTTGCTTCATGTGTGACGATCAGCCGGTGTGTTTTACTGACGGATGCCATGACGGTGTCATAGTCGAAAGGATAAATGGTGCGCGGGTCGATCACTTCGCATTCGATCCCCAGTGCGCTCAGTTCCTCTGCGGCTTTGAGTGCGCGCGGTACCATGATGGAGACCGCTACGATGGTGACATCCGCCCCTTCACGGCGGACAACGGCCTCGCCAAAGGGTACA
>CAZDIS010000116.1:0-8586 GCA_964505585.1 uncultured Pelolinea sp. | reverse complement strand
AACAGATCCATCGGCCATACATTGTTTTCTGCCCACCCCCCGTCATAATAGGCAATATACCACCAGTTTTCCATGTCGTTGATGCTGTCTATGACATGCGTCCCATGCACGTCAGAAAAATGAAATCCAAGGTCTATCTGTCCCTGTCCATCCAGGTAAATTAAAATATCGAATACTGAAAACGCACCGGGTTTGAATATTTCCGGACGCGTTGTTTCGATTGCCTCGACCGGAAAAGTAAATTCACCGATCTCCTTGATATTAATGCGGCCTTCTCCACCGGGCAGTGTTCCCTCTGGCCGCCCTTCAATTTCTGGGGTTTCAATGATTTCCAATGCCTGCGGCTGGCGATCTGATTTGGCAGATTCAGTGCCGGGTTCTATTACCGGTTTGGGGATGATGAAGAACAACGCGGTGATGGTTAACATGGTGAATATGGATATGGATATATATCGCCTCGCGCGTTGGCTAACTAGTTTTCGCGTCATCCCTTGGAGCCATTCCCAGTTCAGGACTAAATGCAGGATGGTCAGAGCAACGACCGCTAAACCAAGCCAGTCGTGCAGCCAGGTCAGTAAGCCCATGGGCAGAATTAGGGGATCAATATCCAATACATCAAACAATCCCGGGAATTTGATGATTCCTGTTAACGCTACGATCACTGATGCGAAAAGTAGCAGAATATTTGTAATATACAATAGCACATGCCTTTTCATGGTCAAACCTTAACATGCCCCGGTCCATTTCGTTGTTAGCAATATATAAATTCTTTTAAAATAATATTTATGTTTTTTGGAGGAAAAAAGGTTATTAATGAATCTGGTGATTAACTCTCCGGAAATCCTGGCATTTTTGCCGATTGATTAATTCCCTTGCTTCGCCGGCCGTCCAGATCCTGAGCTCATCCGTGCGTTATTTTCTTTTGCTGCCATATCCCGCCCCCCACCAGCAACATCGGAAGGATCAAAGCCATCCCGCAGGGAAGGCTGGGTCCGCCTTCTCCCTCCGCTGTCATCGCTTCGTCTTCATTGTCAACCACTACGGATGGTTCGTCAACCATGGCTGAGCTGCCACCCAGCAGAGCCAGTTCATCCAACCGGATTGTGCCGGTGTTGTTCGTATCAGGATATGTGCTCACCCCAAAAGCCATTCCGCTCACGCTCTCGGGGCTGGCAAATGGGCTGCCGGCGTTCTCCTCCCAATCCACCCGCGTGAAGTCCTCCCATCGCAGACTGATCGGGATCCACGCCGCAGCGCTCTCCTCGGTTGTCTCTATCGTGAAATGATAGGTCTCCAGCGCGTCATTCCCGCCCCTGTGCAGATCCACATCGAATACCAGCCCCGGCTGTGATGCCTGCAGCATAAAGGTGATCCCTTCTCCAGCCGACCAGTCCTGCCCGCTCTCATACATCAGCGCGCATGTTGCCCAGTCATTCGCGGCTACATCAAAATCCACCACCAATGATCGTTGCCCTGCAAAGGCTTCCCCTCCCTTCACTGCGCAGTCCATCGATGTGCTGCTTGGGTCCCCGATGAATGGTTCCCATCCATTTGTTCCGGATGGGTTATCAGTCTCGAAGTTGTCGATCATACCCCGAGCCAGTGCAGTTCCGCCCGTACTGCCGCTGTCCTTTGCTGCGTCTGTCTCAGAAATTGTCGCTTCCGCCGCGTTTTCCTCCGCCACCGCTGAAGATATCGTTACTGGCTGCGGATCGCTCGCCTGCCAGCGCTTGTAATAGATATTTAGCAGCGGAATAAACTCTTCCGTCGCTTTCCGGCTGCCCGCTTCGGATGGATGGTCATCGCCGGAAGGGTAGGCAAGCGTGTTCTTGCTCACCGTTGTATGTTCGATCTGTCCATTTTGGTAGCGGTGGTGCGCGTTATCCCCTGTCAGCACGTTGAAAAAATCGAACACCGCCACGTTTGGCAGCGTATAATCGTTCTCTTCCAGCCAGCCTTCCACCAGCCAGTTGTTGAACGCGCGTGCGTTCTTTGCGTTTGCCCGGCTGCTCACCGGCGGCGCTGTCACTACGATAAACAGTTTGTCCGGTCGCGTCGCAAAATACTTCAGCAGCTCGTTATACACATATTTCGCTCCACTTACCGTCAGGTCGGCATAGGTACCCGGTGAGTCATTAGGACTGCCGCCTAGCTCTGAGTTTGGAAAGCAAGATTTGAACATGATGATTGCGTTCTCTCCTCCCGGATCGGACAACGTCCGCGTATAGCCGCTCATCTGTCCGTTCTCGTTATAGAGTGCCTGTGTGATCGCGCCTGTTTGTCCACTGCGGAACCATTCCATCCAGTCGGGTATATCGGTACGGTCGCCGATATAACCAGGTCCCCATCCATAATTGGTGTCGCTCACGAAGTAGTTGTTATCTCCTAGCTCGCGCCCTAAATTCCCATAGCCATCTGTCAGCCAGTTCTCCCCGCATGAGTGGTGGATGAATATCAGCTTTTCCACGGTATCTGGTGCGGATGGATCAAGGCCTTGTGTCAAAGGCGAAAAAGCGGTCAACGTCCACATTGAAATCACAACCAGGATAAGGATCCAGATTTTTTTACTGTTCATCACTCCCTCCATCCACTAACTCTTAACTCTTTATTTCATTATAGAAAATAATCAGGTCAATGCAAGGGCCATAATCTCCAAATGTCACAATCACTCTATTGTTTAAAAGATCCCCTCTGGAATCCTGAGGGAAGAGGTATCAGCTGCACAAACAATGCGATTGGTGTCCGGCTAATTGGATTTTCGCGCAGATTTATTCGCGTACATGCGTTGATCAGCGTCCATCACTGCTTTTTTAAGTCCGCCTGTTTCGCATGTTGAAAACCCATGCGATATATGGATCGGTTTGTCAGGATTTTTCTTGTTGTATGCATTGAGAGATTCACGCATTCGCTCACAAACCATTTTTGCTGTTTGTTCGTCTGTTTGTGGAAGAATGACCGCGAACTCATCTCCGCCTATCCTCGCCAGGATATCCCCGTCGCGGAATGTCTGGCTGAGTAATTCTGTCGTGCGTTGAAGCAGGTCATCTCCTGTGGAGTGACCATAGTTATCGTTGACCGCCTTCAGATCATCAATATCTGTAAAGATGATGCTGACAGGATATTCATTCCTCTTCTCCAGCAGCATCACCATCTCATCAAAGAAGGACCGGTTATAAATACCTGTTAATGGGTCGTGGATGTTTAAATGGCGCAGCTCGGTTTGTGCTTTTTCACGCAAAGCAATTTCTTTTTGTGCCAGTTCCATACTCTTGCGAATATTCTCCGCAAGCGAATCAGCGATCATGATCGCGACCAATAGAATAATGATCGCGATGAATAGGTCAACCGCCGGTGATTCTTTAAACGGTTTTGTTGTGTACCACCCGAAGGTCTCTCCAAGACCGATGTAGGTGAGCGCTGCCAGGATCAGCACCGATATCCACACGAAATCGCTGCGTCTTAACACCAGGTTTGCGTAAAAGATGGCGATCGGAAAGGCCAGGATCGCAATGTCATGGATGCCCTGTCCTAGGATCGCGCTGATCGTCATGGTCAAAATTACCAGGATCAGCATTGCCACGCTGCTCATCCGCAATCGCCCGCTGAACAGCAGGTGAGACGGAATAGCCAGAAAGAAACCGCTAGCAAGCATGATCTGGATCAGGATCGTATCACGCGAGAAAAAAGCGATTACTGTTACCGCTGCGAATGCGATCAATAGCGCCATGATTGTTTTTAAAATGATCATGGCTATCCGGATTTCTTCTGCGTTTGCGTAGATTTTGCGTAGTTCACGCGGACGCAGATTGTAAAATAATTTTGGTTTCAAGCGCAAGCCTTTTTTGGAGAAAATGTATTAGATTATTTTACTTTGTATTTTAAAGGAAAAATCAACCGTTTTATGTTTAGCAGAGATCGTGGTATTTCAGAGCGCGCGTATTTTCTTCAAAAGTGCTGGATTGGAAATCACCGGCTCTATAAAGAATGTGAAGGTTAAAACTGGAAATACACAAAATCAACCACGGTTGCTTCGCCGTAATAACCGAAAATGGTGATAGCAAAGAATAGGGCGTAGTAAAAGCACCATCGCAGCCATATCGGTTTTTGGTTAAGCCATGCCAGGAGATCGTTTCTTTGTTGGAAAAATTCAATTGCTATGGTCGTCAGAAGCATCAATCCCGTCATCCACAGGTCTTTCGCGTCCAACCCCAATGATCCGTCCATAAAAGTCCAAGCGTTGGTTGCGGTTATCCTGTCAAGTGAAAAGATCGCGCCTATGATTTCACTTGCCTGCGTGATCGACTCGGCCTTGAAGAAGATCCACGTCATGCTCACCAGCAAAAAGGTGGCCAGCGTCTGCCAGGTCTTTATGCCCCACCAATCCTGCGGGATTTTCAATCGCGTTGCCAGCTTTTTGCGTCCTTTCTGGGTTAATAGCTCAACTGTCTGGTAAAGCCCATGTAGCAGCCCCCACACCACGAATGTCCAGTTGGCTCCATGCCATAGACCGCTTACTAGGAAAGTTGCTATCACATCCAGCCCCGTCCACAGCTGGCGCGGTTTTCTGCGGCGGTGTTTATAATTTAATTTTAGAAAAATATAATCTCTGAGCCAATTGCTGAGTGAGATATGCCACCGACGCCAGAAATCGATTACGGACCTCGCGAAATAGGGCTGTTCAAAGTTTTCCATCAGCTTGATTCCCAGCACGCTGGCGGTTCCGATGGCGATGTCAGTGTAGGCCGAAAAATCAAGGTAGATCTGGAATGAGAAAGCCAGCACCCCCAGAACGAGTTTTGGGCTGGCGAAATCGGCGGGCGCGGCAAAAACGCTGTTGGCGATCACTGCCAGCCGGTCCGCGATCACGAACTTCTTGAACAATCCCCACCCGATCCGCACCAGACTGTCCACGAAGTGCCGCCACTTAAATCGAGCAGGGTCTGTCAGCTGCGGTTTGAGTTTCCCAAATCGCTCTATCGGTCCGATCAGCAGCTGCGGGAAGAATGATACATATAATGCGTATTTCGGGAAATTCCGCTCTGCTGAGATCTTGCCACTGTGCACATCCAGCAGGTAGCTCATCACCTGTAAACTATAGAACGAGATCCCAACCGGGAATAGCAGGTCGACTCCGCGCCAATGCCACTGCAGTCCTGCGGCAGCTATAATCGCGTTCAAGGAACCCATTAAGAAATTTAAGTATTTGAACAGAATCAGTATCCCCGCGATCAATCCCACTCCCGCCGCCATCCATCGCTTGCGCTTGGTCTCATTGTCCTGCCTGTCTATCATTCTCCCCGCCATGTAGGAGATGACCGTACAAGCCAACAGAATCACCACAAAGCGAATATCGGTTAGCCCGTAAAAAACATAGCTTGTGATCAGCAGCCATACCCACCGCCAGTGCTTTGGCAGCAGGTAATACACCACGGCAACAAAGAGGAAGAACAGGTAGAAACTGAATGAATTAAAGGTCATCTAACTTTCCTTATGGTGGCAGCTGAGAATGAAATGCGCGGGTTTTCAGTCAAGCACAAAGGTGAATCCTCCTCGCACGTAATAATGGATGGCAGGGTCAAACATCTCTGTGCGGATGAAATATTTACCTTCTTTCTCAGGGAGGGTAAAACGCAAACGAACCATCTCGATCCCCCCTACCTCAAGAAAACTTTCGCCGCTGTGCATCCCATACCAGGTGATGTTCATGTCTGCCATGGCTTGCGGGTTTTCGGGGAAAAGCGTGACCGTAACCACATCCCCCTCCCGCGCAAGCGTGTAATCGGTGAAGAAATAGCGCTGGTAGATGGCCAGCATTTCTTTGTTGATCGAGATATCAAGTATCTCAGCCAGGTATTGCGCGGTTTCTACGCTGGCGATCAACGCCCCAAACTGGGTCATATGCTCATCGTCGCCAAACCACAACGGTGGGCGGGGTGCATCATCCAGCAGGGATATATATTCCACACCATAGCGTGCAGCCAAATCCGCTGTTCGGGATCTGCATCCCACGAAAGGATTCACGAATTGCGGTGTTTCCATGATCACCACTCGCTGCCCATCTCGCGCTGCTGTCTGGAGCAATGTTTCTGTAATCTGCAGGCGCTCCTCAAAATCGGGGATGGGGCAGTGGTCAGTTTCCATGTTCGCCTCCAGATCTGTCTCCAACGGAAGAGAAACAAGGTAATTTTCATATCCCTGGGAAGGCAGCTCAACGTGCCATTCAGCATCCCTCCGTTGCTTGATGATTTCAAGCACTTCTTTCGCGCGTTCTCTGGCTTGGTCAGGGTTCTTCCAGTCGGCGTGGTAGCTGGTGAATGGTAGATAGAATTTCAGCAGATCGTCATCTCTGAAAAAGCGGTGAGCATAGAACAATTTACGGGCGCTGAACGGCATGGCATAGAAGAATGAATAATGCCAGGATTTCAGATCGTTGGATGGCGATCCTGAATAGATCGGGTTCGCTTCCAGGATGATGAGTTTTGGGTCCTGATATTGGAGCACTTCCTGGAATTCAAATTGTGCTTGGTAGATGCTTGCGCCCACCGTGCTGACATGGAGGGATTTTGTCTCCAGCAGCCGGTCGATTACCTCCGGGATGAAGGTCGTCTTGCTGTGCGAGTTGCCGATATAGACAATATCCAGTGAATCCCGCTCCACCTCGCGGTAAAAATATGGCCAGAAATAACCATTTTTCAGATGCGCGGTCTCGCGCGCGACAAGACTGAAGGGCGCTGTCAGTGTAATCAGAATACCAAGGAACAGTATCGATCGCATCCAGGGCATCGGTGTAGGCCGCTTATACATGACCGTTATTATATTATGAGGAGTGTGAGTTGAATTATCAAAGCGCTTCGGTCGAATAGCTTTTACAGATGAACAGAGTGCTTATTTTTCTTTATATACATCATCTTTTCCGAACATGCTCGTCCGGCGTGAATACCAGATGATCAGTTCCTCCGACAACCGCGGGAAAACCGTGTAAGCGAAGTTTGCCAGCTTCCCGGTCAGCGTCATCACTGTCTGCCGTTTGCGCCTGCGCAGCATCTGCGTCACCGCTTCTGCCACTTCCACCTGTGTGGAGGCAAATTTTTCCCGCTTGGCCGGGATCAGTTCGCCCTGGCCGTTGAATTTCTGCTTGCCCGGGTCGTTCTCCGTAAAGCCGGCGTACAGAATACCAACGTGAAGCTCTCCCTTCAGCTCCGAACGCAGTGATTCCGAAAAGCTCTTCAGCGCCATCTTCGACGCGCTGTAGGGGGCGCCTGCCGGAAGCCCTTTCAGCCCGGCCACACTCGAGATGAAAACGATGCTCCCCTGGGCTTTCCTGATATAAGGAAGTGCCAGCTTGGTCATCGTCACCGCCCCGGTAAAGTTGATGTCCATCACTTTTTGGAACAGGTCCAGGTCCGTCTCCGCGAAAAACCCCCGCATCGATTTACCCGCGTTGTTGATTAAAATATTCACGCCCCCATACTGTGCCACCGTTTTATCTACCAAACCTTCGCAGTCCTCCCGCACGGTCACATCCCCCGCCACCGCTAGCACATCGATCCCTTCTTTCCGAAAATCGCCTGCCGTACGCTGCAGCGCGTCCGCGTCCCGCCCCGATATCACCACCCGGCATCCGGCCCTCCCTAATACACGCGCGGTTTCCCGCCCGATGCCCTTGCTCCCGCCGGTGATGATCGCTGTTTGCTGTTTAAAAAAATGATCCATATCTGTTTCTCATTGTAACCTTTGATTGAGCGTTATTTTTGTCTGCCAATTGTTACAACCCCTGCTCGTCGAAAAAGACGCGAATTGGCTGGATTACTTCAGAACAGCAATTTTCATCAACCGCGCATCAAGCTTCCCTGGCTTCACTGCAGATTATCGCAATTTTCATCAAGTGTGAGTTCACTTAGATTTGTGATTGTTTATCAGCAGAGTCAATCTGGATGAATGTACCCGCTGCTCGCCTGCCTGTGCCCTTTGGGTATACCCTATGGGTAAACGCGCACCCAATTAAAAAGTTAGCGCCCCCGACCGCCGCTTGCCCGCCTTGCTTGTCATTCCCGCCTTGCTTGTCATTCCCGCCTTGCTTGTCATTCCCGCGCAAGCGGGAATCCACTTGTCTGCCCCCTTCGTGTGCCCTTGGCACGGGAGAACGCGCAACCCGGAAAAATGAGAAACCCAACCTCATTAAAAAATTAGCGCCCTCGGCCGCCGCTTGCCCGCCTTGCTTGTCATTCCCGCCTTGCTTGTCATTCCCGCGCAAGCGGGAATCCACTTGTCTGCCCCCTTCGTGCGCCCTCGGCACGGGGGAACGCGCAACCTATTAAAAAGTTAGCGCCCCCGGCGCGACTCGAACGCGCAACCAACTGATTCGAAGTCAGGTACTCTGTCCATTGAGCTACGGGGGCTTCTCGCAAATTATACCCGAATCCCCTCCCGCCGCCCCATCCTGTTATACAATCATTAAAAACACAGGAGGAATTCTATGCAGCAATCTCTCTGGTGGCGCGACGGGGTCATCTACCAGATCTACCCGCGCTCCTTCAACGACACCACCGCCAGCGGCATCGGCGACCTGAACGGCATCACCGAAAA
>CAZDIS010000115.1:0-8600 GCA_964505585.1 uncultured Pelolinea sp. | reverse complement strand
CGGTTTTGTCGCAGTGCCACCACGATTGCGATCGCCGCAATGCCCAGCAGCGGTGCCGGCCGCATCCATTGCAGCGCCTGCCAGCCCAGCGTCAGCGCCAGGGCCAGCTGCACCCCACGCACCAGGAAATCCGGCGTGATCTTGACCAATTTCTTCAGCAAGCCGCTAATGGATAGAAAGATCCATAAAACTCCCAACCCAAATCCAGAAGCATAGATCAGCGATGGCTGCCACTGCTGTGTGATCGCCGTGACTGCGATGATCTTTTTCGGCTGCAGCGGCATCGGCAGGCGATAGATCAGCCCAAGAACAATATTTGTCAGCCCAAGCATCACAAACAGCCCGGCAGGGTCCAACCCGTTGATGGCGATATAACTCACCGCCAGCGGGAACAACGTCCCAAAATCGCCCATCGAGCCCGCCAGTTCCCGCAGGTTGAATTCGTAATCGTGATATTCACTATTCGGTTTAACGTCTGATCGCATAGATTATCTACCGGTGCCTGATTTAATCATATCCTGATTTTTACAATCATCAGTATACACAATCATCCCATAATTATCATTTATTTTTTTGAATGATCACTTCCCCTCATCATCCATAACTTTACATCAACCGAATTGTTTCTGCCTGAGATCGCGTTTTGCTGTTGCTTTTTCAACCTTCATAGATACAATTAAATATATGCGCTTCAAGAATAAGGATTCTAGGAACAATACGCGAAAAACCAGCAAACGCCCAATTGAGGGCGTCAGCGGTGTTTACTTCGGCAAGAACCGCTTTCTGCGCGTGGTCGATCAGCCCCATGGCCGGCCTGAATACGTCTCAAATATTTCTAATACTGCTACCAATTTCCAGCTGGCTTCCAAACACGGCAACATTGGCCTGGTCGCCCATAATTACCTGGGCGGGCGTCTCTTCCATGATGTCAATCTGGGGGACGATGTCCATGTTATGGATGGTTTCGGCCACACGCGCATTTACAAAGTCCGCGAAATGCTTGAATACCAGGCCATCAACCCGCGCGACACCCGCACCAATTTCATCGACCTGAAAACCAACCAGCTCTGCAGCGCGTCCGATGTGTTCAAACGTGTGTATAAAGGAAAGCATCACCTCGTACTCCAAACTTGCATTAAAAAAGGAAACAATGAGGAATGGGGGCGTAAGTTTATCCTCGCTTATCCGGTCGCAAAAACAAACAGTGGTCGCTAACATATACTTAACACAGGTTTAACCTATATTCAGGTATCATACATCATCAGATATTATCTAGGAGAAAAAAATGACCGACAAACTGAAAGCCAAAGCCATTCGCGCCTGGACCATGTACGACTGGGGCAACAGCGCCTTCGCCACCACCATTATGGCGTCCATCCTGCCCAATTACTTCATCATGTACATCGCCACCGATGCCGCCCTCACACTCTGGGGCTACACGGTCGCCATCGGTTCGCTCATCGCCGCCATCATCAGCCCGGTGCTGGGTGCCATCGCCGATTTCCGCGGGTCAAAGAAAACTTTCATGGCTTTCTTTGTCGCGCTGGGCGTGGTCTCCACCGCGCTCTTGTACCTGGTTGATACCCCGGATGACTGGCTGCTGTGCAGCGTGCTTTACATCCTCGGTACTATCGGCTTTGCCGGCTCACTCGTCTTTTATGACGCGCTTCTGCCGCATGTCGCCAATGATGATGAGATCGATGAGGTCTCCTCGCGCGGTTATGCCATGGGTTATATCGGCGGCGGCTTGCTGTTGCTGATCAACGTCGCCATGATTTTTGTCGGCCCGGGTATCTTCCTGCCCAATATGGATGGCGAGGAAGCCATCAAGTTGATGATGCGCATCAGTCTGGCCAGTGCGGCTGTGTGGTGGGCAGTCTTTTCTATCCCCATCTTCCGCCACGTCAAAGAGCCTGTGCGTAAGATCGAAAAAAGCGAAGCCGGCATGGATGTCATCACCGTCGGGTTCAAGCGCTTTTTCAAGGCGCTCAAGAACATCAGGCAATTTCAGGACCTGTTCCTGTTCCTGCTTGCTTTTTTTGTGTATGCCAACGGTATCGGCACCATCATCACCATGGCGGTCGCGTTCGGTTCTGATCTCGGCTTCGGCTCCACCATCCTGATCGGCACACTCCTGCTGGTGCAGTTTGTCGCTGCGCCTTTCGCGATTCTATTCGGCAAGATTTCCAAAAAGCTTGGTGTCAAGAAGTCGATCTATCTCGCCCTGGTCGTCTACACCTTCATTTCCATCATTGGCTATTTCATGAGCAAAGAGTGGCACTTCATCCTGCTTGGCTTCGCTGTCGCCACGGTGCAGGGCGGCGGGCAGGCCCTCAGCCGCTCGCTCATGGGCACGCTCCTGCCTAAAAGCAAATCAGCGGAATTCTATGGATTCTTCAGCGTCTCCGAAAAATTCAATACCGTCATCGGCCCGATCCTGTTCAGTGTCATCAACCAGGTCACCGGCAACAGCCGCCTGGCGATCATTTCACTCGTCATCTTCTTCATCGGCGGCATTTTCCTTCTCTCCAAAGTGAACATTGAACGCGGCGTGGCTGTTGCAAAGGCGGAAGACGCAAAAATGGTTGTGGTTGATTGATGCGGATGGCCGCGTTGAACGCGGCAAAAAAATAATAATATATTGAAAGGAGTTTATGATGGATGAATTGGATAAACCTTTATCGCCTTTCGTAATCGCTATCATCCCTTTCTACGCGGCATTCTTCATTGGCTTGTTCCTCTTCCCGGTCGCGCAGGACTGGGGATGGCTGCAGGCCTGGCTCTTGGTGGTCACATTGAGTCTCATCCTCGGCATCGGTTATTATCGGATCAATAAAGTAAACCCGCGCGTGCTGCGCAACCGCATGAAACTAAAAAAACAGGGCCTCACGGCAGCAACAAAAAAATCAGCAGGCTCAGACCGATTCATCATGCCCATTATGTCCGCTGGCTTCTTTGGCGCATTGCTTCTACCATCACTCGGTCGCCGTTTCGGCTGGCCGCAATTGCCATTATGGCTGACCATCATCGGCCTGCTCATCTCCTCTGCTGGGACTGTAATCGTCCTTCTATCAATGTACCAGAACGCGCACGCCTCCAAGATTCTCGATATCAATCAGGAACAGCAGCTCATCAACACCGGCCTGTATGGCAAAGTGCGCCATCCGCTCTATGCTGGTGCCATCTGGATGATCCTCGGCCTCCCAATCGCGTTGGGTTCTTTTTGGGGTCTCCTCCCCGCGCTCATCGCTTGCTTATCCCTGGTATGGCGCATTAAATTTGAAGAAGATATGCTTCTCAAAGGTATGGATAGTTACGCGGCATATCGCGAACAAGTGAAATATAAGCTCTTTCCAGGAATTTACTGATCGAGGCACCTTTGCGCAATCCGCTTAAGAGGATCGGCATTCTGGCACTGTCCGTGCTGTGCATTTCTGCCTGTGTAGGCAACCCTTTGCCTACCGCATCCGCTCCCGCCGCTGCAACCTCCACAGATCAACCCCCGCCAGTCCTCGCAGCAGATGAAAACATCATTCTCCCACCGTCATCCCCTCCCCCCGTTCCCAAATCTGACGATGCCATCCCCTTGATCTTCTCCCATGACGGCGCGCCCGATGATATCGCCACCATGGTATATCTCACCAACCATCCAGACATCAACGTGATCGGGGTTATCCAGAGTTACGGCGAACAGCGCCCCACCCGCTCGCTGGATAAGTGGCAGCGTTTCATCTATGATGTTCTAAATTATGATAGTGTCCCCATCGGTGTCGGGGCGGTATCATCCCTCGATCCAGCCGCCAAACAATTCCCTGAAACCTGGCGTGCCGGCGCGGATGATTTCTGGGGTATTTCCCTGCCCGACGCGTCCAGCGACCATCCACATTTTAATGGCGCCGATCTTCTTTTTCACCTTCTCGATCAAGCGCCACAACCGGTCGTGTTGCTTGTCACCGGCGCCCAGACGGACATTGCGATCCTCCTCAGCAAGAACCCGGGCATCACCAATAAAATTGCGCGTGTTGTTATCATGGGCGGCGCGTTCAACGTCCCCGGAAATCTGGGTGAAGCGTCCGGCCACGCGGACAACACAGCCGCCGAATGGAATATCTTCGTCGATGCGCTCGCTGCTAAACAGGTCTTCAATGCCGGCATCCCCATCACCGTTGTCTCCCTTGACGGCTCCAACGACATCCATATCAGCCGATCCGATCTGGAGCGCATATCCGGCAGCACAAAGCCCGGAATGGATGTCCTCATCCCCTTATGGGAGCAATCTTTAAAATGGTCTGGCGGCCCATTCAAGATCTGGGATATCGTCGCCGCGGTTGCGGTCACCGACCCGCAGCATTTCACCTGGGAATACGATGCCCTGGATGTCATCGCCGAACCGGGCTCCACCCATGGCCAAACCATCGCCCTTGGGATCGGATCCGATAACGCCCGCTATTCTTTCACAGTGGATGGTGATGCCATTCGCACACAAATATTCACCATCCTCCAATAACCATCTTTCAAAGCGCCTGCCAGATATGCAATGGCATTGAAAACCAAATCATCCATTCTTCGTATATCTTAATCAGAATCCAAGCATCAATACCCGAAAAATCCATCAACGATTACAGCTCCTTGATGGTCGGCACGCGCCAGTCATCATATCCGGCAAAGCTGAATCCATCCACCGATGCGATCCCTTTAAAATAGGTCACCTTTTTCCCGGCATCCTGCATCCACATCAACCCCGTGTTTAGATCCGTCACCGTCCCGTCGCCATTATCCGCGTATGCCGGCTGAAGACCGCTGTATTGCGCATCCTGCCCGTAATACGCTTCTTCCTGCCCGGGGCAGGCAATGCCATCCGCGTTATCAAAACAGATTTCCTGGCCCGTATCCACCACGGGGTAAGTGATCCTGGCGGCCAGCGCCTCTCGCATATCAGCCACATCCGCTGCCTCAACCTCTCCGGATGCGGATTCGTTATTGGTCAAGTTTAACGCTTCCCCGGGCAGCGCTTCCGCATCAGCACAGCCCGCCAGCAAGATAACCAGTACCAAAATTATCAAATTTCTCAATATCGTTTTCATTGGGCATTCCTTGTTTCCATGTTTACCAACAACATAAGCAAGTCTCTCCGCCGGTAACAGTGCCGGCAGGCATATCTCCCCCATGATTCTTTGTGGTTTTATTAACGCCCACCATGACAGGTGTCATGGAAAAGAATTCGTTACAGGTAAATCTATTTTCGGGTGATGAAATGATGGATCACGATATACATTTGCCGCAGCCATCCGCTGCAACCGCGCGCCGGTGAAATGCGGGCGGCATTTTGCTTAAGCCACAGGTAGAGATCCGTCTCCGTGCGCCCCGGAAAATCAACCAGCACCCGCGCCCGCCGGATGTCTGCAATCGCCGGCAGATACACATTCTCCACCCAGCTGCATACTGCCTCATCAAAAGGAATATCTCGTTTCTGCTCCAGCCCCATGAAATATTGGTGTACACGAATGTGCTCGAACAGGACCGGATAGCGCCCGGGAACAGACACGCTAAAATCCAGATCAGGGAACAACCGGTCCAGATGGGTCTGCTCAAGGAATTCCGCGCGCTCGGCTTTTAATATCACCCGGTCATAATCATCATCCGGCGTGATGTCAATATTCGTCCTGAATTCCTGCACGAACGCTTCGATCGTATCCATCCCCATCTCTTTCGCGATCGAAACCCGGTGGTTGCCGTCCAGCACAAAATATACGCCGCTCACCTTATACACTTCAATAGGCGGTAAACCTTCTTCCTCTTGCACCACCCGCAGCCGGACCCAGCGCTTTTCATTGCTGTCCGAGAGCGGAAAAAACTCATCATTGAAGTCCTGGTAGCGCCCCACACTGCCTTTGATGGCGGAAAGCGGGATATCGTCCCGGTAGCGGCGGTGCAGCCCGGACATCTTTATTTTCTGGCGAATCGCGTCATACGAGAGCAGGTCATCCTTTTTTCCGCTGACAGCCGCTAGCAGAGCGTGGATCTTTGCCTTGCGCCGTGCGCTCTCAAATTGCTGCTGCGCCTTTACCCTGTTTGTGCTTCTATTTGCCATTTGCGGATGCTTTCTGTTGTCGCGAAGGTTGGCGTCCGGGAACATAGGTGACCACGCGATGATTGTAAGTATTGATGATGCGTGTTTTTCCCAAATAGGTTTCGACTTCTTCTTTATTGCGGACGCGTACATGCCCATGATAATGGATATCAGGTTGGCATTTTTTGATCAGCCAGCGGATCGCCTTGAACCCCTGATGCGGCAGATCTGATTGGTCGTGAATGCCGAAGGGCGGTGAGTGCGTGACCAGAATATCCAGACAGCGTCCATGAAACACTCTATTCCAGATCAGCTTCGGGATCAAGGCCATCACCAGCAACCACATTTGGCGGTCGCTGTACATGTATTTGCCATCCCGGTAACGCATGCTGCCTTCCAGCCCAGCAAAGATGATGCCGTCACGCCGGACCACACGGCGGTGTAGATTGACCGCGCCCAGCGGGCGTGTCCGCTCCCTTTTCCATCCATACTCAACCCCGGCGTCGTGATTTCCGCGCACAAACAGCACCGGCGTATTCAGCGCGTCGCCCAGAAACTCGATGTAATAATATGGAAGATCGCCGCAGGCGATGACAATATCCACATCCTTAAAAACCTGCGGTGTTGATTCGTCATACAGCTTTTTACCTACAATATCACTGACCGATAAAATAACCATGCACCATGCCTTTACGTGTGATCATGCGCTTAAAAATAAATTTTTCACGTTTATTTATTGTAAGATAAAAACACGAAGCATGTTGGCAGGCACTCTGGCGCGCCAGAGCACCCTTCTGGCCAAAATAAAGCCTGCCCACCGGGTCAGGGCAGGCAGGCAGCTGTGGAATCTAAACGCGATTTATGGTGTAACGGGGATCGAAGGGCTGATCGCCGAACTGTCCATCAAATAGACATCTACCGCGCCGGCCACCTCATCAAAACTCCGCGGAGGGGTGGCCTGCGTACCGGAAGTCTCGCCCATCATTTTCACATCATACGTCCCCGGGTCCCTCATCTCAAACCGTGCGGTAAACGTGATCATGCATGAATCGCCAACCCAGCCGCATGACTCAGGCGCGTCCAGGCCCCAGTCAGGATAGATTAGATGCGCGCCGGGGTAGGCCGCGTTCAGCTCTTCACTGATCCACACGCGTGAATCCAGGCTTAAACTAGCCAGCGCGGAAAGGTCATTGATCTCTTCCCGGTATACAATATCGTGAGGCACGCAGCCCCAGTGCTCATGATACAAAGCATGCCATCCATCAGGGCATCCATCATTATCATCACCACCGGCCGCGCCTTCCACGCAGGCAACCCATTCTCTATCTACTACCTCCCACGTCTCGTAAGTTACGACCGTCGGGTCCAGGCTGAAAAACCACTCCAGTGTGACGCCATTCCTTTCTGGATCCTGTCCGGCCACCACCGCAAATCCCGGTGCGACTTGCGAACTGCTGACAGTGATAGCGCCTGGGGCAATGTACACGTCCGGACACAGATTGTCTGGATCCGGTATGGGTTGTGGGGAATAGCTGGTATGCCAGAATTGGATATTGGAGATCTCTTTCCGGCTGGGGCCAGATCCATTCCTGACCACTGTTATGGTCTCATCCGCATTCCAGGTTACACAATAAGGCATGGTCGCAGGATCACAGGGAGCCATATTTTCTACGTAGAAAAATTGGCCGGGGCCAGCTTTGACCACCACAACGGTCGGATTATTTGTTGGAGAAAAAGTGCCTCCGTTATTCACACCGCCATCCACTTTCTGGCAATCGTTGCCGGGCTGATCACAATCGTTCTGATATCCAGGCGCGCCAACATCCACAATCGGTAATCCCAGTTCCGCAGGGGTCATCTGACTGGGATCGACAATATCCGTATTGTCCTGCATGCAAGCGCCCAGGCCGCCCCCGCCGCCGCACAATGTATTCAACGTTAGCACCCCTTCTACTGGAGCGTTCGTCGACGCGATATCCACGCCCTCCCAGTCTAAATAGATATGGTCCTGTTCGTTGACACTGACGAAATACGCATCCCCGTACGGCAGCACCCACATCACACTTTCTGAACGGATCTCATTCTGGCTCTCACCTACGCCAGGATTTTCCGGCGGTGTTTCTTCTTCAGTATCAATCGCCGCACTATCTCCGCCCCCTCCGCCGCCCTCTCCAGCGTACACCGTCCCGACCGGTATCACCACCAGCAACATGCTGATGGCCAGAATGTGGAACCACCGCCTTTGTACCCTCTTCATTTCGCCCTCCATGCTTCGACCTGCCCTGCTTTACTTATAGTCTTGCTTAAACAAAAAACCAGCCAGAATGCGTCTATGACCGGTTTCGCTATTGGCTCCGCTGCGCTTCAAATGGGATTGGCGGCTTACCCCATCAAAGCGACCACTTATAAGCGCAGTTTCATTGCCTTCAGTTCGTTCTTATATAATTGTATATCAAATATTAACCAAAATAACACGAAATGTCAATAAGCAAAAAGGGATTTTAAGGCGGATCAGCCCCTCGCTAAACCC
>CAZDIS010000114.1:0-8610 GCA_964505585.1 uncultured Pelolinea sp. | reverse complement strand
GATCTCGTGTCAGCGGTGACCGACCTATCCTCGCGCGGCTGCAGTTATAACATTCCGGGCGAAACGGTTGATGGAAATAATGTCTCCGCTGTTTACCGGGCTGCGAAAAAAGCTATTTCTCGTGCTCGGTCCGGTAAGGGGCCTTTCCTGCTGGAATGCATCACCTATCGCATACGGGGGCATGCGCGCTTTGAGCCTGCATCTTATCGCGATAAAAAAGAGGTTGAAGAATGGGAAAAATTCGATCCGATCGAACGCTTCGAAAAAGCTGTATTACTGGAGGAAAAATTAACTGCGGATGACTTGGCGAAGATCAAACAGCAGGTTGAAAAAGAGATCGAAAATGCAGTCGCGTTTGCTGAATCAGGTGAACATGTCGGTCCGCAGGATTACCTGCAATATATATATGAAGATACAGCCATAACAGGAGGTGCGGCGTGAGAAAATTATCTCTTTCAGACGCGATGCGTGAGGCCATGATCCAGGAAATGGAAAAAGATTCGAGCGTTATCCTTATGGGTGAAGATGTGGGCCGTTTCAATGGTGCGTTTCATGTATCGAATGGAATGCTGGAGAAGTTTGGCCCCACACGTGTTTGGGATACGCCGATTTCAGAAGCCGGCTTTATGGGCCTTGGGATTGGTGCGGCCCTCACAGGTTTACGGCCTGTGATCGAATTCCAGTATGCTGACTTCATGTTTTGTGCCATGGACCAGATTGTAAATGAAGCGGCAAAATTGCGTTTGATGTCGGGTGGGCAGGCAAGCGTGCCGGTCGTCATGCGTGCGCCGCAGGGTGCGACCGGTCGCGCAGCGCAGCATTCCCAAAGCGTGGAAGCATATTTTATGCACACGCCTGGTATGTATCTGGCAATGCCTGCAACGCCTTATGATGCCAAAGGGCTCATGCTTAGCGCCATGCGCATGAATGACCCGGTCCTTATTCTGGAACATAAACTGTTGTACGGCGCCGCCTCACCCGGCGGGGGAAAAGCCCTTTCAGATAACACCATTACAGATATCGGCGCGGAGGTGCCTGAGGAACAATATACAATTCCGTTTGGACAGGCAGTCATTCGCAAAGAGGGGACTGATCTAACTTTGATCGGAACCCTGGTTATGATGCATCGCGCCCTTGCTGTGGCGCACGCGCTGGAGAAAGAAGGCATATCCTGTGAAGTCATTGACCCGCGTACCATAGTTCCTCTGGACGAGGAAACGATCCTTGCCTCCGTGCGAAAAACCAATCGCGTTGTGCTGGTGTCTGAAGACATTCAGCGCGGCGGCGTTTGCTCCGAGATCTCTTCGGTTATCACTTCGAAAGCGTTTGATTATCTCGATGCGCCCGTGGTAACGGTGAGCGCGGCAAATACGCCTATCCCATTCGGTCCAGCATCAGAAAAGGAAGTTATTCCGCAGTATGATGATATTCGGGATGCCGTCTATCAGGTCTTAAAGGATATATAAAATGGCTACAAAAATTTTATTGCCACGGTTGGGTGAGTCGGTTGAGGAAGCAGCCATTGGGCGCTGGGTCAAGTCCGTCGGTGACCCTGTAAAACGGGGAGATGTGATTGCGGAATTGGAAACCGCCAAGGCGATGATGGAGCTCGAAAGTCCGGTGAATGGCGTGCTCCTGGCTGTTTTTTCTGAATTAGGTAAAACCATCCAGATGGGGGAATTGGTTGCCGTGGTGGGGAAAGAAGGGGAGGATTGGCAGACGGTATTGTCAGACCAGGAGCCGGTAACAGCGCCTGATGTGGTCGCTGAGCAATCTCCATCAGTTCAGCCGACCAGGGCTGGCAGGAAGGATGTTGATCGCCTTCGCATTTCTCCAAACGCCAAACGTGTTGCCCGCGAAAATGAGATCGACATTAGCGCCCTTTCACCCAAAGACGGTGGTGAACGCATCACGGCCGAGGATGTATTGCAATTAGTAAAAAGAGAGCCAGCCAGCACGCCCAGCGGTATCCCTTTTATCGAACTGAAGCCCAACCGGATCGAACAGATAACGGCGGAGCGCGTGGCTGCATCAACAGCAGCAATGCCGCAATTCTCTATTTCCATGGAAGTGGAAGCTGAGCGGATAATAAAGAATATCAAGAAACACAAAACGGACCCAAAGGTACGGGTCACGATAACGGCTTACCTGGTTAAAGTGGCAGCAGCCACTCTAAAGGATTTTCCGCGCCTGAATGCGCGCTTTGCCGGCGAAATCATTGAATGTTTTCAGCACGCGAATATCGCTGTTGCGGTCGCTACCCGGCATGGTCTGTATGTGCCTGTCATCCACCAGGCAGATCAGCTTACCCTGGTTGATATCACAAAAAAGATCAAGAAACTGGCGGATAAGTGTAAAGACCGTTCTGTAAGACCGGATGCGCTCTCTGGAGGCACATTTACTGTCAGCAATCTCGGGATGAAAGGCGTGCGCCAGTTTGTCCCCATCATTGACCCATCGCAATCCGCGATCCTGGGTGTGGGTGAGGTGTTTGATGCTTTCAAAATAAAAAAGAACGGGAACATCAAACGGCGCAGGAAAATGATATTGACTCTTGTTTGTGATCATCGTGTGGTTGATGGTGCTGGCGCGGCGGATTTTCTGGATGCGCTTAGAAAAAGGATCGAAACCGAAGATATGTCTTAATATGTAAATAAAGCTAAAAAATGCAAACACCTTTAACTAAACCACCGGTGCTCCGCGAAGGCGACACGCTGGCGGCAGTCACCCTCTCCTGGGGCGGACCAGCAACCTTTCCCCATCGCTATCAAACTGGAAAAGCACAGCTGGAAGAAGCATTTGGTGTGCGTGTGGTGGAAATGCCGCATACGCTCTCTAGTCCTCACTTCTTACATCAGAATCCCCAAGCGCGTGCGGATGACCTGATGCGGGCTTTCGCAGATCCAGCTATTGATGGGATTATTTCCACCATCGGTGGCGAGGATTCGATCCGGCTTATCCCCTATCTCGATCTTGACGTCATCCGTAAAAACCCGAAAATCTTCATGGGTTATTCAGATACAACCGTTTCGCATTTCATGTGCCACAAAGCCGGGTTGGGTTCTTTCTACGGTCCATCGATCATGGCTGGTTTTGCCGAAAATGGCGGCATCTTTCCCTATATGCGGCGCGCGGTGTGGCAGGTGTTATTTTCTGATCAACCGATAGGCGAAGTGCCAGTAAATATGGATGGATGGACGGCGGAAAAGCTCGATTGGTCTGATCCCGCCTTGCAGGCACAGAAAAGGAAAAAGAATCCTTCCGCCGGGTGGAAGTGCCTGCAGGGCCAGGGTGTCCATCAAGGCAGATTGATCGGTGGTTGTGTTGAGGTGTTGGATTGGCTGCGTGGGACGCCGCTCTGGCCTGATCCGTCCGTCTGGAAAAACGCTGTCCTCTTTCTTGAAACCTCCGAGGAAGCCCCCTCCCCTGAAGCTGTTCAACGTATCTTGCGGGCTTTTGCGGCGTGTGGGATATTGGAGGAAATTAACGCCATCCTCTTTGGGCGCCCCGGTGGGAATGTGCCCGTATCTGTATTTCAGGATTATGACCGTATGCTCACTGGTTTTGTCAAGAATGAATTATCGCGCCCGCACCTGCCCCTTTTCACCAGGCTCGACTTCGGGCATACGGACCCGATGATGGTGCTTCCCATCGGCCGTGATTGTGTCATTGATTGCTTTAATACCACGATCACCATCCCTGAGAACGCGGTCCTTTAATATTTCGCCATCTCAAGTGTTATAATCCCCCCTTCTAATGGAAAAGAAAATCAAGTTTATTTCAAGAGAGCAATATTTACGGTTGGCTTCCTGGATGCGGTCGATTGGCTACATTCTATCCATGACAACATTTGGGTTGATCGGTTCCTCATTGGGCCCTGTCCTGCCTGACCTGGCTGCCCAGGTTTCAGTGCCGATCAATACTATCAGTTTGATCTTTACCGCCAGGGCTGGCGGATTCTTGATCGGGTCTTTTTTCAGCGGCAGGGTGTTCGACCGCCGCAAAGCCCACTTGTTTTTGGTGGCATGTTTCATCATCCAGGCGCTCATCCTTGCGCTAACACCCTTCATTGGCGATCTTTGGCTGTTGGTTGCTGTGCTCTTCCTATCCGGAATAACGCTTGGATTCATGGTTGTCGGCGCGTCCACTTTCATTGTCTGGGAACATGCTGATAATCCAGCGCCCTGGGTCAGCACGCAGAGCTTTCTGAATGGTGTCGGAAATTTTCTCTCTCCGCTTGTTATTTCTTTAGTAATTACAAACCATGGCGAGTACGCCCGTTCATACTGGATCTATGCGCTGGTCAGCGTCTTCCTCGCTGTTTTATTTCTCTATACGCCCAGTCTGGAAATAAGAAAAAAAGAAGAAAACAATCCTGATCACACCGCGCCCAATGTGAGAAAGGAATTGATCTACCTTGTCGCCCTCATTTTCCTGCTCTATACTGGCTCAGAGGTGACATATAATGGTTGGGTTTTCAGTCTGGCATCAACCGCTTATACGTTTTCTGATACTGCCGCCCGTCTATTGAATGCCCTTTTTTGGGGTGCGCTAGCGCTCGGCCGTATCTTTGTGGGGGTCTTTTCCAGGCATTTTCAGGTATCGCGTATCCTTTATGTTTCCTTCATCGGCGCTGTCTTTAGTTTTTTAATCGCTGTTTTCTTGCCCGGCTCTTCAACCATCCTTTGGGTATCTTCCATCAGTGCCGGATTTTTTATGGCAGTCATTTTCCCAACCCTCACGCTCTATGCTGAAAAACAAATGGGTCTGACGGGCAGCATGACCGGTACATTCTTTATGGCGACTTCGGTCGGGGGGATGCTGCTGCCGTGGATTGCGGGGCAGGCCTTTGTTGCCCTGAGCCCTCATTGGGTTAAAGTGGTGGTGGCATTCAGTCTATTGTTTGCTTTGATCATATTTTTAAAAGTTCATTCCCGCTTCGAAAAATCAGAAAATTAGTGATCTAAATGCTTGACTTATTCGTGAATTATTGCTATATTTTATTTACAATTAAATAAAAAATATTGAAAGCGTTGACGCTGCGCGTATAAATGGTCGCTTTTATGGGGTAAGCCGCCAAACCCATTCCAGGCGCAGTCGAGCTAATAGCGAAACCGGTCATGGTATTAAAATGACCGGATTTTTATTTAATAAGTATGAGAGAAATCATAAATAATAGTGAAATAGGGAGTAAGGGTTCTCGGAGGGCAAGATGAATACAAGGTTACGGTTTTTAAAGAAAACATCTCATGTGATGGGTGTCGCCTCAATGCTGTTGGGGTTGATTCCAACGCCGGTGCTAAGCCAGATCGGCACGGTTTACGCGGAAGACCATATCGCCAAACCATCAGGATTAAATATTGATATACAGTTCCGACCCTATGCCGAACTGCTTGGGGCAACGCCTGATAATACCGTGGTTGAGTCCTCTGCTCTCGATGTGGATATTAAGTTCCGCCCCTATGCTGAACTGCTTGGGAACATACCTGAACGCAACATAGCCGAGAACGATGCTGTTAAGCTTGTTCTGTCCATGAATAGCGATGGCGATTGGATCACCCAGATGCTTTCTAAACCGGTCAAGATGAGCGATGAATGTGAGGGGGGTGAGTGTCTGCCTGAGGAGGATCCTGCGGATCCCCCGCAGGAGGAAACTCCGGATACGCCTGCTGAAGAGGATCCTGTTGAAGACGGAGAGGAACAACTGCCCGCAGAAGGCGAGGATGAAGGGCCGGTTGATGAAGAACAGGTCGAAGGTGAAGAGGGAACCGATCTTTGTCCTCAGGATGAGAACAAAGATGAACCAGGTATCTGCGGATGCGGCGTGCCGGATGTGGATTCGGATGCGGATGGTGTCTTGAATTGCGAAGATATCTGCCCGAATGATGCCCTGGATGAATGCGTACCTCTCCCGGCAGCAGGGGACGAGCCAGTGTGCGACGGGGATCAGCCCTGCGAACCTGATCTTGCGTGTGAAGGAGAAGACCAGTGTGAAACGGAAAGTGATCCGGAATTGGTGTGCGACGAAGAAGAATGTGCGCCTCCTCCGGAAGAAACTACAGAGCAGGATGCCCCTGAGCCGCTGGTTGAAATTGTGGATGCACTGGCTGAAAATGAAATGGTCATGGTCGATAAGGAAGGAAATCCGCTCTCCATGGCCTCTGTTGAAACTGAGCAAGCTTGCAATGGTGATCCGCTTGGTTTTTTGGATGATCCCTATCTTTCAACTTATGCGTATCTAAATGGCGGTACAGATCTGCCCGATGGCACGCGTTTCCGTTTTTATGCGTCTGACCCGACCAATACCAATGGGTCTTGTTCCTATGCCGCAGACCCTGAATTCGGGGAGATGGCCGTAGTTTGTTATTGGGATACACCGGTGCAGAGTGCGGTTAATCACGCTCTGCCGGGCAGTGATATTATGCTGGAAGGTACTTTCCAGGAACAGGTTTGGATTACGAAGAGCGTCAACCTGATCGGCCGCTCTGATGGCGGCGCAAATTCTGTCGCGACCTTCCTCGCGCCGGATTATCTTGAGCTCGGCGATTCAGCCCATTATGTCGATCACTATGAAACCTACCATCAGTCCCAGGACTATGGGGTCATCTATGTCGATGGCGCTAGCCAGGTCACGATCCGTAACGTGGTGATCAATGGGTTGATGGATTATTCCGGCGACCCGGATTGGACCTTGTCTCACAACAGTACGCAGATAGCGGGTATCGTGTTTAATAATGCCTCCGACAGCACAGTCATCAATACTACCATCGAGGACTTCCGAAACGACCATGACCGATGGGCTGGTGATGGTTATATTCATTTTGGCCTTGGTATCCTGGTTTATGATTCGCACGATATAACGATTGAACACAATGTCATTGATAACACCGATAACGCGATTGAGATCGAAGGCGGATCAACGGACATTGTCGTTAAAAATAATGCGCTGGCCAATAACTACTATGGCGGCGTAGATCTGGGTGGTGGAAATGGTTGGCAGGTCAATGATGACCTGACGGTAGTACATAACCTCATCACTGGCAACCGTATGTTTTTTGGAAAAGATAAGAGTGTAGTGGGGTCTTCCTGTGGTTCAGAACACCCCTCTCCATGGTGCGGGATCTATAACAATCTCAGCAGTCCAAGCAGTGACCCCATGTGGTGGGATGCATTAAATTATGACAATGATCTCGATGGCCGCTGGCCGATTGATAACTGTGTCATGGTTTACAACCCCGATCAGTTAGATAATGACCGCGATTCATTTGGTAATGCCTGTGATAATTGTGTGGATGTGCCTAACCCCGGCCAATTGGATAGCGATGGGGATGGGCTCGGTGATGTTTGTGACGATGATCCCTTCGATGAAGGCACGATCATCAATGTCACCAAAACAGCTTCCGGTGGTTTTACCAGCTTCCCCAGTTGGGAGATTGAAAAATCAGCCAGTACAGAGACGGTCAATTTAGCCAGTGGGGAATCTGAATCGGTAACATTTACGATCGACGTTACCAAGATTGGCGGCAATCCCACCGGTGCGGTTGTCAGCGGTGAGATCTGCGTGACCAATAATGGCGATATCGCGACGGAAGGGTTGTCAATTGTTGATACGGTAACGCAATGGCGTGATAATAATCCCTCTGTTATTCTCGATAGTGCTTCAGTTAGCGTTTCATCCTATCCAGTCCTTCAGGGTGGAGAAACGCACTGCTACCCCTATTCATTCCCGCTAACGATCATCCCATATTCTGGTGATATCAGTTTCACAAATACGGCCACAGCGACCATCCAGAACTTTACTGGCCACGTCGGCTCTGCGTACGGTGATTCTGGCAGCGCGGGCTTTACACTGGCTGATCCGGCACGTATCCATGTTGAAGATGTCGATAGCGATGGGGCCTACCGTAATTGGTACACCAGTAATTCAGATGAGTTCACATATACTCGTGATTTCACCTGTGATGATGCGGGAGCTAATACCAATACCGCGTCAATAGAAGGCAGTGGCCTTTCCGACACAGCGACGGTAACAGTCAACTGCCAGCTTTGCGGTGATGGAAATCTCGATCCAGGTGAGCAATGTGACGATGGCAATACGGATGATGGCGATGGTTGTAACGCCACGTGTTTGACAGAATACTGTGGTGATGGCGTTATTAATAATGCAGGATTAGAGACCTGTGATGATGGTGGGACTGTGGATGACGATGGCTGCAGCGCAAGCTGCCAGATCGAAGGCTGCACCGACCCGCTGGCGCCCAATTATGATCCGGCCGCTGTGGTAGATGACGGTTCATGCCTGCCGTATTGTGGGGATGGCGCGCTGGATCCAGGCGAGACCTGTGATGATGGTGGGACCGTGGATGGTGATGGATGCAGCGCAAGCTGCCAGATCGAAGGCTGCATCGACCCGCTTGCACCCAATTATGATCCAGCTGCAGTGGTGGATGACGGTTCATGTCTGCCGTATTGTGGGGATGGCGCGCTGGATCCAGGCGAGACCTGTGATGATGGCAATAACATTGATGGTGATGGCTGCAGCTCCAATTGTCAATCAGATGAATCCTGCGGAAATGGTATTCAGGATCCTGGTGAAGAATGTGATGATGG
>CAZDIS010000113.1:0-8692 GCA_964505585.1 uncultured Pelolinea sp. | reverse complement strand
ATCTCTGGCGCAAGCCGCCTATACTCTGCTCGAAGAAAGCACCCCGGACGCGTTGTCCATCAGCGGCATGCTGGGAGAGGTGACCAAATCCATCCAGCAGCTCGCCAGGATCGATAGTGACCTGGAAGATATGGCCGCCCAGAGTGAAACCGCGGCGGCACAGTTGGCGGATATCAGTCTCACGCTGCAGGATTACATAGACCAGATCGAATTCAACCCCCGCCGCCTCACGGAAACGGAAAACCGCCTGGCACTGATCGCGACTTTAAAGAAAAAATATGGCGCGGATGAACAGGCAATTCTTGATTTCGCGGATCACGCCGTCGAACAACTTGAGAATATCGCCCACGCGGAAGAGCGGATAGCTGAATTGGAAAAGCGGGAATCGGAATTGATGCAAGAACTCAGTAAATCCGCCCTCGCGCTTTCTGAATCCAGGCGCGCTGCCGCCAATCAGCTCGGCCAGCGGGTAGAAACCGAACTTGCAGATTTGAAAATGGCTGGCGCGCGTTTTTCTGCGGCGGTGGAAACCAAACAAGCAGAGGATGGCGTTCCAATTTCTGATAATAGGAAGGTCCGTTTCAACCGCAGTGGCATCGACCTGGTGGAATTCCTGATTGCGCCAAACCCCGGTGAGGGCTTGAAACCATTGGTTAAGATCGCCTCCGGTGGTGAGACCTCTCGGCTGATGCTTGCCCTGAAAAATGTCCTTGCGCAGGCAGATACCATCCCTGTGCTCATTTTTGATGAGATTGACCAGGGTATCGGTGGCCGCGTCGGCGCGATCGTTGGCGAGAAATTGTGGCAGTTGGGCCGAAACCATCAGGTTTTGTGCGTAACCCACCTCGCGCAATTGGCTGCCTATGGCAGCCAGCATTTTCATGTCTTTAAACAGATCAAGGATGGGCGCACACGCACGGTCGTGGAAAACCTGTCTGGCACGCAGCGCCTGAAGGAATTGGCGCTCATGTTTGGCAGTGACACCGAAGCCAATCGCGTCGCGGCTAAGCAAGCTGTTGAAACTGCTGAGTTATTTAAAAATTCACAGGAAAATCCCTAAAAAGTGGATTATTAATTTCTTGTAAAATCTATTTGCGAAAACTCCGTTTATATGTTATAAAAGGGTTACCAGACGCATGGGTGCCCCCCTCACCCATGCGTTTGGCTTTTAATCTGTTAAATCTTACGTGTTTGTGTATATAATTAGGAAGTAATATTAATGATTTATTACCGATAGGAGGTAATCATGAAAAAGAGATTTGGCGTACTTCGCGTGCTTGCAACAGTATTAAAAGTATTAGGGATCATCACCGCCGCGTTGGCAGTTTTAGGTGCAATAGGTAGCCTGATTGCGTCGTTTGCGGGCGGCAACCTGTGGGCGATGCTTGGTTATGATGCCAATGCGGGATTCTTCGTCGGCCTGCTTGGGTCATTCGGCGTGCTTATTCTGGGTGCGCTTTACGCAGCTGTCATGTATGGCTATGGCGAGATGATCATGCTCTTCATTTCAATCGAAGACAACACACTCAAAACAGTTAAACTATTGGAAGATGTGATCAAAGATGACCAGGCTTAGCCGAAATATTTTTCCAACAAGAACCATCCGTTCGTTTTTCGCGGATGGTCTTTTTATTTTCTTATGTTATACATAAAGGAGAAACAGGAGTATGCAATGAAGAAATATGATATCGGTTTGATTGGCTTGGCGGTGATGGGGCAGAATCTTGTACTCAATATGAGCGACCATGGATTCTCCGTCGCAGTCTATAATCGCACCTACGCGAGAACGGAAAACTTCATGAGAGATCGCGTGGGTGCACGTGAAATAATCGGCACAAAATCGCTGCCTGCGTTCGTTGAAAACATTTCCCGGCCGCGCAAGATCATGCTGATGATCAAATCGGGCAAACCTGTCGATCTGACGATCGAAGCTCTTTTGCCGCTTATTGAAGCCGGTGATGTCATCATCGATGGCGGCAACTCTTTTTTTAAGGACACCGTTCGCCGTCATGACTATCTGAAAGAAAAAGGTATTCACTATATTGGCGCGGGTGTTTCCGGCGGAGAAATTGGCGCGCGCTTTGGCCCTTCCATCATGCCGGGCGGCGCGGAAGCTGCCTGGGAATCTGTTCGCCCTATCTTACAGGCCATATCAGCCAAAGTGGACGGTGATGTGCCCTGCTGCGATTGGATGGGTTCAGATGGCGCTGGACACTATGTCAAAATGGTTCACAATGGGATTGAATACGGCTTCATGCAGCTCATCGCGGAATCATATTCACTTTTGCGCCGCGGCCTGAATTTTGGGTATCCGAAGATGGCTGCCACCTTTAAAGCCTGGGATCAGGGAAAATTGAATTCATACTTGGTTGAGATCACCGGCGAGATTCTTGCCCATCAGGATCAGGATGGAAACCCGCTTGTTGAAAAGATCCTCGATGCTGCCGGTCAGAAAGGGACTGGACGCTGGACCTCTGAATCAGCCTTGCTGCTTGGCATCCCGCTGACACTCATCAGTGAAGCGGTTTTTGCGCGCGCACTTTCGGCGTTGAAAGAGGAACGTGTGCAGGCGCAACCATATTTTTCCAACCCGGATAATTTGGAAATTACGGACAAAGAGACCTTCGTGAATGACCTGGAAAACGCGCTCTATCTGGCCGAGATCATTTCGTACGCGCAGGGCTTTATGCTATTCCGGGAAGCAGCCGCGGAGTATGGCTGGCAGCTGAATTTCGCGACTATTGCGAATATCTGGCGGAATGGATGCATCATTCGCTCCGCGCTGCTGAAACATATCCGCGATGCGTTCATCCAGGAGCCAATGCTGAAGAACCTGCTTTTCGCTTCATTTTTCCAGGAGACAATAAATGAAAACATCGCCTCCCTGCGCCGGGTTGTTACCACAGCAGTTAACGCCGGTGTGCCTGTCCCTGCTTTTTCTTCCGCGCTGGCTTTCTTTGATGGCTACCGCTCTGCGCGGCTCCCGGCAAATATGATCCAAGCGCAGCGCGATTACTTCGGGTCACATACCTACGAGCGCACAGATAAGCCGCGCGGCGAGTTCTTTCATACAAATTGGACAGGCGAGGGCGGTGATGTAACCGCTTCCACATACAACGCATAGTATCACCACGCAAACAGGATATCCGTCATGATCAATGGCGGATTTTTTTGCTATACTATAACTGGTATGACCTCTTATCAGTTATATGGATAACCAAACACACTGGCAGCCCGTCGCTAAACCAGGACAAATTGCTGAATCACGCCTGATCAGGGCCCTCCTCGATGGTACCTTTCCCATTAATACCCACCTGCCAGCCGAACGCGATCTGGCCGAGTCACTCGGTGTCACCCGTCCGACCCTGCGCGAGGCGCTCCAGCGCCTGGAAAGGGATGGATTCATCGAGATCCAGCACGGAAAACCAACCCGCGTTCGTGATTTCTGGGTTGAAGGTAACCTGGGGGTCACGATCGCCCTGGCGCAATACCAGGATCCGCTTCCGGAAAATTTCCTCGCTAATCTTTTCTCTGTCCGCGTTTTGCTCGCCCCGGCCTATACGCGCGAGGCCGTCAACGCTGCGCCGCAGCAGTTGGTTGATTTTCTTGCTGGCGCTGATGGCTTGCCGCCATCAGCGGACCATTACGCGCTCTATGACTGGGAATTGCATTGGCAGCTTACGATCCATGCGGGAAATGCCTTTTTCACGCACTTCATCAATAGTGTCAGGCGTTTGTACATGATCGTCGGCATCCCTTATTTCAGCCGCCAGCAAACACGAGACCACTCCCGAAATTTCTATAAACAATTACACACGTTAGCTTTGCGGAAAGATGGCGAGCAGGCAGGACAGTTGGCTGAGCGTGTCATGCGCGAAAGCGCGCAGCTATGGAAAGGATTATCAGAATGAACACCATCATCTGGGATCGGAAATGGCGCGCTGCAACCCTTTCGCAATTAGACCAGCAGGATTGGGACCTGATTATTATCGGCGGCGGTATCACCGGTGCGGGCGTTTTCCGCTCAGCCGTAACAGCCGGGGTTCGCGCTTTGCTGTTAGACGCGAACGATTTCGCGTTCGGAACATCCAGCCGCTCTTCTAAATTAGTGCATGGTGGCTTTCGCTATCTCTTTAATAAGCAGTACCATGTAACCTATGAATCCGTGACTGAACGTGAGCGTTTATTGCGCGAAGCGCCCTGCCTGGTCACCTCGCTTGCTTTCAATCTGCCAAATTACCGATCATATCAATTTCCATCCTGGATCTTCAACATCGGGCTGGGGATATATGACCTCATGGGTCGCAAGTGGGATCATCGTCCATTGCCATACGCGCAAATGGAGAAGAGAATCCCCGGCTTATCGCAAAAGGGTTTTCAAAAAGGATTTCGGTATAAGGATGCGGTGCTGGATGATGCCCGCCTGGTATTCCGTGTCGTCCGCGAAAGCGTGCAGGATGGCGGAACTGCCATGAATTATCTTAAAGCCGTGCAGTTTCTGCGTGATAAGCAAAAAAAAGTATGCGGGGTCATTGCGCGTGATATGGTCTCCGAAGACGGAGCGACTTTCGAGCTGCGGGCAAAAGCCGTGGTCAATGCTTCCGGCCCGTGGAGTGACAGTGTCCGGGAAGACTTGAACGCACCGGAAAAACTGCGTCCGCTGCGCGGAAGCCATATCATCCTCCCATATTCACGCCTGCCAGTGCAGGAATCGGTCACATTTTTCCACCCGCGGGACAAACGGGCCATGTTTGTCATTCCCTGGGAGGGTACATCTATGGTTGGCACCACGGACATCGATCACGCCGATAATGGATTTCATCCAGATATTGAACCTTACGCCGCTCAGGCGGAGATCGAATATATCCTCGAAGGCATTGCTTTTCTCTTTCCCGGTAGTGAAATTGGACAGCGCGACATCATTTCAACCTTTGCCGGCCTCCGTCCCGTCGTCAATACCGGTGCGGATACGCCATCCAAAGAATCGCGTGCCCATCAGGTGTGGGTTGAAAATGGGCTCGTCACGGTCAGCGGCGGTAAATTGACCACCTTTCGCATCATGGCGCGCGATACGCTCGAGGCCGTGGGCCGTGCCGCCGGACAGAGGATACGCGTAAACCAGAACCTGCCGATGCTCAAACCCGTCTGCCATTCCAAACAACCGGCCGGGATGAGTGCCGTTGAACAGCGCCTGATCGGGCGTTCTGGGGTTGAAGCCAGCCATATCCTTCGCCAATACCGTGGCGCAAACCTCGCCAGGATCAATGGCTTGCCCGCAATCTGGGCGGAGCTGAAGTTTGCCGCGAAAGCCGAAGCCGTCCAGCATCTCGATGATCTCCTTCTGCGCCGGACACGCATTGGTATGCTTATCCCTGAGGGGGGGCGGGAAATGATGGCTGATATCCGGTTAGCTGTTCAACAGGATTTGGGATGGAGCAATGACCGCTGGCAGAAAGAGCGGCGTCGATACGAACAGATTTGGGAAAAGGCATACAGCCCGCGCCCCGGATGACATGATTAATCAAGGAGTCTAGAGATGGCAGATAAAAAAGATTTTTCACCAAATTGGTACGAAGGCCCCTTACCGCCTAACAGCTACCGTTCACTTTTTAAGTGGCACGATCCGCAAGCGTTTAAACACCCCAATCAAGGTTTCTATTCCCTGATCCGCGATACCTTTGGTCTTTCAGACGCGGATTTTCAAAAGCCGGAGCTCTGCCTGGAGCAAATTCCAGATGAGTTGCCGGTGGGACTTGAGCGCAAACATATCGAACAATTCCAGCGCGTTTGCAGTCCGCAGAATGTGTATGCCGACACATACAACCGCCTCCGCGCCAGTTATGGTGCTGGCATGATCGATGCCTTGCGGTTGCGGGAAGGCATTCTGGAAAACATTGTCGATCTCGTCCTAGCCCCACAAGACACACAGCAGATAAAAGAGATTGTCTCCTATTGCGATACACACCGCATCCCGATCACAGTATATGGCGGCGGTTCAACGGTCACCCGCGGTTTTGAAGCCCCGCACGGCGGCATTTGCCTGGACATGAGCGAACACATGGTGCGCGTGCTTGATTTCAATGAAGAAAACCAGACCATCACCGTTCAGCCAGGTATATATGGCCCAGCACTGGAAGAGATGCTAAATCAAGCGCCGCAACATTTTGGCGCCGCCGACCGCTATACCTGCGGCCATTTTCCACAATCATTTGAGCACGCAAGCGTCGGTGGTTGGGTCGTCACCCGCGGTGCCGGCCAGAATTCCACCTACTACGGCAAGATCGAGGATATCGTCCTCTCACAGGAATATATCACGCCGGTCGGCACCTTTCGCACCCAGGATCATCCGCGCGCGGCAACCGGACCCGATTTTGACCAGCTCATGATCGGCTCCGAAGGCACCTTTGGTATCCTCACATCTGTCACACTGCGCGTCTTCAAACACCGCCCGGCAAACACACAGCGATTCAGTTATCTCTTCAAATCATGGCAGGAGGCGGTGCATGCCTACCGCGAGATTATGCAGAGCGAGTTCGGCTATCCATCTGTTTTCCGCCTTTCAGACCCCGAAGAAACAGATACTGCCATGCGCATTTACCATATCCACGATACCCCCGCGGACGGTTTACTGCGCCTCTTGGGATACCAGCCCATGCAGCGCTGCTTGCTGCTTGGCACCGCTGATGGAGATAAAGATTTCACGCGCCTGGTCAAACGCAAGATCCACCATGTTTGTCGTGCAAAGAACGCGCTGCAGCTGACGCCTTTCAGTGTCACCAAACGCTGGGAGCATTCCCGCTTTACCGATCCCTATATGCGTGAAGATTTGAACGACTTTGGGATCGTGATCGACACGCTTGAATGCGCGGTCACCTGGGAGCAGCTGCCTAACGTACACGCGCAGGTACGTGCCTTTGTCAAACAGCGCCCGCGTACAATTTGCATGACCCACATTTCCCATGCCTATCCGCAGGGTGCCAACCTGTATTTCATTTTCATCATCCGTTATGCCGGCATCAATGACTATCTATCCTTGCAATACGGTATTCTGGATGCGATCCAGGCGTCAGGTGCGGCGATGAGCCACCACCACGGCATAGGCAAACAGACAGGCCCCTGGCTGGAAGGGCAGATCGGAACAGAATGGATGGATGTGATCCGATTGTTGAAGCAGCACTTCGATCCCCATAATATAATGAACCCGGGCGGAACACTGGGTCTCGATATGGACGCGGTGCAAAGCGCAAAACGATGGGGGTTCACGGATTAAGCATAATTGGAGGATGTATGGCAGACCAACTATTAGCGATAGATTGCGGAACCCAATCCGTTCGTGCGTTGCTGTTCAACCTGCAGGGCGATCTCATCGCGAAAGAACGGATACCCATTGAACCCTATTTCTCTAATGAGCCCGGCCGCGCGGAACAGGATCCACAAGTTTTCTGGAAGGCCTTATGCCAGGCCTGCCATGGGTTGCTGGCCAATGAAGGGGTAGATCCAAAGAATATTGCTGCCGCGTCCCTCACCACACAGCGTGCGACCGTGGTAAACCTCGATAAGAACGGAAAACCGCTGCGTCCTGCCATTGTCTGGTTGGACCAGCGCCGAGAAGAAGACTTCAAACCGGTTGGCGGCCTGTGGGGGCTGGCATTTGATCTGATCGGTGCGCGCCCGACGGTAAATTACCTGCAGGCAGAAGCGGAAGTAAACTGGCTGGTTAAAAATCAACCGGATATTTGGAAAAACACTTATAAATTCACCTATCTATCCGGTTATCTGGTCCATCAACTGACTGACCGGTTCATTGATTCCATCGGCAGCCAGGTCGGATACATGCCGCTCGATTACAAGAAGCAGGATTGGGCTGCGCCTTCACATTGGTATTGGAAAGCGCTTGCTATCGAGCCGGAGAAATTGGTGCAGATCGTTCCCGTTGGTGATGTGCTGGGCGAGATCACAAATCTCGCCGCGCGGGAAACAGGACTGCCAGCCGGCCTGCCTCTGATCGCCTCGGCGGCCGATAAGGCCTGTGAAGTGCTCGGTTCCGGCGCACTTGCGCCCAATGTGGCCTGCCTTAGCTACGGCACCACGGCCACCATCAACACGACCCATAAAAAATATATCGAGATCATCCCTCTCATTCCGCCTTACCCTGCTGCTGTGCCGCATGCGTACAACATGGAATTACAGATCTACCGCGGATACTGGATGGTAAGTTGGTTCAAACAGGAATTTGGACTGCGGGAAAGGCAGTTTGCGCAGGAACAGGGCGTTGAGCCAGAAGACCTGTTTGAAGAATTGGTCAAAAAAGTGCCGCCCGGCTCCCAGGGGTTGGTCCTGCAGCCATTCTGGTCACCCGGCTTGCGTTACCCGGGACCGGAAGCCCGCGGCGCCATCATCGGCTTCAATGATTCGCATTCCCGCGCGCATGTCTACCGCGCCATCCTCGAAGGGCTCGCTTACGCGCTGCGTGACGGCAAGGAGCGCACGGAAAAGCGCTCTGGTGTCACCATTGACCAGTTGCGGGTGGCCGGCGGCGGCAGCCAGAGTGACGCGGCGGTCCAGTTGACAGCCGATGTGTTTGGGCTGCCAGTCTCACGCCCGCATGTTTATGAAGCGTCAGGGTTGGGCGCGGCCATCAATGCCGCTGTTGGCATTGGGCTTCACGCGGATTACCCCGCGGCCATCGCTG
>CAZDIS010000112.1:0-8710 GCA_964505585.1 uncultured Pelolinea sp. | reverse complement strand
CCTCTATATTTAATTATTTTCATTTTAATTTACCTTTTTAATTAGCAATTAATTATAACCTGCAATAAAACCTATTTGATTTCTGGCAGCTTGATATGACAAAGTTCTTAGAAAGAATCCAGGCGGACCCTGTGACAAACGTCCTGTTTAATTTGCACTATTATTGGAGCTTGTTATACAATATTAATCCATTAATGATTTTCTCGCGCATACGCGATAAACATTTCGTGCATAGGAGGTGAAAGAAATAAAATAGAAAATTTTAGATCTGAACCAAACGAGTTTAAATAATTAATGACAATAACGGAGGAAAAATGCAAAAAAAGAATTGGATACTGCTTTCTTTGATTTTGGTATTGGCAATCCTGCTTGGCGCGTGTGCCGCACCAGCTGCAGCACCGGAAGAAGATGCCGTGGAAGCGGAAGAACCGGCAGCGGAAGCTGAAGCGGAAGAACCGATGGAAAAATTGAAGGTTGCTTTCATTTATATCGGGCAACCCGGAGACCTGGGCTGGACCTATGAGCATGACCGCGGCCGCTTGATGCTGGAAGAAGCTCTCGGCGACCAGATCGAAACGATCACCATTCCAGACGTTCCTGAGGGGCCTGACGCCGAGAAAACGATCCGAGACGTTGTTGAAGCCGGCGCGGATGTTGTCTTCACAACCAGCTTTGGTTACATGGACCCAACCGCGACCGTCGCTGCTGATTATCCGGATGTCGTCTTTGAGCACTGCTCAGGGTACGTTACAAGCGATAACATGGCGACCTACTTTGGCCGCATATATCAGCCGCGCTATCTTTCCGGCCTGGTTGCCGGTTCATATCTCGAAGATGGATTTATCGGATATGTCGCCGCCTTCCCCATCCCGGAAGTAGTACGCGGTATCAATGCTTTCACGCTCGGTGTTCGAGAAGTGAACCCCGCCGCGACGGTCCGCGTCGTGTGGACAAACACATGGTACGATCCGGTGATCGAACGTGAAGCTGCCGTTGCCCTGCTGGATGAAGGCGCGGAATTGATCGCGCAGCACCAGGACACAACCGAACCGCAAAAAGCGGCAGCGGAAGCGGGCAAGAACAGCATCGGCTACGACTCCGATATGGCCCAATTTGTCGGTGATACCGTACTCACCAGCCCAATCTGGAACTGGGGTACCTACTATACTTCCACCGTACAAGCCGTGCTTGATGACAGCTGGGAAACCCACTCCTATTGGGGCGGTTTAGAGGATGAGGTGGTAAAGCTGGCCGATTTTAGCCCACTGGTAAGCGATGATGTTAAAGCTTTGGTCGAAGAAAAGAAAACTGAGATTGTTGACGGCACAACAGATGTATTCTGCGGCCCGATCAATGACCAAAATGGTGAATTGCAAATCGCGGAAGGCGAATGCATGGCTGACGGCGATATGCTGGGCATGGCCTGGTTCGTCGAAGGGGTTGAAGGCACCATCCCTGAAAATTAATAACTAACCATAGAAAAGCCCTCGAGAAATCCTATTCCCGGGGGCTTTTTTTGAAAGTGACGGGAACATGGATCAAGCAGGAAATCACAATAAACCGGTAATCCAGTTACGCGGTATCACCAAACAATTTCCAGGGGTTCTCGCCAACAACAGCGTGAACCTTGATATTTATCCCAACGAGATCCTGGCGCTGCTGGGAGAGAACGGCGCGGGAAAAACAACATTAATGAACGTCCTGGCTGGTTTATACCAACCAGATGAAGGGCGGATCATTATCGGAGGTGAAGAAGTATCCTTCTCATCACCCAAAGACGCGATTGATAAAGGGATCGGGATGGTCCACCAGCATTTTATGCTGGTTGAGAGCCTATCGGTCGCGGAAAATATTATCCTCAGTCTTGAAAGAGGCGGTCTGGTACTGCCCATCAACGAGGTAACACGCAGGATAAACGAGCTGTCTGAGCAATATCACCTTAAGGTTGATCCAGAGGCTGCCATCTGGCAATTATCGGTCGGAGAACAGCAGCGGGTCGAGATCATGCGCTTACTCTACCGCGGTGCGGATATCCTGATCCTGGATGAGCCGACCGCGGTCCTGACGCCCAAGGAAGCGCAGGAGCTGGGGGGCATTCTCGAACGGATGGCCGGCGAAGGGAAAGCAATTATTATTATCACCCATAAGTTGAACGAAGTAACGGCATTTTCAGACCGCGTATGTGTGCTTCGGTCAGGCAAAGCCGTTTTTCATTGTCTCACCAAAGATACCAGTAAAAAGGAATTAGCGCAGGAAATGGTGGGGCGCGAGGTCCTGTTCCAACTTAGTAAATCCAAATGCAGTCCGGGGAAGGCAGTACTTGCCGTCGAAAATCTGAAAGCCCAGAACGATAAGGGACTGCCCGCGCTAAAGGGGGTCAGTTTCAGTATCTGCTCCGGTGAGATACTGGGCGTTGCCGGTGTCGCCGGCAACGGGCAGCGTGAACTGGCGGAAGTATTAGCCGGCCTGCGCACGGCGACTGGCGGGAGCGTGCGCGTAAATGGCAAGGAGATCACTAATTCTTCTCCCATGCATGTCATCAATGCCGGTGTCAGCCATGTACCGGGTGACCGGATCGGGGTTGGGCTGGCTTCCAACCTGGCTGTTTCTGATAACCTGGTGATGAAGGCATACCGAAAACCGCCTATCACGCAGGGGCCGGTGGTTAAAAAGAGCCGCATCCTGCAATTCGCGCGGAAATTGATCGAACAATTTCAGATCAAAACCCCCAATGCGGAAACCCCCGTCCGCCTGCTCTCCGGCGGAAACCAGCAGCGCCTGATCCTGGCACGCGAGATCACAGCCAGCCAGGGCGTTATCATCACGGTTTATCCCAGCCGCGGATTGGATGTGGGCGCGACGGAATCGGTCCGCAATACCCTCATTGAACAGCGTGATAATGGGACGGCAATCCTGTTGATATCAGAAGACCTGGACGAGATCAGGCAGGTCGCTGACCGCATTATGGTGATGTATGAGGGCCGCATCATGGGCATCCTGGACGCGGAAGGCGCGTCTATCGACGCACTCGGGATGATGATGGCCGGCCAGACGTCGCAGGAATCAATGGAGACAGCATCATGAAATTTCAATTGATAAAAAAAACCAGCAGCAAGAACATCACCAAACTGATCATCCCGATTGTCTCTTTTATTCTCGCATTGGGATTCAATGCAGTCCTGCTGCTCTTTTTCAGGATTGACCCGATCCAGGCTTACACGGTTATGCTCGAAGGATCGCTTGGCTCACAATACGCGCTCACCGAAACATTGGTTAAGGCGATCCCCTTGATGCTGACAGGATTAGGCGTCTCCATTGCCTTTCACATGCACTTCTGGAATATCGGCGCGGAAGGACAGCTGGCGATGGGCGGCATCGCGGCGGCATTCGCAGCGTTATTCCTGCAGGACGCGCTCCCACCGGGACTGATGCTGCCCGTTATGATCCTGCTCGGGATGCTGGCCGGCGCGGTTTGGGGACTTATCCCGGCAGCATTGAAATCAACCATCGGCGTCAATGAGATCCTGACGACCTTGATGATGAACTATATCGCCATCCTGACGGTCGAATTCCTTTATCTTGGGCCATGGCGCGATCCGCAGGGTTACGGGTTTCCAGGCACAGCCAAATTCCCGGAATCCGCCTGGCTTCCCGCCCTGACCGGCAGGATCCATTACGGCCTCGTGTTCGCACTGATCGGCGCGGTGATCCTGTGGCTGATCCTGAAATTCACCAAACTGGGTTATGAAATCCGCCTGATCGGTGAGAACCCAAAAGCTGCCCGTTATTCCGGCGTCAACATTGGCCGCAACATTGTGATCGTCATGCTTTTATCCGGCGGGCTGGCAGGGCTTGCAGGAATGGCGGAGGTATCCGGTATTTCCCGCCGCCTCTACACCGGCCTGACAGTCGGATATGGATATACCGCCATCATCATTGCCTGGCTTGCCAATCTCAACCCGTGGGGCGTGCTTATCGTATCTTTCCTGATGGGCGCGCTATTGATCGGCGGCGACCAGTTGCAGGTGGCGATGCAAACACCCGCCGCGGTCGCGGAGATCCTTCAGGGCGCGATATTATTCTTTATGCTGGGCGGGTCGATCTTCAACCGCTATAAACTCAAGATCCTGACGGGGAATAAAACCCGAAAAACGGAGGCGGACCATGAATGAAGCCTTTTTCATATCCATCCTTGTCATCACCATTCGCGCGGGCGCATCGCTGCTATATGCCACTTTCGGCGCGATCATCACTGAACGGTCGGGCATCCAAAACCTGGGTGTGGAAGGCATTATGATCGTCAGTGCCGCGGTATCCTTCGCGGCCGCGTTTCACTCCGGCAGCGCCTGGATCGGCGTGGGTGCAGCCATCCTGACCGGCATCCTGCTTGGGCTGATCCACGCGCTCCTAACCATCACGCTGCGCGCTGAACAGGTTGTATCCGGCCTGGCAATGACCATCTTCGGCAGCGGGCTTGCCAGCTTTATCGGCCAGCGCCTTGGACCGGGAGGCACGACCATGGTCGGCCTGCAGGGGCCATCCTTCAAACGGATCCCTATTCCCCTGCTGGTAGAGATCCCGTTCATCGGACCTTCACTCTTTGACCAGGATATTCTCATTTATTTTCTATATGTGATCATCCCCCTGCTGTGGTTCTATTTCTATAAAACACGGCGCGGGCTGGAATTACGCGCGGTTGGCGAGAATCCACAGGCAGTGGACGCGCTGGGCATCAACGTCACCCGGCTGCGCTTCATTTACACGATCATTGGCGCAGTTTTCATGTCCATTGCCGGCGCACACCTTTCACTCGGATACCTGCAGGGCTGGGCGGATAACATCACCGGCGGCCGCGGCTGGATAGCGATCGCGCTGGTGATCTTCTCCACCTGGAATCCGCTGCGGGCTGTATTAGGCGCGATCCTGTTTGGCGGGATCAACGCCATCCAGTTCCGCATGCAGGCCGCGGGCACGACCCTGCCCTCATCCTTCCTGAACATGCTGCCGTATATCGCCACCATTCTGGTCCTGGTCTTCATTACGTGGACTGAGAAATTCAGGAAACGGCTGGGCACTCCGACCGCGCTGGGCATCCCCTTTGTGCGCGAAGAGAAACGCTAAACACCTAAAACCTGCTCAAAAAAATGAGCAGGTTTCTCAATTCCACTATGCATCCTATTTATACGGTTGGGCGAAACGGCGGGGGTACACTCCGTTCCTTTTCATCTGGCTGTTCCAGTACCAATTCATAAGCGGAAGAGCAGTGACCAGCCGGTATATCGGGATCAGAAATCCTGGTATGCGCTCATATCCGCTAAAAGCTTCCATGGCTTCCTGCGTAAAACCACCGTTCTGTGCCAACTGCGCACCCAGTGTCTGCAGCGCGGCAAAGGTCTTGCGGTTCATTTGCTCTGGCATCATACGCACTCCTTCGCATCCCCCGCGCACAAGCGTACCCAGATAAGGGCTGCCCAGGCGCGCCGCCAGAGACTCCAGATAACGCTGCACATACCGCGAGTGATGGCTTTCGCTGAACCCGGACTGCACCAGAAACACTATAGGGGGATTGTTCTTTCGCCCCACCAGCGGTTCGAGCGCATCTATGAATTCCTTGACAATGCCGGGCATGGCGTCGGTGTATAAAGGAAAACCGATGATCACACATTCAGCATTTTTATAGGCCTCCACAAACTGCGGGATGTCTTTCGTCTTAAACAGGTGAAAGGTCTCAACACTGCGATCAGGCACAGATGAAAAACCCTGAGCGAATTGATCCAGCAGAATCGGGCTGTTGCCTTTTTTACCGCGCGGCGACCCATTTAACACTGTCAGCTTGCTGGGTGCTTCCACTTTAGCTCTTGCACGCTGGGGGATATCGCGGTTGAACTGATAGCGCTGGTTTTCCAGGTTGTCAAAACGTCCAGCCAGGTGCCGTGGTGATTCGCCGGTCGTCACCGCGAATGCCAGGCGGCTCTTGAAATTAAGTGCGGTACGGGCAAAGATCTCGCTGGTGTTCATTACATCCTGATCAGTATCCGACGCCTCGGGATGCATGAGTAAACCTACCAGCGGGTATCTATCATAGCGCGCGCGATGGTGGAATTCTCCTTGCGTGACGATCATGTAAGGATGGATAAGCGGGATGATGCGGTCCATTTTGCGCTTTAGTTCGTGAGAGGCGAAGCCCATCACCAGCGGGGTTGCAAACAGCAGGAAATCTGCGTTGATGATCTCCCGGTTGATATCGCGCGAGATATCATCGAACACGCACTGACCGGGGGTCTTGACCCAGCAGCCCCAGCAGCCGATGCAGTGATGAATATCCAGGTCTTTAAGCACAAAGTGGGATAGTTCATGTCCTTTTTCAGCCAACTCATTTTTCACGTCTTCGATATAATAAGTGGTAAAACTATTTGGTGTAGTGTCCAATTTTCCATCTAAGATAACGATCTTCATTTTCTCTCCTATTTTCCTGCTGAAAACTCAAAGTGGATGGAATCAGTCGGACAGATATCCGCGCAGGCGGCGCACAGGATACACTCCGCGCTCTCCATTTTGTCGGCCTGAACCATGGCCTGCACATCCAACGACATCGGACAGCCGCGCGTGCATTTGCTGCAAGCAATACAAGTTTCTGGCTCTGCCCGCAGGCGGAAAGAAGGCCAGGCAAAGATGTTGCGTATTTTTCTGCCCAGGATCATAAAAGGAGACATCCAGCAGATCGTATGGCAACCGCCACGCCGTCCAAGCCAGATCGCCAGGAGGAAGAAGGTGCCAGTCACGATAAAGTAGACAATATACAGGGCTGGTTCGTACACCGATACGCCATACTCTGTCATAAAAAACGGCTCCAGCCGTATGTACCCACCGGCAGAGATTGCCAGCAAAGCGATCAACCCGAGCCACACCACCCAGATCACCCATTTGATGTAATTAAGCCAGGCATGTTTGATCGGTTTATCATTGGCAAGCATACACACCTCGCCCAGCGCGCCGCCAGGGCAGATCCACGCGCACCACAGCCGTCCAAAAACAAGGGACGATATGAAAAGCAGGATGAAAACCAGAAAACTACCATTGATCACGCCCTGAGAAGCGCCGAACAGGATCACAGCGGGAGATAGATAATTCATGATCACGGGGAACATCAGCAGGAAAACGATTAGTATCCCGCGTCGAATGTTTTGTCTTTTACTCGTCTTTTTTGCCATCTCAATTCTCCATTGATTTTATTTTTCAGGGACTTTCCCATTTTCAATTTTGTCAATCACTGACTGCGCCCATTCCAGCTGCGCCTGTGCGATGCGCATACCGAGATCGTATGTCAATTCCCAGAAGAACGCTTCACGCTCGGATACGAGTTCATCCTTGTATTTCTCGATCACACCTGGAACCGGATCATAGCTGTGCAGCATGCCTTCCATCATCTGCAGGTTGCGCTGGAACATCTCCAGGACCTGATTGTCATTGAACATACCGGAAAAGAAGACCTGGATCAGTGGCGCGCTGTGGGGATGGCCAACAGGCGGCGGGCCCTGCATCCAGGCCAGCAGCGCTTTTCTACCCTTCTGTGTAATGCTGTGGACCTTGCGATCGGGGCGGTCATCCTGGTGCTCTACCTCCATCTCCACCCAGCCCTCTTCCTTTAGCTTGGACAGCGAGCGGTAGATCTGAGATTGGTCCGCGTGCCAGAAATGGCGGATTGAATCATCAAAGATATTCTTTAAGTCATATCCCGTCATCGGTTTGTAATTCAAAAAACCTAAAATTGCGTAATCGAGTGACATCCTCTCTCCTATATGCTTTATTATATATATGTGTTATCTTATATTATGCTAATCTTATATTTTTGTCAAGCAGAATTTTTTTCAATATCCTGAGCATACGGATCTGACATAGCGGAAAAATAGAACAATCCGACGCAATCTTCCTTTTCAATAATCCCGCGCAATCTCCATCCGCTATAATCAAATAAAAAAGGAGCAGCGATGTGTGGACGATTCACGATCACGATCGAACCGGCCTTCTTCCAGCAGGAATTAGACCTGGGCAGTGTCCCGGCGGAATGGACCCCGCGTTATAACGCCGCGCCCTCGCAGGATATACCGGTCGTACTCGATAAAGACACGCGCGATGTGGAAATGCTGCGCTGGGGGCTGATCCCTTTCTGGGCGAAAGATGAAAAGATCGGCTACCGCATGATCAACGCCCGCTCGGAGACGATCCAGGAAAAACCATCTTTTCGCAATGCCTTCAAGCAGCGCCGCTGTCTGGTCCTGGCGGACGGTTTTTATGAATGGCAGAAGCAGAGCGGCAACGCGCCGAAAGTGCCCTTTTACTTCCAATTGGCGGATGGCGCGCCGTTCGCGTTCGCTGGCATCTGGGAAACCTGGAACCCCACGCCGGATGAGATGGTGCGTTCATGCGCGATCATCACCACCAAACCAAACGACCTGGTGGCGATGGCACATGACCGCATGCCGGTCATACTGGACAAAGGTATGATGTGGGATTGGATGGCAGAAAAATCCGCGGACGACCTGCAGTCCCTGCTCGCGCCCTACCCGGCGGAAGAGATGCGCGCGCACCCGGTGGGATTGGCGGTTAACAATCCGAAGAATGACAGCGCGGAATGTGTCCGCCCGCTGCCTGTTTAGCCGCAATTGACCTTGCGTTTTCGGAAATATGATAAAATATTTCGCTGATGCCC
>CAZDIS010000111.1:0-8720 GCA_964505585.1 uncultured Pelolinea sp. | reverse complement strand
TGACGGAAGATGTGACCTCAGGTACGTTGTCAGTGCTTTCGGTCGTCGTCCCCATCGCGGGATTGGTGATCGTGGTTTCCCTGTTCAGCTGGGTGATATGGCGCTTTTACCTGCGTGGACCCATTCCTAAAGAAAATTCTGAAAATCATTGATCGTGATTGGCCATTTGCCTGAAAAGATCGCTTTCAATTCATCCAGTCCTGCGATAGCTTGCGCACGATCCCGGTCTGGGATTTCAATCTCATAAAACTCATCTTCATCAAGAATGCGATATCTGCCATCAGGGTAGGCAAAAAGATCTAATGCCAGATCATCGTATGAAAGTACATCCCCGTTCACAGAGACCGGGCGGGTAACGTTACAATACCACGCTTTGATCACCCCGCTGTCTTTATCGTGGATTTCGAAAATATTGAACCATTTATTCAGTGGATATAATTCCAAGAATAGATCCCCCTCGCGCAAACAAACGCCCTGAAACTCCAGGTCCTTCCGGTTAAAATACGCGCGAAACAACATCGCGTTTTCCGTTTGTTTGATACATTCACCGGGATACTCCCAAACCGGTTTTCCGGTATGGTCATTCTTTACAATTTTCATGTAGTTTTCCGTTAACATAGCAAAGTAATGCGCTGGGATTGATGGTCACAAAAACATGCTGGCCAATTTGATACGCATTATCCACCTCAAATGTTATCTGATATCCATCTAAAAACCGCGCTTGCACCTGATATCCGAGTCCGAGAAATCGGCATGCGGAAACATGGGCCTCAAATGTATTTGGATCTGAGCGCTGATTGGCCCGCAAATCAGCATCCGTCACCAGTAGGTCGACCTGCTCGCCAATTTGTAATTTGTCGCCTGGTATGGCGGTAATAAGATCACCGATTTCGGTTTCTACCAGGAGTGGTTGTTGTTGCTTAACCCGTCCGGAGAGCAAATTTTTATGCCCTAGAAAATTTGCAATCCAAAGCGTTTCTGGGAGGGAGAATACTGACTGGGGAGTACCGGATTGCTTTATTTCTCCTTCATGTAGTACCAGAATGCGGTCTGCGATAGCGAAAGCTTCACCCTGGTCATGGGTCACATAAATGACTGGTATATCAGCCGCAGCCAATAATTCTTTAAGGTCCTTCAGAAGTTGGTCGCGCATAACCCGGTCCAGGGCACCCATCGGTTCATCCAGCATTAACAATGCTGGCTGGGGTGCGATCGCCCTTGCAAAAGCGACACGTTGTTTCTCCCCGCCAGACAGGTCGATCACGGATCGCTGGGTAAACGCGCCCAAGCCAACCAGCTCCAGCACCTCCTTAACCCGGTGATTAATCGCCGAATCGTTTAAATCTTTAACTTGAAGACCAAACGCCACATTGTCATATACAATTAAATGCGGAAAAAGCGCGAAATCCTGGAACATCAAGCCAAAATGCCGCTCATGTGCGGGGATTTTTTCTAAATCGTTCCCAGTCCATATTACCTGGCCTGATTCTGCGTCCTCCAATCCAGCGATGATGCGCAGGATAGTGCTCTTGCCGCCCCCGGATTGACCTAGCAGACAGACCGTTTCTTTGCTACCGACTTCAAAAGAAACGCCCCGCAGCAGCGCTTCGCCTTCATACTGTTTGTGTATGTTATTGATTTTTAACATTAGTTAATCCATTTCAGGCATTTTCTGCAAATTTTCGATCAGGATGAATCCTGCAGAACAGGCAAGTAATAATATCACTGCCATCGCCATTCCTTTTCCATAATTTTCTGCTCCCGGCAGTCCCAGGTAACGGAAAATTGCAACAGGCAGGGTTGGGATATCTGGCCGCGCAAGGAACGTAGTTGCGCCAAACTCACCCAGCGAAATCGCAAAGGCGTAGATCGCTGATGTCATGACCGCTCTTCGAATGATCGGCAAATCAAGTTTCCACCACAATTTATCCCGAGGGATACCAAGCATCACCGCCGCATGGTGCTGGTTCTCCGGTATCGCGTTGAGTGCCGGTTGCAGGATGCGGACAACAAATGGCAACGCGATCAGAGCATGCGCGATGGGAATTAAGATCGGATAGAAAGTAACCATTTTCCGCGACCCCGAGAACGCAAGCAAATATCCAAGCCCGAGCGTAACTGCTGAAGTCCCCAGGGGCAACATAATCAGTATATCCATCCATTTTCCAGTTCGGCGTGACCGCTGCGAACTGAAAACGACCATAATACCGATAAGAACGGATATCAGCATGGCTGAAAATCCATACAGCAGTGAATTGCGAACAGCAATAAAAGGTGGAACAAAGAATAATGCGTCCCTTTCGTTGATAAATATATTTTGGAAATTGGAAAATGAAATAGCCAATTGTCTTCCCCCAGATGGAAAAGTGAAGGATTTAAGGAGTAATGCCAGGATTGGTGTAATTGTCAACAACGAAAGCAAAAGTGCTGATCCAGCAACAAATAGTTTCTCCCAAACTTTACCGGGTTGTCGCAGTACTTCATCAGAAGAAACGGCCATTAGCGGTGTAAAAGCGGTATTATCGAAATATCTCCCCAGCAAAGTCAGTCCGATGGAAAAAAGTAATTGAATTAACGCCAACAGCCCAGCCAATTTCAAGTTCAAGAATTGGGTCGTTTGGATATAAATCTCCACTTCCATTGTCGCGAATCGCGCGCCGCCCATAAGGAGAATGACCCCAAAACTCGTTAAGTCAAATAAGAATACCAATAATAAAGCAGATATGATCGACGGCCGTAGTAAGGGAAAGGTAATTTTTACAAATGCTTCCCATGGTGAAGCAGCTAATATTCGGGCAGCGTTTTCGTAGCTGCGGCCAAGGCGTTCCCATGCAGTCCCCACAACCCTGATAAAGATCGAGGTATTATAGAAAACATGGGCGAGTATGATCGCGCCAAGTGTTCCAAATAGCTGGATGGGGGGAAAAGACAGATCAAAAATACGCATGATCACCTGGTTGAGCCATCCATTTTCACCAAGCAGTGCGTTGAATCCCGCTGCGACAACGACAGTCGGCAGAATAAAGGGGAGTGTCGCTGAGATCCGCAGAAAATTTCTGCCGGGAAATTTGAATCGCCCAAACAAGTAAGCGGCAGGCAGGCCTAAAGCCAATGTTGCCATAACCGAGACGAATGCTTGGGTGAACGAAAATTGAACAGCACGCCATCCGGTTCGCACATGCGCAGGGTCGAATCTCGGGATGGCTCCATGCTGCAGGAAAGATCGATCAGCGACACGGATCAGCGGGTAAAAATAGAACACAGCGAGAAAAATAGCTGGAATAAGCCAAAAAATCACCCTTCGCCAATGAATTTTCTTGCGGGCCATTAGTTTGTAAATAACGCCCTCCACGAAGCGATCCAGCTTTCCCGATTTTCTGCGATCAAATTTGGATCTAGAGCGGCTGGTTGGTCCGGGATCTGTGCAAAATCAATAAATTCAACAGGTATATCAGCATCCGGATTGACAGGATAGACAAACATATTGATCGGAATATTACTTTGGAATTCAACCGATAGCATATAGTCGATGAATCTCTTCGCGAATTCCTGGTTCTCACTGCCTTTGAGAATTCCCGCATATTCTATCTGTCGAAAGCACATGTTTGGGCCAACAAGCGATGCGGTCGGTGATTCATCAAGGTCTGTTTCGGCAAAAATTACTTCTGCAGCAGGACTTGTGCCATACGAAACGACCATTGGTTGACCGCCCTGTCCTGCTGATCCAGAGAAGTTTGTGTAGTAGGCGGTTTCCCAGTCATTTACAACCACAACATCATTTGCTTTTAAAGCTTTCCAGTAATCCAGATATCCATCCTGCCCATATTCAGCGATTGTCGCAAGAAGAAATGCCAGTCCCGGCGAAGATGTCGCTGGGTTTTCAACCACCAGCAGGCCAGCGTACATGGGGTCGAGTAGATCCTGAAGGGATTTTGGAAGCGCTAAATCCTTTTCCGCAAAATATGATTTATCATAATTGATGCAAACATCACCATAATCTATCGGGACCAATTCTCCATCCGGTAAGAGGGGAACATCTTGCACAATATCTTCCAATCCTTTCGGGGTATAAGAAATAAAGAGATCCTCCTTCAACGCTCTTGAAAGAAAGGTGTTATCAACCCCAAAAAGAATATCTGCGATAGGTGCACCTTTGGAGAGGATAGCCCGATTCAAGGTGCTTCCAGCATCGCCGCTTGGTAAAAATGTTACTTCCACACCATGCGTTTCTTCAAATGTTTCGATGATCGATCCACTGATGTCAAACGAATCATGCGTCATCACAACCAATGATACCGGCTGGGTCGCGCAGGAAAGGGATAGCAGCCCACAAATTATTAATAAATAAAGATGTTTAGGTTTCATTTTTCTCCTTCTCACAAAATATTTCTCTGCGATAGACACAGATCAATTTTCCAGATTTAATATGTATTCGTGCTTGTTCCCCCTGCATGACATTGCTTAATCCGCGGGTTTTCTCAGGAAAAAGTGTTTCATTTTCCAGTGGATATTGCAGCCCTTCGGTTGTGATACCCGTTACAGGCCCAGCAAAGGGGATCAAAGACACCGTATCACCTCGCGAACCAGTAAGTTTTATATTATTGAATATCACCTCAACCTTCTCACATCCATCATCGGCTGTTATCTTAAAATCCGAATGGTGCCGCTCCGCCAGCAGCCAGATGTTGGCAAGCGTCTGATCGATCCGGCCGCCCAGGGCGGCGACGAGCAGGCAATCCGTATACCCCCTTTCTTCAAGCATATTAAGCGCGAGTTCCAGATCTGTTTCGTCTTTTGCGGGGGGGAAATACAGAATTTCTACTCCTTTTTTCCGAATTTGTTGTAAGAGATCTCTATCAATTGAATCCATATCGCCAATGATGATATGCGGGGTCATCCCCAGCTCACGCAAATGTCGTATTCCACCGTCCACAGACACAATGGTATCATCCGGACAGATTGCCTCTCGAATTGGAGCTAAACTGCCAATTTTCCCGTTTACAAAAACAACTGCACGCATCAAAAAACTCCCTTGCCTTTGAGGGAGTCTGTTTTAATGATTCTCCCTCCGCCGGCATTATCCGGTTCAGGTATTACGGGTCGAGAATCTGTGGATTCTCCTCTCAGCCGATCTCGCGGCTCCCCGGTGCTTATATGTAAAGTTTAGGATGTTTTCGAGGTCGTGTCAAGCACGAAAAAAAAATCATTGTATAGGGCGTACATGTAAACAAACGCGTCCTGAAGATTGATTGCTTTCTTCAGGCAGCACAGCTACAGAATATTCCCGGCGGCTGTCCAGCCACATCGCAAATGCTCGCAACAGGCCAGCAAAATAATACAATTCCATACCGCCCGCGGACGCGCTGCCTGGCACCTCCGATATATTAATACAGAAACAATCATCTTCACAATCTTCAATATCTATCGGCCGATTCAGTAAACCAGATAAAAAGGTAGAAAACGAATGGAGAGCGGATTGAAATTTTTTTTCAAATGGCCGCAAACGGCTTTCTATGTTTCCCAACTTGTTCACCTGGTCAAACTTTCTTCGAAGTTTAATAAAAGACGCGTCGCCAATTCGCATTAATAATCCCCTCGCGGTATTCAGTTGGTATTTAATGGAAAACGCGTCACTTATTTCTGTCAGTGCGGGGGGGGATGCGGATGCGGTTTTTGAAATTTGTGAAAGTGAAAAGGCTGACGTTCCATCGAAAATATGCTGTGCTTCCTTGCGCCCGAGGATCTCAACAGCCGCCTCCTTCAAAGATGAATAAAATAATCCGTGCATTTCTTTGTTTTCCATGAATGATTAATAAATTCTCCTCTCAAGTATAATCAGACCTATCAGCAGATTATTTTGAATATTGCAGTTTCCATGCCAAAATTTAATAATTAACCACAATGCCATCCTTATCCGATATTTTACGTGAATACGAGATTGATCGATTAGAAATGATCGCGGAGCAATGGGGAATTGATCAGGAAATTGATTGGCGTCAGAAACCGTATAAACAAATCGCTGAAAAAATATCGGACGGAAAACTGCTTCAGGAAATAATCTCAACAATTCCAACATCCGCGTTAAAAACTTTCCAGGAACTTTCAGCCCATGGTGGAGAGATGGTGCGCGATCTTTTTACCAGGTCCCATGGTGATCTGCGCGAGATGGGCGCGGCCATCCGCGAAAAAAAGCGCCCGGATCGTGATCCGCGCAACGATACCGAGTTGTTATATTATCGTGGGGTGATCGCGCTTGCATTCTTTGAAAGAAATGGAGAAACCAAAGAATATTTTTTCATTCCAGATGAATTCACTGACCTTTCACTGTCTCATACGCAATTATCTCAGACAAATAACATAAGATCTCTAAAGCGATCACCTGCGCGAAGTGTGGTGGAAACTAGCAGCATTGGCATTTTAGAGCTGATCGCTTTCCGCCTGGCTTCCCTGAGAGGAGTTATACCTGAAACTGAATTCTCAAATATTCTTTCACTGGAAACGATCTCTTTCATTGATGCGTTACTGAAAGAGATAAATATTATTGATCGCGAGGGATCAATACAAACCAAAAAACTTGCAAATATCCTGCTTGAAGATGCCAAAACATTAATCCCTGAACTATTTTCCCGCTGGAAAAATAGCAAGAAAATCAATGATTTGCGATTATTGGACACCTTGACTTTTGAAGGACAGTGGGTCAATAATGCGATCAAACCCCGAAAAACAATCCTGGAGATCTTCAGGCAGCTCCCCTCAAATTATTGGTTTTCAATTGAGGATTTCGTGGAATGGATTTACAAACACGTGCCGCACTACCTGCGATCTGGCGGTGAATTTGACCAGTGGTTCATCAAGGAAAAAGGGGGAGGTACATTTATTAAAGGGTTTGCCTCCTGGAATATGGTTGACGGCGCGCTCGTATATTATTTTCTTCATGGCCCGCTGAATTGGTTTGGGCTTACGCGAATAGGATTAACCAAAAAATCTGATGCCCAAATCGTTTTCATGAAGACCGCGCACGCAGACGGGATCATTGACGAAATTGAAAACGGTATCTCAGATGAATTTGCCCAAGAAGCAATAATTCATAAGAATGGTGATATTTTCCTTCCCAGAAATGGAAATCGCGAGCAGCTATATCAATTTGCGCGTTTCTTTACCTGGATTGGAAAAAATGAGAAGTTCTATCAATTCCGCTTATCACCGGTCGCGATCGAAAGAGCAAGAGCGCAAGGCATGGATCCTGCCCAACTAAAAACCATCATTAATAAATTTGGACAAAAACCGATCCCAACAAACACTTTCTCCGCCATAGATCGCTGGCAAAAAAATGGATCTGAAATCCGGATTGAAGATCAGGTGATCTTAAGGGTGAAAGATAACACCATCCTGGAACAACTAGCAACGGTGATTAATAAAAAAATGGTCATGGAAAAATTAAACAAAACAACAATCATTATTAACAGAAAGGATATCCGTAGGTTTGAGAATATCATGCAAGAAATGGGTTACTTAGTTGAAAACCTATCAAAGTATAATCAATGAACAACAAATAAACTACATACGAGGGATGCAATGAGCCGATTTGACTGGATGAAAAAAGAAATCTCACAACTTAAAACAAAAGGATTATTTACTAATATTCGAACCTTATCTTCCCCGCAGGGAGCCTGGTTGACCGTTGACGGAAAGAAAGTTCTCAACTTCTGTTCTAATAATTATTTAGGGTTTGCCAACCATCCTCGATTGGTCGAAGCAGCCAAGAAAGCGATCGATAAATACGGTGTGGGGCCTGGCGCTGTTCGTACGATTGCTGGCACAATGGATGTGCATAAGGAATTGGAGAAAAGGATTGCCCAATTTAAAGGTGTTGAATCGGCGATCACATTTCAGTCAGGATTCAGCGCGAATATCGGCGCGATTCAGGCGCTGGTTGGCAAAAAGGATGTCATTTTTTCGGATGAACTCAACCACGCATCCATAATTGACGGTTGCCGATTGTCCGGCGCGCGCGTCGTCCGTTATGCGCATTGTGACCCAAACCATCTGGAGCTTGTCATCAAAGAAAATGAGGATACCTATGAAAAAGCGCTCATCATCACAGATGGTGTTTTCAGCATGGATGGTGACGTAGCGCCGCTGGACCGACTGCAGGAGATTGCGGAAGGCTATGATATTCTGTTGGCAGTAGATGACGCCCACGGGGAGGGTGTGCTCGGTAGAGGCGGGCGTGGTATTGTTGACCATTTCAATTTACATGGGAAAGTTGATCTTGAGATCGGTACTTTTTCGAAAGCGTTTGGTGTCATCGGCGGGGTCGTCGCCGGCAATAACACCGTTGTTGAATGGCTCAACCAGTGTGGAAGGCCATTCCTCTTCTCTTCTGCAATGACACCGCCTGATGTGGCAGCGTGTATTGCGGCCATTGATATCCTGGAAGAGTCTGATGATTATGTCCGGCGCTTATGGAAAAATGCTGAATACTTCAAGAACGAAATGGAAAATTTTGGCTTTGATATTGGGGACAGCCAGACACCGATCACACCCATCATGCTCGGGGAAGCACCACTGGCCCAGGAGATGAGCCGCGCCTTATTTGAAAATGGGGTTTTCGCAACACCCATTGGCTATCCGACAGTCCCGAAGGGGAAAGCGCGCATTCGTGTGATGATATCCGCCGCCCACACTAAGGAGGATCTGGATCAAGCCCTTGAGAAATT
>CAZDIS010000110.1:0-8739 GCA_964505585.1 uncultured Pelolinea sp. | reverse complement strand
ACGGCATTCATCTTTTCAATCCTGTTTCCGCCCTTCGGGGGTTTGACATGATGATTGCAGTTTGGTTTGTATGGGTATGGCAGAATCAGGTGTGGTTTTTTAATATGGTTCCTCGCTGTTTTATGTGGGTAAGCCATAATCAAGATTTCCTGCAATAAGGTAAGCCATCGTAATCAGATTGCGGTTTGTTCGATAGCCACGCGCCCGAGCCTTAGCCGCTTGGATAAGGCTATTAAAGCCCTCAAGGATACCGGTGGATATGTGGCTGTCAAACCAGTTCAGAATACCCTCCCAATGTTCTTTGATCGTTTTAGCAGCGGCAATGATGAGATCAAGTTGGCTATGGGTCGCCCAATAATACCAACGACGCAGGAAGTCCTCTCCCGCTTTTCGATCAGGTTGCTTAAAGAATTCTTGAAAAGTCAATCGTATTTGATAAGCTCTGGCTGTCTTTAGGTTGTGGGTAGATAAAGCGTCCATAATCTGTCTTTGTTTTGATGTCAATTTGTCTGGGTTCTTGAGCCATAGGTAGCGAGTTTGCTTGAGTCCTTTTCTGGACTTTGATTCTTCTCGCCGAACTTGATCCACGGCACTGTTAATAATTCGCATCACATGAAAGCGGTCAAAGGTAATAGCTGCATTGGGCAAACAATTTTGGATACCCTTGATATAAGCGGGCCACATATCGCTGCACGTTTGTGTAATCTGGTTGGGATCCCCATCGTGAGCTGCCAAATCCTGGGCAAATTCGTTTACAACCCCTTGTTTTCGACCTGTTGTGCCGAAAAGCAGCTGTTTGTTATCTAAATCATAAAAAAGGGTAATGTAATTGTGTCCTTTGCGGCTGGATGTTTCATCCATTCCAACTCGCTCAACCGCCCTATGATCGGCTTCTTTGCGAGCTTCATCCACATAATAGTGAAGCACTCGCCAGATTCGGGTGTCATGTTCCCCAACCAAACTTGCTATAGCTGCCACTGGCATCTCCCTGGCCATGGCCATGATCATGGAATCAAACAATAATGTGAACCCACTCTTCTGTCGCGCCCATGGCACTTCAACGGTCTTTATCCCACATCCTCGGGAGCATTCCACTCGCGGCACTCGCGCATGAAGATAGGTTTCATGTTGAAAAAAGTTCAAATGCCGCCAAGTTTTCATCTCACTGTCATAGGCTTTGCTTTCCGCACCACACACAGGACAGTGAAATGTGCTGCCAGGTTCAAAATCAATGGTGATGTCCAGTTGGCGTTTTTCCGCAGAAAATGTGTCCTTTACAACTTTCCACGGTTCAGGCAGCCCCAGCGCTTTTTCTAAGGTTGCGTGGTTCACATTGAGCTCCTTTATTTCCGTTTTTAGGTATGTTTCTATCGTAATATTGTCCTAGAATGGTATCATTTACCCATACTAATTAGCGAGGAACCTTTTATCTTTTAGTTTTCAATTCTTACGCAAGTCTAATATCCCCGCTTTATTTTTACAATTCTGTAATGTTAAAATAAGAATATATTCAAGATAATCAATTCAAGGAAAATTTAGATGGCATTTACTTTAGAAATTGGCGCAGAAGCTCCTCATTTTGATCTGCCGGCAACGAATGGAAAAAACTACCAGTTATCCGATTTTGAGGATTCGGAGGTATTGGTTGTGTTCTTTACCTGCAACCACTGCCCGTATGTGATCGGGTCAGACGAGGTGACGCGGAAAACCGTCGAAAAATTCTCACCCAGGGGCGTTGAATTTGTCGGCATCAACTCCAACAGCAAGAACACCTACCGCGATGATGACTTTGAACATATGAAGGCAAGGATGAAGGAACATAACTTCCCATGGCTTTACTTATATGACGAATCCCAGGAAGTCGCCCTGGCTTATGGCGCGCTGCGGACTCCGCATTTTTACGTTTTCGATCAGGAGCGGAAACTTGTGTACACCGGCCGCGGGGTGGATAATCCGCGTGAAACGGATAAGATGACGACCAACGATCTGGAACGCGCGCTGGAAGAGCTGCTGGCAGGGGAAGAGATCAGCGTTCCCGTTACCAACCCGATCGGCTGCAATGTGAAGTGGGAAGGCAAGGACGCTCACTGGATGCCGGCGGAGGCCTGCGATCTGGTTTTCGATTAAAGAATAAAATAGTTTATTGCTGATTAAGCCGCTTTCCCGCTTTCGTGTGTAGATTGCGCTAAAACAATATTGGCGTTAAGCGATTGATCGATTTCCACATACGAGGAGGGTTAACACATTGTTAAACAAAACCGGACGCGGTAAATCATTAAGATATATTCACGTTAATCGGGGATGCGCCTCGATACATGTTATCAATTTTTCTGGAGGTATTTACATGCAGTTTAAGATAGAAGGGGATCCATTCCCAACCTTAGAAATCGGTTTGAAAAAAGGTGAGTCCATTTTCTCAGAAGCGGGCGCGATGGCATGGATGAGCGATGGCCTGGAGATGTCCACCAACACGCGCGGCGGATTGATGAAAGGGCTGGGCCGCGCGCTAGCGGGCGAATCGCTGTTCATGACCACTTATGAAAGCAAATCAGACGAAGCATGGGTGACATTTACGAGCGGCGCACCGGGACGGATCAAGGAATTCAACCTGGCTGAGGGGCAATCATTGATCTGCCAGAAAGACACTTTCCTGTGCGCGGAACAGGGCGTCTCGGTGGAGTTGCACTTCCGCAAACAACTGGGCGCGGGATTGTTCGGCGGCGAAGGATTCATTCTGCAAAAGGTGAGCGGTCCCGGAGCGGTTTTTCTGGAGATTCCCGGCAACCTGTTTGAACGGGAACTGGCCGCGGGAGAAAAGATCCTGATCGACCCCGGGCATATCGCGTTCTTTGAGCCCAGCGTCAATTACGACATCAGCATGGTTAAGGGCATCAAGAATGTCCTGTTCGCGGGCGAAGGATTATTCCTGGCAACGCTTACCGGTCCCGGGCGCATTTGGCTGGAGACTTTACCGCTTTCCAATCTGGCGGCGAAATTGAAAAAATATCTTCCCACCAAGGGGAGTTAGATAGGACGCTGAATTCATCCGCGCCGAAATCTTTTTTCGCCTTTTTATAACTTTATTGGGCGAACGACGCGTTATAGATATCATTTGAGTGGAGACCTGTCGTCCTTTCTATTCACCGCGATATTCTTTGTTGCGCGCATCACGCTCGCATTGAACAGAATTAACGAACTTGCGTTTTAGGACACATATACTTACGTTTTAATATTCACCGAAATCGATCACAAGACGGTTTACGGCCGCCTTGTATCGTCTGTTTTTGTGAAATAATCCGTTTACGAGGCTAGGATAAGCGGTCAGCGATGGTCTTCACTTCGCGCACCAACTGGCTGCTGTAGCCCCATTCATTGTCGTACCAGCTCATGATCTTGACCAGATCGCCATCCACAACCTGTGTCATTTCGAGGTCAATGACTGCCGCGCGCGGGTCCTTGATGATGTCTGATGAAACGAATTCATCTTCAGCGACACCCAGTATGCCCTGGTAGCGTTCTGTTTTTGATTCTTCCACGAAAATTGTATTGATCTCCTCCACGGTCGTGTTTCTCTCTGCCAAAAATACAATATCAGCGATCGAACCCACGGGCACTGGCCCACGGATGGCAGCGCCGTCAAACTTGCCAGCCAACTGTGGAAGCGCTTTGGTGGTGGCGACAGCCGCGCCGGTGGTTGTAGGAACAAAGTTTGCCGCTGCGGCCCTGCCCCGGCGGATCTTTTTATTGGGTGAATCCACCAAAGCCTGGGACGATGTATAGGCGTGAACAGTTGTCATTAACGCTTTTTTTACTCCAATCCTGCGGGTCATTACCTCCATGGGCGGAGTGATGGCATTGGTGGTGCATGACGCACAGGAAACGATCCTGGCGCTCTCATCTGACGTATTGACACCATGGACCAGCGTGCTGACCTCGCTGCCTTTTACAGGCGCAGAGAGGATCGCGAATTTTGCGCCGGCTTTGAGATGTTTTTTCAGGTCGCCTGGATCCGTGAAGACGCCCGTACTTTCCACAACGATATCCACTGCATGTTCTTTCCATGGTAGATTAGCTGGATCTTTTTCATGAAATACCGGAATTTTCTCTCCCCCTACGATGAGATTGTTCTCGTCGGATCCCACACTTTTCTCATAGCGCCCATAGACCGTATCGTATTTAAGCAAATAGGCAAGGTTATCCGTGGGGATGAGATCATTAATCGCCACAACATCCAGCTTATCTTCTTCCATGATAATCTTGAAGATCGCTCTACCAATCCGCCCAAAACCATTTATCGCAATTGCTGCCATTTTTCCCTTTCTAATTTAATTATCCAATAATGCACAAACAGTTTTTGTTTGTACACGTATAACTTTAAGGGATTTGACAAGCAAAATGTATCAAAATAATATTAAAGACAGATAATATGTCTATGCGCAATTTATTGTATTATACAAATTCCTGCAAGGGTATTTCTGCCTTACGAGCGCAAAAACGAACCAGCGAGCATACCCAAACCAGTCAGGACCAGGATCGCGGGAAAGAAGAGTGCCCAATTTAGATTGAATAAAAAGATCACCGCAACCAGCAGCATCACGAGCCCGCCGATCAATGGGCCGCGCACCGCGGCAGTAAAACTTCTGCCCGTGTTCTGATACGCGCGCCACGCGGTCGAGAGTGACCCAACCGCAGGAATGAGGATGAATAACGCCCACCAATTATCCAACCTGAACCCGCTCACCTGCCGCAGCAGGACAACGACACCGACCAGTATCAGCACCGCCCCGCCCAACCAGGGCATCCCGTTATCTGTGGATGGCTTTGTTGTTTGTTCGCGAGGCGCCTCGCCATTCATTTTCTTGTTCTCATCAGTCATTTCGTAAATCCTCATTTCTTTGTTACTTAATCATACGTGTATTTTTATGATTGGTTTCTCTTAAGCATGAGATGCTTACGAAAAACAAGATCCATGAAATTTTAATCATATAATCAACTTTTAGGAAAACGATGATGGCAGATGAATAAAACCAAAAACTCTCGTTTGATCACTACGATAATATCCAGCATCATGGCAGCGTTTATTTCTAAAGAACTGCTCACGCAATTGCTTTTATCCGGCAAAGCGTTCAGCAATCGGTCTCCCTATGTGCAGGCGGGGTTACTGGCCATTATGAGCGTTTTCTTTTTTGCCATTTTCTGGAAACTTTTTCCAATAGCTTATTCATGGATACGCCATTTACACTTACCAAAATCAGCGTATATCATTCTTGTACTGGTTCTTACCGTCACGATCATGAGCGCAGATCTGCTCAAACCCGGCATGATCTCCGGCTATGACACCGACTACCACCTCCTGCGGATCGAATCCATCAGTGAAGCCATCAAACTTGGACAGATTCCCGTTCGTGTCAATCCGCTTTTCCTGAATGGCTACGGTTACGCCAGTTCGCTTTTCTACCCAGATCTTTTCTTATACCTGCCGGCCGTGCTGCGCGTGTTCGGCCTGAGCATGACCCTCAGCATGAAAGTATTCCTTGTGCTTGTCTTTGCAGTGACCTTTCTATCTGCTTATTGGTGCGGGAGAACCATCTTCCAATCCAACAACACCGCTTTGCTGAGCGCGGTCATTTTCTCTCTTTCTCAATATCTGCTGACCAACGTGTATATCCGCGGCGCGATCGGTGAGGTTCAGGCCTTCATGTTCTTACCGCTCATCGCCGCAGGCCTCTACAGCCTTATCTTCGAAAACTTCGAGAAATATTGGATGCTGGCACTTGGGTTCATTGGGCTGTTTTATTCACACTTGATTTCCGTGCTGATCGCCGCCCTTATCGTGGCCAGTGTCAGCCTTTTCCGAGCGCGCAGCATCCTGGCTGACAAGATACGCCTTGGGAGAATAGCCAAATTCATCCTGATCACACTGCTCACCACCATCGCGACCTGGCTACCCCTCTTTGAACAGTTACAGTCAGGCACCTTCCAATTCAGCCAGTCCACATACATGGCACGCGCATCCGCGGTGCCGCTGACGGCCATCTTCTCCGCAAGCCGCAAATTCACCAGCAATCATGTTGCTTTCGGGCTGCATACCCTTGTATTGTGCCTTTCCTGGTTCGCCGCCAGGAAATTACATTCAACAGAAGCGCTATCCCCCTTTACTGGATGGGGGCTGGGCATTGGCGCGGTGCTGCTGTTCATCGTTTCCGATAAATTCCCATGGGAATGGATCTCCGGCCCGCTCAACATCATTCAATTTCCCTGGCGGCTTTACAGCTTCGCGGCCATTTTCTTTTCATTTTCCATCGGCGGGTCGTTAAACGCCATCCTTCCGGGGAACCTGCGGCGCTTGGCGGTGATCATGCTGATCGCATTCCTGGGAATTCCCGCACTATGGATAGGGCGCAGCCAACACCGCGAGCTGCTACCGGATCATTTCCTGCAGGCAGAGCATACCTTCTTCATCAATAATGGGGAATGGCTGCCGCAGGGGACCGAAGCGGATATGCTGCGCACTGCCAGCCCGCAAGTCTTGAACGACGCGGGGCAAGCAGTACCATCCTCGCGCGCAGGGCATCGCTTTATGATTAACCCCGCCGACGAATGCGAAACTCTTGACTTGCCCTTGATCTATTATTCCGGTTACGCTGCCAAATCGATAGACGCCGATGGAACTGAAAGACCACTGGTGATCAAACAAACTTCTCCCGCAAATACTGTCCGCGTGGTGTGCCCGGTGAACCGCGCTTCGGGGACGATCATGGTCTCATACGCCGGTACGTTCCTCCAGCATGCCAGTTTATATCTGAATCTCATTTCTCTGGTGGCGATCGGGTTGGTGAAACGTTTTAAACCGGACTGGTTAGATTAGCACCGTCAGGCAGCACGCGCGCTTATTTGCTGTTCTTATCTAATGCGTAAATATGCGCGTAATAAAGTTCCGCGCAATTGATGTTCTGTTCGTATTCGTCCCAGGGCACATCAATTTTTTCCGGGGTACCGGGATTTTTACGGAAATACGCGTCACGCGCGTCCCAATCCTGCGCGTATTGCCGCAATGGTCCCGCAATTTCAACCAGGCGCGGAATGGCGACAACCATTCCCAGCAGAAGCGCGGTGAGCATCAGCACATATAATCCAGCGGTGATGGCCCTCTGTTCGATTTTGGGAAGCAGGGCGCCAAAAAAGAACGCGCCCAGCGTCATGAAGTATGTTGGGATCATCTGCGTCCGGATCGGAATATTACCGCGAAAGACATAGGCCGCTGGAAAGGATGCTGCCAGAACAATGACCAGTGTCATCGCGGCCGCGACCAAAGCTGATCTCCAGCTTCGCGCGAATGGTAAAGCAAGCGTCCATCCAAGCCCAACCATAGCGAGCATAAATAACCAGCCCGGCCGCCCAGCGCCTTCAAAGGCATAATACGGGCTGTGTATATTGCGGATGAAGGCGAAGAAATTCCTGACAACAATCGGAATGGTCTGCAGGATGGGTGTAGAGCCGGGATATTGCTGGATTTGCGCCCTATTTTCAATACCCGGAGAGGAAAGCATGACGGCCAAGCCAAGGAGACCAGCAATGATAGCCGCGATCAAGTACCATTGCAGATGTTTATTGCTTTTCTTTTCCCAGCGCGCCCATATCAAAGCCAGGCCATTGAGGGTGAGAAAACTCACCGCGCCAACTTCATGCGTTGTTGTGATGCAGAAACTGAGGATGGCCCCGAGCATCAAAAACAAAACCGGTTTCTTTAAACGCCCTTTTAATAAATAGAAAACGCCTAATAGATAGATAGGAACTATGATAAAGATCGGGAACATGATGAAAATTGATGAGATCCAAAAGAATGATTTGTAAAAATCGGGTGCGGCAATGGATATCGTTGCCATAAAAAATAGCGCGCCAGCGGCGGCGGTGAAGCATTTCTTGATGACGCGCTTCCTGCTCAATAAAAAATAAACCGCAGAGAAAGTTGAAATGATGGTTAAACCGATCAATACCATAATCGAACGCGCCTGGTCGGTGAAACCCATTACGAGGAAATTCGAAAAAAAGCGCCCCGACCAATCACGGTAAAAAAAGGAAGCTGCGCCGGGGAACCCCAGCTCATCAAAATTCACCGCGTAACAAAGATCATCAGAATACAAACGCGCAAAAGAACTATCGTAGAGGATAAGGGCGACACTGATCAATCCACAGATAAAGAAAAGCCAGACAGTGATGCCTTTCCAGGGGATATTGTCGATTTTTAGGAAAGGAATCACCCATACACTGTATACACAAAGGAATAACAACGCGGTCACAATAAAGACGATGAGCGACCGCATTGGATTCATCTGAGCGGGAAGCAGATGCGAGGTCAGCAAAGCAGATGTGGTGATACCGATCAACAACATCGAAAAATTGAGTTCGCTCGTGAACTGCTTTGTTCGATAGAAAAAGACATATAAGAATAGAAAGAGGGGAATTGCCAGCAAACCGGCCTGGAAAAACCACTTCACGGTTGAGCGCAGTTCGAATTTCCAGATCGCGAGGATGGTAAGAAGGGAAATCGAAATAGCGGCAAGCAGCGCCCGGGTTATTGGGTGTGATAGAAAACCAAAACATATCCGTTTATTAAGAAATTTCTTCATTCCTTTTTTATTTCTAACTTTCCGTTATGGTAAGAAAATCCTGAATAATAAATTCCAAATTACAAGCACCCTGCCTTGCCGGCCGGCAAGGCAGGGTGCTTGTAATTTG
>CAZDIS010000109.1:0-8831 GCA_964505585.1 uncultured Pelolinea sp. | reverse complement strand
AGTGGCTGGGATCGAGACCGGTGAAGGCAACATTCTGATCGCCACCTTTAATATTCCGGAAGAGCTGCGTTATTTTGAGAAGATCGCCATCAAACTATATGACATCAACACCGGTTTTGTGACTTATGACCTGTTCGAGAATATCAACCAATAGATACGATTTGGAATCAAAAAGCCTCCGACTTTCAGTCAGGGGCTTTTTTGTTTAAGAGGGGTGGGCGACAATCCTAATGTTCTCACCGCGCATGACGGCCAGCGCCTGCGCGCGCCAATCCGCATTATCCTGGTCAAGCATTGCCGCCATTTTTTCATCGACCAAAAGCAAATCCGCATCCATGCAGCCGGCCACAAGCGCACTGCTGTGCCCTTCGAACGCCCATACGCGATGGCCGAGCGCGCCGAAACCGAGCAGGAAATCGATAAAAGGGACCGCGCGGCGCATATCCGCCTGCAGCGCTTCCAGGTAGGTATACGCAATCACCGCGATATTGACCGCTGGCTCTGGCGGAACCAATTCACCCAGGATGGCTAACTGCTCCACTGGAATATTTTCCGCCAGCGGGCAGTCCTTGCTGATAAGCAACCTGCCCGGGGTGACAATAATGATCTGGTGGTGCGCCTTGCCAATTTCATCGAGGATGATTTCAGAAGCCGCAGCACGCGCGCGGTCAAAGATCGCGCGCAGGTTAGGGCGCAGGTCGACTTCCGGCATGTGCGGTGTAAAAAGATTTTTTTCGTTCATTTTATTAATTATAGGCCAGGTGCGTTTTCAATCCAATCCTGCCTGTAAACTTTCCCATCCGGGTTGCCAAGTCGATCAATACGATTTTATTTACTATGCTCCAATTTAATAATTCTTTTTCAAATCAGATCACATCGTTAATGTTCGCGCCAGACTCGAAATACACTAATTTTCAAATATTATATTTATTTGTAAATCATGGGGTTTTTCCTGCCTTTTACTCCAAGACCATTCGAACGAAGTTGTTCGTCATCCCGAGGTAAAGTGTTTTGGACGCGTTCATCTTAATGTAGATGTAATAATCTCGTATGTAATAATTCTATGTTAGAACACAACACATTTCCTAAATTGTCATTACGAGAAGCGCAGAGCGCAATGTGACAAGCTCGGCTGGTTATCCAATAATTTTTATGTTTTAGCCGAGATTGCTCACTGCGTTCGAAAAAACAGATGAAATGGATATTTACTAGTAAATACGAGGCTTACAAAAAAAGAGCAAGAAGACCTTGCTCTTTTTACCGACTCATTAACTTTTTTACTTAGAGGCCAACGGCTTTTTTGAGGGCTTTCTTCTGCTCATCGTCAAGGCCTTCGATATCATCGATCATCGGGCCGTCATACAGTTTGCCGCGATCTTCGGTGAAGTGGCCCCATTCGGCCGCACGCAAAAGCACCCAGGGTGCGATTTTCAATTCTTCCGCTGCTTTATAAGCCGCGTTGATCAGATCCTGATGGGTTTTCTTGTGCATGACTTCTTCCGCTTTTTCACCCGCTTTCATGTCTTTGAAAGCTTTGATCTTGGCATCGGCATCGGAAGTTGATTTCTTTGCTCCAGTTCGCCTCACGATCTTTGGTTCTGATTTTTTAGACACTTCTACTTTCTTTACAGTGGTTTTCTTTACTTCGTCTTTTGCTTTTTTCTTTTTCGGTAATTTATTTTTATCTACGCCAACCATTTATCCTCCAATTTATTTATTGTTTTAAATACTATAGCATACTTAATTATGAATTTTAGCCCTCCCGGGTTTCTAACAGATGATTAATAACCACTGGGACAAACATTCATGCCGGAATGATCTTTTAGAAAACCTGAACTGATACAATCGAACTTAAAAAACCTATAAAGCGAGGAAAACATGAAAAATTTCCGAAAAGAATTATGGTTCAAGGTACCTGCCAGACGCGGCCTGGTAAATATCACACTGCAGGTCAATGACTGCCTGCATGAGAGCGGCATCCGGGAGGGATTATGCCTGGTGAACGCGATGAACATCACGGCCAGCGTATTCATCAATGATGATGAACGCGGGCTGCATGAGGATTTTGAAACCTGGCTGGAGTGGCTGGCACCTCACGCACCGACGGATAAATATCTCCATAACCGCACGATGGAAGATAACGCTGACGCGCACCTGAAACGCACAATCATGGGGCGTGAAGTGGTGGTGGCGATCACTGAAGGCAAGTTGGATTTCGGCACCTGGGAGCAGATCTTCTATTTTGAGTTTGATGGGCGCAGGGAAAAGCACGTGCTGGTGAAGATCATCGGGGAATGATATGCTTTAACTGATTACAAAACTGCCTGAAAGGTTACCATACGACTGGAGGAAAAAATGGATCAATATGGATACCACGGAAAGGTACTGCATATTAATCTCACAAACAGCAGCTATTATATCGAAACACCCGATGAGATTTTCTGGCGTACTTACGCGGGCGGAGGTCTGCTTGCGACTTATTACATGCTTACGCGTACCGCGCCCGGTCTGGACGCGTTTGACCCGGACAACCTGCTGATCTTCACCACCAGTGTGTGTGCCGGGCAACCCTATCCCGGGTTGGCGCGCTTTACAACGGCCGCGAAAAGCCCGCTGACCGGCGGAATTGGTGAAACACGCACAGAAGGACCGTTCGCGATGGCGATCAAGCAGGCCGGCGTTGACGCAATCGTCATCAGCGGCCGGGCAAAAAGCGCAACCACGCTGCTGATCGAAGACATCAAAGCCGAATTTCTCAACGCGACAGACCTGTGGGGCGTACCTGTACCAGAAACAGCGGATAAACTAGAACAGACACACGGGGACATCCACAGCGCAGTAATCGGTCCTGCCGGTGAAAATTTAGTACGCTACGGCAGCATCGTCAGCGATCGCAATTTCCAGGCATCCCGGATGGGGATGGGAGCGGTGATGGGCAGCAAGAAATTGAAGGCCGTTATCCTGCGGGGTGATGACCTGCCAGGCGTGTATGATGAGCCAGCCTGCAGCGAGATGCTAGCGTCATATTCCCGAAAAATGATCGCAAACCCGCTCACCAACTGGCAGCTGAAACCACCCGGATTTGCCTGCTGGGTGCACACGCACGGTATTGATACCGCTTTGTGCACACACAATTACAGCGCCAGCGTATTTGAAGGCGCGCACCATTATACGCCGGACGCCTATATGCGCTATTACCGTGGTTATCATGCCTGCCCTGGTTGCCCCAACCAATGCATCAAGTCCTTTACGACCGAAAAGCCAACGGAAATGAAGAAGTCTTCAGGCGGGATGCACCAGGAAGCCAGCGGCACGCTGGGGCCAAACTGCGGCATCGCCAACCTGGAAACCGTGGTCACTGCCAATGAACTATGCAACGCGTATGGACTGGACCCGACCTCGCTGGGATTTACGCTTTCCATGGCAATGGAATGGGACGCGCACAATATCCGTACGCTGCAGACCGATGCCGGCCCTCTGCATTTTGGCGCAAATGAAGCGCTGGTGGCAATGATCAAAGATATCGCTCTACGAAAGGGCGATGGCGATCTATTGGCTGAGGGTACAAAACGGGCAGCGAAAACGCTCGGCGGGAAAGCAACATTCTACGCTATGCACGTCAAAGGGCAGGAACTGGTTCCGTTTGAGGCGCGCAGCCAGACCAACCTGGCACTGGGGTACGCAAGCGCCCCGATCGGGCCACGCTATGATATCTGCGAACATGACTGGGATTACGATACGACTGCTGGCTGGCCGCATACATTGGACAGTTCGCGCGCGGTCGGTATTCTGGAGCGTATTCCGATGGAATATCAGGGGATAGAGAAGGTGCGCAATTTTAAGGCGCTTTCGACACTATGGTCCGCGGCAGACGTGCTCGACATGTGCATCTTCGCCATCGCGCCGACACGCGTACTAAACCTGGGAATGATGGCGCAATTACTGGGAGCCGTGACCGGCTGGGAGACCAGCAGCTATGAGATCATGCGGCTGGGTGAAAGGCGCCTGCACCTGATGCGGCTTTATAATCTGCGCGAGGGGTTGAGCGCAGAAGATGACACACTGCCAGACCGATTTTTTGAAGAAGGACTGGACTGCAGCGGCAAGCTGTCTGGCGTAAATTTAAATCGGGAAATATTCAAAGACATGATCCACACCTATTACGAAATGATGGGGTGGGATAAAAATGGCGTCCCAAAGAAAGCAACGCTACTCGACCACCAAATTCATCAGATCGGGTAATCTACCACAGAAGCTTAGTGCGTGGCACAGGCGATGCAGGGGTCAAAGGCACGTACAACGCGCCCAACCGCTTTTTCCAGCTCCATATTAACGCTGTCTTCGGTGATGTAGCGCTCAGCCGCCACACGCAGGGCACGCTCGATAGCGAGCATATTATGCACGGTGGGAATGATGAACTCCCCAACCGCGATCTTACCATTTTCGACCACATAGTGATGGATCAGCGGTCCGCGCGGCGCTTCAACCAGCCCCCAGCCCTCACCATCCTTCGGCAGGTACGGCACATCCGTGTCTTCATCCGCCAGAGACTCACCGAGCAGTTCTGCGGCACGCTCGAGGGCGTAGACCAGCTCCATTCCGCGGCACAGGTCAAATAGGAGAATAGGGTGCGCCGGATTGCCGAATTCACTGCGCAGGCGTGTGAGGTATCCATCCGCCAGGAAGGTCCCCATGACCCGGGTCATATTCGCGCGAGCAAGCGAATTAGCGCGCATCACGCCGTTGTTGAATGAAGTACGTCCGGCGTAGGAATAATCTGTCTCTTCAAAGACGGTAGCATCATAAAATTCCGCGGCGGAATATGTACCAGCATCAGATCCATCCGGTGCTATAACTCGGATGGACGCGGAATTAAAATTCGGCTTTACTTCACTGGTGGAGGTGATGTAGTACGCGGGCTGGTCGTCCCCCCAGGTGCCGATGCGATCCTTCATGCGGAGGGAAATATCCCAGTAGGCATCAACCAATTCACAGGAGGTGGGCAGCGCTTCGACAATGCGCTGCTGAAAAGCGGCGGCTTTTTCAGGATCAACGCCACTGCTCACGCCGCCCACCACGGCCTTTACGGGGTGGATGAATTGTCCACCCGCCAGAGTGATCAGATCGGTGCCCAATTGGCGAACCATCAGTGCCTTTCTGGCGATATTAAATTGTACCTTTTTATTTGCCTCTTCGGTAGATAAATGAAAGATGCTCTCCACCCCCAACCTATCCGGCATGGTAAACACAAACAAAGATGTGGCCTGATTCTGGATGAGCTGGCCCAAAAGGAGCAATTCACGGATGGTGCCAGCCAGTGGAGGCGGTGTGACGCCATAAGCATCCTCCAGCGCTTTGACTGAGGCAACATGATGCGCAGTTGAACAGACACCACAGATACGGGGGACAATGACGGGCATCTGTTCCGCCGGGACGCCTTTCACCATCAAGGTAAACCCGCGTTTTTCCATCGCCTGGAAGCGCGTGGAAAGCACCTCGCCATTTCGCACTTCGATCTCAACACGGGCATGGCCTTCGATGCGGGAAAGGGGAAAAGTCAAGGTCGCCATCAGAGTACCTTCTCTTTCGGGCGCGGCGGCTGGTCCGTCCCCGCGTAATCTGAAAACTGGAACAAGAACAGCGCCAGCTGCGGCGAAAGCAGCCCTTCCCGCACTTCCTCAAGCGCGATATCTGTCAGAGCAGCAAAAACCCGCTGAATGCTTTCCAGCCAGGCCGTTGAGTCTTTTTCAATGAGTAAATCGGATGGACCGCGGCAGCCAACACAGGGATGGCCGGGGATGGTGCATAATGCGCGGCATCCTCCACGGGTAGAAGATCCCACACACAGATAACCCTGATTAATGAGGCAAATTTCCGGGTCCACTTCACCACGCTGAAAACCAGTCAAGTGTTTGGGTTTCATGTCTTTCAATTTCTTGCGTCCGCATTCCTGGCAGACAGTTTTTGAAGTCTTAAAATCCGGGTCATTGAAGAGTGCGGCCATGAACAGCTCAGGCGTGGGCGGGCAGCCAGGCAGGTAAAGGTCAATATTCACAAAGGCATCCACGGGCTGGCTTTTTGGCAGCATGCGCGGCAAATCACGCCGCTCAGACTGCGAGAGAAATAATTCACGCACCTCGTCACGGTTGCCCAGGTTGGCGACACCACCGGAGATCGCGCAGGTACCCACCGCGACGACCTTATCCGCGCAACGCACGGCACGCTTGAGATTATAGAGATCTTCATCGGAGCGCACACCACCAGATATAAGAAGCACGTCCACACACGGCACCTCATAGGCGCTGACCACCAGGGGCATATATACAAGTTCAAATTCCTCGACCCAGGCATTGGCGTTCAACAGCGACACCTCACAGCCAGCACAACCAGAGAGCTGCAAAACAGCAAAGCGGGGCATCTCACTGTGATTTTTTAATTTTTTATCCTGGGCCATAAGATAAGATCTCTTTTATTAACTTTAGTATACACGCAAGCGAAAGAAAACCATCCATGCGATCGAAATAATATTGGCACACCTTTTGCAACATATTGATTGCCGAGTGGATATTTCCATTTGGCTATGGAGTTAATATGCAAAAATTTTTTATCAAAATAGGTTTGATCTTTTCCGCGGCAATGGGGTTATTCATCTGGTTCCGAAGTGACGCAAGCGTTCTTGCAGGCGCCCATCCACTTGGATTGGATGACGCCAGCGGATGGGTCACGGCCAACAGCCAAAACCCGGCAGTACTGGATACGCTGGAGGGCGCGAACGCTGGGATGCTGCGCGTCGAGATTCCCTGGGAGATGGTTGAAAAATCCCCGGGCGCTTTCTCCTGGACGTATGAAGACGAATACGGTGTTGTCGATCTCGAAAATGTGTTCAGCCGCCTGCAGCGGCGCGGAGTGAAACCCGTGGCTGTACTCAGCGGCGGACCGGCCTATCTGAGCCATCTTTACCCGCAGCAGCCCGTGTATCAGGAGCAGCTGCTGGAAAGCCTCCGGCGCTTCGCGGAAGCCGCGGCGGAATATTTTGGTGATGATGTAGATTATTGGCAGATCGGCACGATGGTCAATGACCCGAACGCGTGGGGCAAGGTATTGTTTCCCCTGGCAGACGCACCGCAGGCCAACCCTGACCCGGTTCTTTACAGTGAGATGCTTAGGACCGCCTATCAAGCGATCAAAGGAAAGGATGCGCACTCAACCATTCTAATGGGTGACCTGGTCTTTTCCGCTGACTGCCGCTATCACCCAAATAATTTTTTACAGGGGATAAAAGAACAAGACGCGTGGTATGCCTTTGACATTGTCAATATCCAGCTGCCCGCCCTTGCAGCCAAACCAGAAACTGCCGTTATTGATACGTGCGGCATGCAACCGCTGACGGTAAGCGGCGTGCCAATGGCAGACAGCGTACGCGCGGTCTCAGATCACCTCAAAGAATCCGGCGAAAAACCGCTATGGGCGCATAACCTGCACTATTCGCCCGCGTTCCTGGCCGAGGCGGCAGATGATCGCGCTACGATCATGGAAGCCGCGGCATCTGATCTGCTAGCACGCGCGAGCGCCTTGCTGCGCACGTATGGGGGCGCGGAACGTGTATTCTGGCGGTTCGCCCCGCTGGAAAACACACCCGGGCTGCTCGCGCTGCAGACATACGCCAATCTTTCCGATACCCTGACCGGCCGTTTTGAAAGCAACGGACTGCCAGAAAATCTGGATACCTTCAGCTTGCGTTTTAGCAGCGGTGGAAAAATCCACCTGCTGGCCTGGTTCGTACAAGGCGGAGATGAAACGAGGGTGATCGCGGTCAACGGGCTGAAGGGGTATGAGGCAGTTGTGTTCTCCGCAGACAGCGATTCATTGAAGAAAAAAGACGGCATAGCGCTTGTTATCGATGATAACGGCCAGAGTGCCTTCATGGGCAGCGAACGGCCGGCTTTGATCAGCGCGCGGGCAGGTGACATTAAACAGGCGGTCACCCAAACAGTGGAAGACAGCGCCGCGCAAGCCCGCGCGGGCCTGAAAGCGAAAGTGAATAATTGGATGCAGGCCGAGAAAGCAAAAGCAGCAGCCCGATTGAGCGGCTGGGTGGCTGACCAGCAGGCCAGTCTGCTTAATTCACTTCGCGCCAGTTTAGAGGCGTGGCTTCGTAAAAGTTTGGGGCTGATTTAGGTTGTACAATATAACTGAGGTGACGCGATGAAAACCAGATTTAAAATAACTTGTATGCTGTTGCTGCTCTTGGGCGCATTAACCGCCTGCCAGCCAGCACCGGTTACAACACCAGAACCAGAAACCGAAACACCCAAACCCGAAGCACCGCCGGCACCCATACCCATCACCAACGAGAATGCCGGGACACTGCAGGCAGCACTTCAGAAAGCCATCAGCACCGGCGCAGTCAATATCACCTGGACCGCAGATAGCAGCGCTTTCTGGGCGGAAGACTTATACACTGTCCTGCTGCATGACGGTGAAAGCGCGGAAGAGATCGGCCGATTTGTGCCGGGGATGAATTCCGCAATCCACGACACGTCAGAGGACGGGAAAACCATTGCCTACTCTGTGGAAAACGATGATATCCGGCTGTATAACCTTGAGACGGAAAGCGATGAGATCGTGATTTCAACCGGGTTCCCCTATTCGACCGCTTTCTTCAGCCCGGATGGCAAAACACTGGCGGCAGCTTCCATCATGGATATCAAAGTCGTGTTTTTCGATACACAAAGTGGCGAAGAAACAGGCAGCGTGAGCGGTTTCAGCACCGCGGGCAGTGGTATCTGACGACTGAGACTGTAAGCGGAACTGAGGAAGTACGATCCTTC
>CAZDIS010000108.1:0-8869 GCA_964505585.1 uncultured Pelolinea sp. | reverse complement strand
GGCAGATCTACGATTTCTTCTGGGGTGAGTTTGCGGACTGGTACATCGAAAGCGCTAAACTCCAATTAGACCAAGGCGGAGACCGTGCATTTTATACAGCGTGGACACTTTTGCGTGTTTTTGATAAGTGCCTGCGCTTGCTGCACCCATTCACACCATATGTAACAGAGGAATTGTGGGGGCATCTTAAAGATGCGGCAATGGAAAAAGGGGAGGCATTCACATCAGAATATGGCTGGGGAGATGCGCTCATCACCGCGCAATGGCCGCTTTCCAAAGAAACAGAAGCGTGGGAAAAGGACGCTGTTTCTGCGTTCAATATCGGAACGATTGAACATACGCGTGCGTTTAGATCTCTAAAAACGGATTCAGATATCCCTGCCAATCAGAAATGCGGCGGGGTGATCATCGCGCAGGCGGATGCCGCGGATCATGTCAAGCGCCAGCAGGAATATATCTCCGCATTAGCCGCGATAGAAAACCTGGAAATTCTCCCCCGCGTGCCGGAAACCGATGCATTCAAAACATACACATCGGTCAGCGTCCCTGTTACCGGAACCATGGTGTACTTAAAAACATCAGATCTTATCTCGACCGAAGATATGCGCGATAAATTAAATGATGAATTAAAGAATTCTCAGGGACAGATCATCCGCCTTGAAAAACTATTGGCGTCAGATTTTGCAAAGAAAGCGCCGCAAAAAGTTGTTGAAAAAGAAAAAATGAAATTGAAAAAATTTCATCAAACGGTAGAAAAAATTCAAGCGCAGCTGGCCGCTTTAAAATAACGCTACTTAAAGGAAAAAGGGCTGGCAGATGATATCTGTCAGCCCTTCTTTTATTGAGATCTAATTTTAGTAAGTTACGACGCGTGGAAGCATTTTTGCCTGCATCACCCAATTCGCAACCTGCCTTGCGCTCGGAAGCCGGCGCACAAGCTTTTTCTCCATGTTCACTTCTTTGATCTTCGCGTAGAGATTTTCCGCATTTCGCTGGGCTAATTCAACCACAGTATCAACACCCGCTTCTTCAAGCAGGTCAGAATATTCTTCGCTCACCCCTTTGATCCGGTATAGGTCTGCGTGATTTACCCATTCCAAGATCAGGCTTTTTGAAATGCCAGTCCCAAATGAAATTTCAGCACGCCCTCTCTCTGAAGCACCAGCTTTTAGCAATCCTTCAACAGTTTTTATGCCATATGCAATTAATTTTTCTCGATAGATCGGTCCAATTCCTTCAATATCAACAATGCTTGCCATTTTTCCTCCATTCGGATAATTAATCTATATTTTTATTTTAGCATATCAGTCTTATGGATTCATTATACATTTATAAGATTTCATATTACTTTTATTCCGTCTCTTTTTGGATCCCAAGAATTTCCCCGTAGAACATCCTGTGATAATCACTTCCGTTATACTGTTTTTCTATCCGGTCATCTAAAAATTGATCCGGGACAAAATCCTGAAAGTAAATCTTTCTGCAGGAAATGGATAAATTTGCTTCCTCAAATATGGGCGCGGCGCAATCATCTGTAGCAGTTGCTGTAAGGCCGGATTCTGCGATCTTATCCCCATCTCTACCGGATTTCGTCCCTAGCAGGGTCAGAGCTTTTTGATATGCGTCTGGAAATCCACACAGCGTAAATGTCTCATATTTATTGATGAAGTCATAAGTAAACCGTGAAGGGCGCACAACGACCATCGCAATGGGCAGATTCCACATGATGCCAAACCCGCCCCAGGCAACGGTCATTGTATTAAATGTGCCTGTCGCGTACTCTCCGCATGTTAATAACAGCCATTGCTTATCCCACAGGTCAAATATCTTCGGTGCAAACGCTTTTATTGGAATATTCTTTTGAGTTGGTGTCATGTATTCTCCTTTTTTATTACTTCAATATTGACTATCGCGGATAAATTGATAGGCCCATAGACGTGCGGGAATAGTGTTTCACCGCCCTCTAAATTTTCAAAAACGATCTTAGAGTCCAACTTCTCAGTCTCTATGGCTATCAGCTCTAGACCGGATTGATCAATGAACCAGTTTTCAAGCACAAATGCTATTTGCTCTTTTTCGCAGCAATGAATGTAGCCGACCGTGTCAAGAGAGGGGGCGGTAAATCCATTCTGCTTTTTTCCAGTATTCCAAATTGCGGGCGAGGTAATATGGTATATGATCATTGAAAGTCCTCTATGGTGTTTTCACTAAATAATTTTTCCTTCATCATGCATGTGCGCACATAACCCGGGATGCCGAATTTGTTATAGGCGATCCAATTAAAATTACCGTTAGGACTGTCGATCACAATACTGTATTCAGAAATTGAATGAGCAGGTCAAGCGGGTTGGGATCCTGGTTTACTTCAATCAGGTTCATGCCATGGCCATTGCCGTATATCATCGAAGCGGGATAGGAAATGCGTCGATAGTTGTTTTCTTCGATATTGCCGCAAAGCGGCGCGGATTCCGCGTCAACTTCCGCGTACAGGCACCAAACAGGATTTGGATCAAGCTCTTTTACTTTATCCTCAAAATCGACAGTTAAATAATTGCCAGGGGACAATGCAATTGCTCCCAGACAGGTTCCAGGCGCTTTATGGTTTAGATACGCGCAGCCATCCACCGCGCCATCAGACCCGATACTTGCGCCGATCATGATGACCCGCGTTGGATCAACCACGTCCAATTGAACAGCTGTATCAACGGCCGCTTGGACATCTTCATACCATTTTCCGCGTTCAAAACTACTGCAGCCGCCTTCACAATTTCGGAATGTAAAGGTGAATACATTAAATGAATATTGTGCGGGTAGATCAGGAAACCAGGAGGGATCCAGCCAGGGGGCCTCACCGCTGGTAGAACTGCTTATCAAACCGCGATTCTGCAGCCATGGTGCGATCACACGCCAATCTGTTTGGTCCCCGGGTGCCCAGTGCATCAGCATTATTAAAGGGGCGCTCGGTTTGCTCGATGGATAATATGTACCACGCAAGAGCGTCTCGTCTTCACTGATGATTTCCACCGCGATCGGGTCTGGAGCAGGTCCCAATTCTTCACCGAAATCGTCCCCACCCGCCTCATCTTGTTCCGCCTCAGAAAGCGCTTCAGTTGATGTCTGGGTAGGTTCTGATGGGTTTGGAGGGCTAACATTTTCAGCGCTTCCATCGCTGCAGCTGCCGAATAGGAATGATAGGATCAGTAAAGAGAATACAAACTTTAAGTGAAAATGGATTCTTGTTTCCATCTCTGCCTCCTGCCAAATTCTTTCCTATATTTTAGCAACTTTTTTTGGATAAATTGAATAAGAAGCTATATAAAGGGAAACGGCACCAGGTAAACTACAAACGGTGCATGCGGGCGATATGACGCTTAAGCCGCATTCCTGTCTTGCAATATTAAATGGCAGGCGGCTTTGTTCTTTTCAGATGTCTTTATTCTTTAATTTTCATTTGTCCCTGGGCAACAATGCCCGCAATGAACAAACCGATCACGATCACCGCGCTGATCGGCATGGAGATCGGAAGATGTTGCGCAATTGCAACGGCACCGCTGGCAGATGTGATTAAGATCAACGCCCAATCATACATGGAGCCTGCCAGCACAGCACCGATCAGCGCGCCGGCTAAAATGGCCAGCCATTGAAAATCGCCCACATTGAGTGTGAGGTGCTGTAAAAGATAATATGAAATGTATGCGCCAGCCGCAAACCCGGCCAGCCCAACCGCCAATTTTTGTAAAAGCACGGATAGAAGAGCGCCCAGCAATCCAGCGATCAATGAAATGGTTAGAATAACCTGATCAGGTTGGCCGGGCAGCAGCTCGGGTATGTACATCATGCCGATTAAAAATCCAACAATAGCCACAAACAACCAGAATAACTTTCTGCCGAATATCAGCAGCAGCCCTCCAGCCACAATATAGACCCAATTCATTTCAGATCCGCCTTTTTCATGATCAGATTGCAGTTATTATACGAGAAATTCAAAAAATTAAAAAAGGGGCATAATCAATCTAGCTTAATGATGCCCCTTTATCGCTAGCGGGATTGCAGGACAGAACGTATGAGCAGAAATCCGCCGATAAATATTAGGATCATCGGAAATACTGGTAATCCCAATCTCGCCAAACCAAATCCACTCAATCCGATGATCAGTTCGAAAAGCACAAATCCCACTGCGAGCATTATGAGTCCGATTTTTGCTAAATTCCACCCCGTGCGCGCGATGGCCTCATTATCTTTGATATTTCCATAAGCCATTTGGCTCAAGCCAACGGACGTTGGTGCGATCAATGCCCAGATATACGCCCATGTAGCCCACAACCCGGTAATGGATTGCATCAGAAATACCAAACCCAGTGTGGTAAATATGCCGCCGACGATGGCAAGCCCCTCACCATTGCTCCGGTTCGCGGAGATTGAAGTGAGAAATACAAGTGCGCCGGGAATGATGAATATAAATGGCCATAAATAATTACCGAAGGGGATATTGAGTAAATTTCCACCAAGCAGCAAGACACCCATGACCAGCAGCCCTGCCCCAAGTATGATTGCGCCCTTATCACGGCCCTCTGAGGGATTATTTCCTTCCGAATTTTCAGTTTCCACTTTTAATTCAACATCTGCTTCCGTCTCATTCTCATTTTTTTCATTTTTTTTCGTTGCCATGTTTATAAACTCCTGATTTTCTCTTATTTCACCATATATACGAGGGCATGCAGTTCAGGGTTTCTTATTCCTTGTTGCGTTTTGACGAAAATAGTTCTAATATTCCATACCAGAAAGCGATTGCGGCCGCGCCTTCATCCAAATTACCAACCAGGGGTAAATTGTCTGGAATCAACTCAAACACACCAAAGGTTGGATTGAGGAGATAAATCAACCCGATAATGGCGACGATATACACAGCCCATTTTGGCCATCCATTCTCAGATAAAGGTTTAAACGGGCCTTTGGATCTTTCATTCATTTTCATGCTCCTTATTATTATTCATTGAACAATCGCTATCCAGGTATTCAAATTCGATGGTGGTATGCGCAAGGTGATAATCACTCGCCAGAAATCTAAAAATCTCTTTGATCCTGCGGATATCTTCCTTCCTGGTATCCAGATTTAATACCACATGGGATGTTAGAACATGATGTTCCCCATCCAAAGACCAGATATGGGTGTGATGAATATCTTTCACTTTGGCATCTGCCAAAACGGCTTCTTCAATCTTTTTCACATCAACATCGGTAGGTACACCCTGTAAAAATAGATTAACGGTTTGCCTGAGATTTCTGATCACATTGAATAAGATAAAACCAGAAATTGCTATCGAAAGAACAGGATCTAGAATCGGAATATCCCTGAATATAAGAATAACACTTACAACCAGCACGGCCGCCCACCCCAGCGCATCCTCCAGTAAATGCCAATAAATAATGCGGCTGTTTAAATTACTGCCCTTCCCGGCGCGAACAGCCGCAAGGCCGTTTGCGGCGATCCCAACAAGAGATAAAATCAGCATTCCCCTTGCGTCAGTTTGCTGGGGCTGCCTGATGCGTTCAATGGACTCTAAAACAACCACAATAGTGCCGCCGATCAAGATCACAGAACCGATCAGCGCCCCTAAAAGCGAGTAGCGTTTATACCCATAAGAATATTTTTCATCCCCCGAGCGCTCTGAATATCTCTCAAGCTGCCAGGATAAAAGCAGGGTAATGCTGTCGCCAATGTCATGCAGCGAATCCGCCATGATGGCAATACTATTGGTCAAATATCCGCCAACAGCTTCAATAATGGCAAAACCGAAGTTCAAAAGGAAAGCCAGCTGAATATTTTTCTCGTTGTGGTTATGATTATGGTTATGCGCCATGCGCCATCCGATCTGTCATTATCAATTTTGACATAGTTTACAAAATATGGTTGTTATAACACGATAAGTGATTTTTGTTTTGTTCCGGTCTGGAATGATTACCGATCGATAATGCATCGTAATACAAGTGAGTATAATAAACGCCGGAAAACGGAAATTTAAATGATGATTGCGAAGATCCTTTCAATAGATAGTTATTTATCAAAAAAAATATCCTTACGGGAAGATCAAACGCTGCTCCGTGGTCTCTCGTCTATCATAGCTCACTCTGGTGATTCATGGTATATCGAGCTCCTTTTATTTTTTATCTGGATTTTTTCCCGCGGCCTGACCCACACGCTATCAGCATATTTTGCGGGCTCTGTTGTTATTCAGGCGGCCATTGTCATTGCTTTGAAATTTATGATTAAAAGGCAGCGGCCCGAAGGGACCTGGGGCGATGTGTATCGAAAAACCGATCCGCATTCATTTCCTTCCGGTCACGCGGCACGCGTAATGATGCTCGCTGTTTTAGCGTTCGGATTCGCGCTACCAATACTTGGCTGGATCCTTCTTGTCTGGGGATTTGCAGTCAGCATCGCCCGCGTGGCACTCGGCGTGCACTTCTTGGTTGATATCATGGTCGGATGGTTAATCGGTGTCTTGTTGGGTTTGATGATGCTCGGCCTGCGTCCATTCTTTTTCGATCTTTTCCCGGCAATTTTTTAAACCATCAACTATTTTTTACGAATCGTTCAATTTATATTATTATTTTACACCCTGACATTTATGGTAGACTCGTTACTTGAAAAATAACCAAAAGGAGAAACGAAATAATGGCAGCAATCAAAACCGTCAAAGTTAAAGCAACCGGACCCGATGGATGGGTCGTGAAAACCGTATCTGGTAAACATGTAGCGTATATCGACCAACCGCAAACGATGGGGGGAACAGATTCCGCGCCCACCCCCCTCGATTACCTGTTTGTATCGCTCGGGGGTTGCCTGGTGACTATCGCCAAGATTGTCGCTGGACAAAGAAAGATCGACCTCCGTGGTGTCGAAGTCCAGGTATCCGGCGATCTCGATTTAGAGGTCCTTCGCGGCCAGAATACACAGGATCCAGCGGGATTTCAATCCATCACCGCAACCGTCACAATTGACGCGGACCTCAGTGATGATGAGAAGAAAGAGTTTCTCGAAGAAGTCGATAGGCGCTGCCCGATCTCAGATAATTTGATGCGCAAAACACCTGTAAACGTAAATCTAGCGTAGATATTAAAAAAGAGTCGTTATAAAAAATCGGCCCTTTCCATTTAATTCACGATTATTTAATGGACCAGGTCAGCCATATTGACCAATTTTCCATTCAGATAACTGAGCAGCGCGGTATTAATATCCGGGGTATCCGTCATGAACACTTTTTTACCAAGCTGGGTAATACTCACAAAAGCGCCTCTGCCCATTCCCCCGCAGACAACAACATCACAATCGGATATCGCGTCCAACATCTGCACATGCTTTTGATGGTTTTCAGGGCTGCTGTGGTCCGTTGTATGTGAGTGCGCGTCTTCGCCTTGATGGAAGTGCGTATGGCCAAGTTTGTCTCTCAAGTCTCTTGAAATCTCCTTACCATCTTTCAGCTCAACTACCAGGTATTTTCCCGCCCTGCCAAAATGCTGTGTGATCGTTTGGCCGTCATCGGTTACAAATGCGATTTTCATAGTTTTTTCCTTGTATTATTTTTCTAAAAGTAAATTATAACCCGGTAAATTTCTGTGTGAAAATATTTTATATATTTCTACTTTACAAAGGGTTTTTTGTGCATTATCCTTATGGCTTGGGGATGGTTGAGTCCCGGTGGGTTCCTCGGTCTTCAAAATCGGTGGCGGGTCGCTGTGCGAGCCGCGGTGGGTTCGACTCCCATCCATCCCCGCCTGAATTTACTATACAACTATGTCAAATAACTTAGAAACTTCTCAGCTGATCGCGCTTATTTCTCAATTTTTTCAAATTGAACAATCAGAAATTGGTACGACGGATGACCCTTTTATCATTCGTTGTAAAGGTCATCTCATTTCTAAGAACAGTGAGGAGGGATTTGAGGAGATTTCAAATGCCTTGCTGGAGCATAATATGATTGCTGCGCTGCGTCCTGTTTCCAGCGCGCAGGAATTAATTATCTTTCCCGATCAGCAGAATCATAAAACACCGAAACCCTGGCTGCATATCGGAATGTTCATTTTTACGCTTCTCAGCGTGCTGTTTACGGGTGGATTATATGCGTTTCAGGGTGAACTCCCGCATAACGTGCCCCAGGCAGTACTTGTCCTGATAAACGCCGGTTGGCCTTTTGCGCTTTCTCTGCTTGCCATCCTCGGCGCGCATGAATTTGGCCATTATTTTGCCGGTCGAAAACACGGCATCAATGTCACGCTGCCGCTTTTCATCCCCTTCCCGATGAGCACTTTTGGAACGATGGGTGCCTTTATCAGTATGCGCTCTATCCCGAGAAATAAGAAACAATTGTTTGACCTCTCAGTCACTGGGCCTTTGAGCGGCCTGGTTGTCTCAGTTATTGTCCTGTTTATCGGGCTTAGTCTTTCTGAGGTCAGCGTGATCCCGCAATCAGCGCAGGCATCATCCGGAATGCAAATGGAAGGTAATTCCTTGCTTTATTTGTTAATAAAGTATCTGTCCTTTGGAAAGATACTTCCCAGCCCGCAAAACCTCAGCGGCTTGCCGCTTGCCATTTTTTGGGTGCGCTACTTCTTCACTGGAATGCCTTTTCCCTGGGGTGCTGAGGACGTTATGCTCCATCCGGTCGCTTGGGCTGGTTGGGCGGGTCTTTTCGTGACAACAATCAATTTAATACCTGCTGGTCAGCTGGACGGGGGTCATATCTTCCAGGCTGTATTTGGATCAAAAGCGATGCGCTACCTTTACCCAATTGTTTTGGCTTTTCTTGTAACCTTTGGTTTTTTCTGGGCGGGTTGGTGGACCTGGGCTGCTATTCTTTTCTTTTTTGGC
>CAZDIS010000107.1:0-8911 GCA_964505585.1 uncultured Pelolinea sp. | reverse complement strand
TCACCTCATATTTCTCCGAAAAATTTGTGAATACATTGGAATATAAATTTTTAAATAACCCTGGGTTTTTCTTCCCCTATGAAGTCCCGGTACTCTCACAAATTCCGATTATCGGGCCAATATTTTTTAATCAAAATGTCTTTGTTTATTTTATGTACATATTGGTAATCGTCCTCTCGATACTTCTCTTCAACACACGATGGGGTTTACGGTTGCGATCGGTTGGAGAACATCCCAAGGCAGCCGATACGCTGGGAATAAATGTATTCAGAACCCGATTCATGGCAGTTATTTTAAGCGGGCTAACAGCCGGTTTGGGTGGTGCATTTTTCAGTATTGGTTCGATTGGATCATTCAACGAACAAATGACAGCAGGCCGGGGATTCATTGCTTTAGCGGCCATGATCTTCGGAAAATGGAACCCTATCGGTGCTGTTGGAGCCGGTTTACTATTTGGCCTTGCTGAATCAATTTCTTTGAAATTAGCAATTTTTGATATTGCTGTTCCCGCAAAGATTTTGGCAATGCTTCCTTATGTAGTGACCATTATCGTATTAGGTGGTGTAGTTGGCAAAAATGTTGGCCCAGCAGCCGGCGGGAAACCGTATCAAAAAGAATCTTTATAGTGTGACATAGGAGAGATGAAAATGGCAACAAAGAATACTACTTTTCGATTAAATGTAAAAACTTCAAAATGGCAGGAAGCTGTTGTGATTACTGACGAGATAAGAAAGATCATTAAGGAAAGCCAGATAAAAGATGGGGTGTGTTACTTGAATATCCCGCATTCTACTGCTGGTATCACTGTCAATTCCTATCTTGATCCGGATACAAGCAATGATATGAATTTTGAAATTAACCGACTGGTTCCTACCCGGATAGATTTTATGCATATACGTGATACCCCAACAGATGCAAGCGGCCACATAAAATCAAGCCTGATTGGGATAGATCTTGTGCTTATCATTGAGAATGGAGATTTTATTTTTGGCAGATCCCAGGGAATATTCTTCTGGGAATTTGACGGACCACGCGATAGACAAGTCGTTATAAAAATTATTGAAGGATAAGGAGAAGCATTATGTTGAATATGTTAAATGAAACCTATTATTTACCTGAATTGATAGCGGAACAGATTCCTGTTTTAGATAAAGAAGTAAAAGGAACTCTGGATCACCGCGAGATAACCTCAATTAAAGAAATTATTTTTACCGGTTGCGGTGACTCTTATTTTGCCGGATATGGTGCCAGGCACTTTTTTCAAAGGATTTGCAATATTTCTACTCGTGCCATTCCATCAATGGAAGCTTCCAGATATGATCTTGTAGATTATAAAAGTGCATTTCCAGGGAATCCGCTTGTGATTGCTACATCTGTGTCCGGCAAGGTTATCAGGACGGTTGAGGCAATGCGTGTGGCGAAAGAATTAGGAGCGCTTTCAGTCGCGATCGTTGGAGATTTAGAGAGTCCGCTGGCTAAAGCTTCCGACCGAATTATTCACTGCTCTTTGAAACCTTTACCGCGCAGCCCTGGAGTGGCTTCTTACCGGGTTTCATTATTAGCGATGTATTTATTTGGGATCCACATCGCAGAAGTGCGTAGAGCCATTACTATCAAAGAAGGGGAGAAGTTACGGGATGCGCTGCGAAAGACAGCAGAGCAAGTCGATAAGACGATTAAGATGTGTGATAAGAAATCACAAGAGTTAGTAGCGATGCTGAAGGACGAAAAATTTGTTACTTTTATTGGGGATGGCCCTAATTTGGCTTCCGCAATATTTTCCGCTGCGAAAATCACAGAAGGGGTTGGCGCAATTGCCATTGGGCAGAACACTGAAGAGTGGGCACACCTGCAATATTTTGACAATGCGTTTCCGAGGATCCCGACCTTTGTAATTTCTTCAAAAAATCGCGGTTACAATCGTGTATTAGAGTTGCTAGTTCCGATGAAGCGAATTGATAGGAATATCATTGCTATTGCTTCAGAGGATTGTGAAGAGCTTATATCTGCAGCTGATTTTAGCTTGCCAGTGGATAAAGATGTGAATGATCTTTATTCGCCGATTGTATACCCCGTGCCAGCAGAACTTTTTACAGCTTATTGGTCTGATGCAGTCAACGCCGGTTACTATCGTGAAAATATGGATACATATCCACGATATGCAAACACAATCCGTGAAAATAGGATTATGACTGTTGAAGAGATTAGAACAAATGATTGATTTTTTAGTCAGCATCTCAAATCTGATCATCGATGATGTGTTGACGTATGATGGGAAAATGTTTTTGGGCCAGATTGGGGGAGCTGGCCCGCACGCCTTAGCTGGCTGCCGGATTTGGGAGGAGCGGCCACTTGGATTTATTGCAAACGCTGGCTCGGATTTTCATCAATTCAAACCCACGTTTGACACGCTGAAAATCGACATTTCCGGATTGCACTACTTTAAAGAACAATCTTCGTGTGCGTGGCAGCTTTTCCAGCCAGGCGGAGTTCGGGTGCAGATTTGGAAATATCCCGATATTGGCGTAAAGGCAGCATATCCAGATTTTGAGAATTTGGATAAAAAATTTAGATTAGCCAGGGGGTATCATATTGTGTGGAATGGGGATTATTCTGAGCTTCTCACGTTATTGTGTGAAATTCGGGAAAATAATGCTGAAGCCACAATTCTTTATGAGCCTACGCTTGCTGACATTAAAAAAAGAGAACCGGAATACAGGAAAATATTTAATGAAATTGACGTTTTCTCCCCGAATTTACTAGAATCATTTGAGATAACCGGTCTAAACAACGTTGAATCCATCCTTGAAAAATATCTCAAATGGGGGTGCAGACATATTGCATTACGTTGCGGAGAGCAGGGGTCATACTGGCGATCTGCCGATGGTCCAACTATATTTGTGCCAGTTGCAGAATCCCATATCGTTGACCAAACTGGAGCTGGAAATGCATATAATGGCGGATTGTTATATGGACTGGCATATGAATATCCGATCGAAAAAACTCTGGCAAAAGCCGCAGTCAGCGCTAGTTTTGAAATGGAACAATTTGGTTTATGCATTTTTGAACCAGATATGGTTCCTGTTAGGGATAAGAGATATCGCGATGTTTTAGAACATATCCAGGTTATCGCAACCAGGTAATATGCATGGCCCCATCATATCTTGGTTTGATTGGTTTATTTAATAATATTTATTTTCAAGAATAAATATTTACACTAACAAAATAAATATCGCCAGATGATTTGCCCCAGGAGTGAATGTATTTTTAATTAACATATTCTTATCTTGAATTGACAGGTGGTAGACAGTTTTGTGTTGGAGAGTGAGATGAAAATACTTATTATTTTGGAGATTTTGTGAATTATTCACTGATTGCTGCGCTTTCACCAATATTCCTGTTCTTACTTCTATCTATTTTAGGAAAATGGAGTCAGGTAAAGGTTGGGTTGATTACCCTATTTTATGTTTTGATTTTAGGGTTTGTTTTATTCGAAATAAACTTTGAGCTGATAGGAAAGTCATTTCTAAAATCGATATTTGTCTCAATTGATGTTTTGCTCATAATTTGGTCAGCTTTATTCCTTCATAATATTTCAGTCTTTTCTGGAACACTTGAAAAGTTAGGATCGTCTGTTGCAAACATCTCAAATGATCGAATATTTACTGTGATTTTCTTCGGCTGGTTATTCCCCTCATTTCTTCAGGGAATTGGCGGATTCGGAGTGCCAGTTGCTATTTGCGCACCGCTATTGATCAGTGCTGGTTTTTCGCCAGTCACCGCGGTGATACTTCCAAGCATTGGCCACGCGTGGAGTATTACTTTTGGTTCGATGGGCAGTGCTTATCAAGCCATGTTGACTGCCACAAGCCTGACCAATGAGGTTTTGGGATCCGCCAGCAGTATTATTCTGGGTATTCTGTCAGTCATATGTGGGATGTTAGTTGCCATCATCGCGGAGAAGGGAAAAAATATTTCGCGGTATTTCGGGTTGGTTTTGATTCTAGGAAGTGTTATGGGGTTGGGACAATATATATTTGTCATGTTCGGATACTGGTCGATTGCTGTTGCATTGGCTTCTATTACTGCTATTTTCATTGGGATTCTATTTGTGAAATTCAATATTTTCTTTAAAAGAGGTGTGTCCGCGACGCAAGAGACAGATTCAAATAAAAAAACACCTTCTTTGAGATTGGCAATCCTCCCTTATATATTGATTGTAGTATTTTCCTTTATGACAGCGATGATAAAGCCGATCAGGACGTTTTTATCTCAATCAAAGGTTTATTTAGATATCTCTGCAACAGAACTACCAAGCGGATTTTTTATTCCGCAAACCACAACAAAAGCAATCACGATCTTGAATCATCCGGGTACGATTATTTTTATTTCCGCGCTCATAAGTATTATTTTCTTAAGAATAAAAGGATTTCTAAGCACTGAAACCATATTCAAGGCAATAAACACAACATTCAAAAAAAATATTGCTCCCTCATTCGCTCTATTTTGTGTTGCATCTATCGCAATTATTATGGATGATTCGCAAATGCTTTTTACTGTTGCGGAAGGTATTAGTGTTGCTTTTAGCGGCGTTTTATTTCCTGTTGTGTCTCCATTTATCGGAGCTGTGGGCGCTTTTATCACTGGAAGCAATGCCAATTCAAACGTTATATTTTCATCACTCCAGATGCAAACGGCTTCTCTCCTTTCTTTAAAAAAGGAGATCATTTTAGCTGAGCAGACTGCCGGCGGAGCTATCGGCAGCGTCATTGCGCCTTCAAAAATCATTGTCGGTTGCAGTACAGTCAATTTAGAAAATAAGGAAAGCCAAGTATATAAAGAATTATTCCTATTTGCATTGATCATGCTCGTAATCGTCAGTCTCATTGCATTAATGCTTTTATAGGAATAGTTTTATATTTATATGTATCAATTAAGGAGCGCCGATGTTGAAAACAATTATTAAGAAGAATCTTTATCAAGATTCAATCAACCTGATGCTTCTAACAAACGAAATTAATAAAATTGATGGAATTGAACGATGTTCTATCATGATGGGATCTCAAGCAAACAAGGAAATATTAAAGAATACCGGTTTTCTCACCGACGAGGCGGATATTGCAAATGCTTCTGACATGATCATTGTGATGGAGGCAAAAAATCAGAATGCATATTTAGGCGCTTTGGAAACGATCGATCAATTTCTTATAGATCTCAGTGCACCTCAAAAGAAGCAAAGCGATACATTAGAAGCCGACGACTGGCAGAAGGCTTTGGAACTAAAACCGGACGCCAATCTAGCATTGTTTTCAATTCCTGGTGAATACTCGGCAGATGAAATCAGAACTGCACTTGAAAACGACCTGCATATTTTCTCGTTTTCGGATAATGTCTCCCTTGATGATGAAGTGCGATTAAAAAATCTTGCTCATGAAAGAGGGCTGATAATGATGGGGCCTGATTGTGGGACCGGGATCCTTTCAGGTATTCCTCTGGCTTTTACGAATGTTGTTCGGGCTGGAAACATTGGGGTTGTAGCTGCTTCCGGCACTGGTTTGCAGGAGGTGACTTCGCTGATCGATCGGTGGGGTGGAGGCGTCTTGCACGCTATTGGGACTGGCGGTCGTGATCTCAATGCGGAAGTGAATGGCGTTACAACGAAAGATGCATTGATTGCTTTAGAAAACATCGAAGGTGTTGATGTGATTGTTCTTATTTCAAAACCACCTGCGCGTTCAGTCCGCGATGATATTCTGAGCTTGTTACGTAATATGAATAAACTTGTTGTGGCAATATTTTTGGGAGATCCTCCAGCCCATCATGCGGGGAACGTTTTCTTAGCGCACACGCTCGAAGAAGCTGCGAGGATTGCAGTTGATCTTTCAATGGGCTTGCCAATTATGGAACAATATATGGAAACTCCCGAGAATCCTGTTCCGGATATCCTGCCTGAGAGTGCAGTTGTGAAGGGTATTTATTCAGGTGGTACGTTAGGCGCTGAGGCTGCAATGCTTATCTCAGAAGCGCTCAACGTAACCCCGAATCATTATTCGGGAGGATTTCTTTTAGATTCAAAAGGTTATCAGATCATAGATTTTGGTGACGATGTGTAATCCCAGGGTCGCGCACATCCGATGATTAATCCGGAAACGCGCATTGACGCGATTAAGCAATTCGCTTCTGATCCACAAACAGGAATAATACTTTTTGATGTTGTTTTGGGATATGGTTCCCACCCGGATATGGCAGGGGTTTTAGCTTCGGTCATTAAAGAAACTCTAGACCAATCAAAAACAGAAAAACGTTCATTGTATTTTATCGCAAGCATCTGTGGGACAATGCGCGATCCTCAAGGGTATGCGCAATCAGTTAAAATGCTTCGCGAAGCGGGCGTGCTGGTAGAAAACAGTAATGCTAAAGCAGTGCGGTTAGCCTTGCAGATCAAAGGATTTTCTCTCGAAGAGATAGAAAAGAAAACCATTTTTCCGAATTATCAGAAGATGAATTTACCAAAACCAAGCAAAAAAGTGATGGATCTATTGGAAAATAAACCAAAAGTGATCAATGTGGGCCTGAAGAGTTTTAATGAATCCATTCGCGACTTCGGCGGCGAAGTCGTTCAATATTCATGGAAACCTATTGCTGGGGGTGATAGGCGACTGATGCGTATAGTTGCTGAATTGAACGCGATGGAATCTGTTAGGAAAGCTAACCAGAGTGTCGTAGATAGAATGAAAGATGTCCAGCTATTCCTGGTCGATGTAGTTCCGGCAAAATCAGTGATCCCAATTCTAAACGGGAAAACGCTTTTACACGCGGGAACAGTCATTGAGTATAGAGATATGACCGGGCCAATGCAAGGATCTTGTATCGGAGCGGCAATTTTCGAGGGATGGGCAAAAAATGAAAATGAAGCTCGAACGTTGCTAAACTCTGGAAAGGTCACTTTTATTCCATGCCATGATGTTCATGCGGTAGGACCGATGGGTGGAATCACTTCTGGAAACATGCCTGTCTTAGTGGTGAAAAATATAATTGATAGCACCGTCGCGTATTGCACGATGAACGAAGGTATTGGAAAAGTGCTGCGTTTTGGCGCCTTTAGTGATGAAGTGATTGATCGCTTGCACTGGATGGCTAACGTACTAGGACCAACCATTGCGAAAGCAGTGTCTGTGTTGCCAGATGGATTGAACCTGAACACAATCATCGCTAAAGCAATTTCCATGGGCGATGAATTTCACCAAAGAAATATTGCTTCTTCCTTATTGTTGCTTAAAGAATTGATACCACTTATCAATACTGTTGATACTGATCAGGAAAAAAAGTCCAGGGTGCAGCGATTTCTTGCTGAAACGGATCAGTTCTTCCTGAATGTTATGATGGCATGCGGGAAGGTGATGGTCGATTATGCTAGAAAGGTTGATGAAGGCACAATCGTTACGGCCATGACCAGAAATGGTAGAGATTTTGGCATTCGGATCGCCGGTATGGGTGATGAATGGTTCACAGCGCCAGTAAACACACCCCGTGGTTTGTATTTTGCTGGATATTCAGAGGATGACGCAAATCCGGATATCGGAGACAGCGCGATCACTGAGACAATTGGCGTTGGTGCGATGGCCACCATTGCTGCCCCTGCGGTGACTCGTTTTGTTGGTTCTGGTGGCGGATATAGCGATGCACTCAGGATTTCTGAGGAAATGAACCGAATCTGTTTTTCGAATCATTCGAATTGGAATATTCCAAACTGGGATTTTCGTGGAAGTTGTCTCGGAATTGATGCGATTAAGGTTGTCTCGACCGGAATTACACCCTTAATAAATACTGGAATTGCACACAGAGTTGCTGGTGAAGGCCAAGTTGGCGCAGGTATTGTGCGCGCTCCGTTTGCGTGTTTTGAAAAAGCGATTCTTGCCTATGCGCGTAAGATGAAGGTCGACTTTGAATGAAACACCGAAATATTTTCGCTGGTGTAATGAGTTCCTACATTCCGCGGATTATTGCTCGATCACGGTACGGTAGAATTCACAGCTTATTTCAGAATAGCTTTAATATTCAGTTTGAAAGCGATCTGGTGAATGTCAACCAGGTCGACAAACAACTTTCGAGTTTCGGGATTAATTTGCCCCATGATATCTTAAAGAATATGATTTCAACTATACGTCTTGATGATATCGTGGTAATCCGTGCGAATAGAATTGCAATTTATGGCTTAGCCGGCGACATTCACGTCATTAATACACAAGAATTAGAGATGGTCGATTTGCGATTGCAGTGTATCGTAAAGTCAAAAATTCATTTAATAACAATTATAAATATGCTGAATGGTTTAATCTGTGAAGGGTGTAAGGACCTCTTTAGGCCAGATTTGGAAGCTGAAAAAATCATCAAATTTCTTCCTTCAGGTGAAAAACCAATGAATTATTTTGAATCACTTTCGCGTTTGGTAGGAAGAGGTGAAGGCCTGACACCAAGCGGTGACGATTTTTTATTTGGCTTTTTTATGATCCATTCGCTGTTTTCACAAGAGTCAGCTTTGGATGATCAGTTTTTAGATTTCGTTTCTCACAATACCACTGATATCAGCATCGCGTTCATGAAAAGCTTAAAGGAGGGATTTATCAGTGAGTATTTTCGATCATTTTGTGATGCGGTTACTTATAAAGATAAAAGGGGATTAATATCATCAGTAGAAAAAATAATGACGATAGGCCATACATCTGGTTGTGACGCATTGTATGGAATCATTTTTGGCTTAGAAAGCTTAATCGAAGAAAAACCGGAATCACTAAAGCATTATTAATACTTGATGTGTCCAATCAGTTATGATTTACTCATGATCTAAAGATAATAACGGTAGTGTCTTGTCAAGTGGTGTAAATTGAATTATGTGCTTCCAGGTTAATTA
>CAZDIS010000106.1:0-8946 GCA_964505585.1 uncultured Pelolinea sp. | reverse complement strand
TAGGCGCTGTTACCATTGATATGGTTGCCCTGGCCAATACCAAAATATGTGAAACCGATATTTCTAAGCAATGCGCTATCCCATTGATTACGCCCATCGACCAGAATCGGTGTGCGCATCAGTGAAAAGATCTTCTTAAAATCAAGCTGCTTGAATTCATTCCATTCGGTCGCGAGGATCAGCGCGTCGGTGCCTTTTGCTGTTTGGTATGGGTCACTGCAGAGTGTGATCTCGGGAAGTTCTTTTGCCGCGTTTTCCATCGCCTGTGGATCAAATGCTTGCACAACCGCACCTTCATTAAGCAGCAGGTGAATGATCTCTGATGCTGGCGCTTCGCGCATATCATCTGTATTGGGTTTAAAGGATAAACCAAGCACACCGATCTTTTTATCAGCAAGAGAACCGCCTAATACATTTCGAAGTTTGTAAACCACACGCCTGCGCTGGTTACGGTTAATATCCATCACGGCTTGAAGCAGCTGCGGATGGCTGTTATGGAGGTCGGCCATGTGTGCCAGGGCTTTCACGTCTTTTGGGAAACAGCTGCCTCCCCATCCCAAACCCGCATCCAGAAAACTGCGACCGATGCGTTTATCCAAACCCATCCCATCCGCTACTTCGCGCACATCCGCCCCAAGTTCATCGCAGATATTGGCGATTTCATTGATAAATGAAATGCGGGTCGCGAGGAAGGCGTTTGACGCATATTTAATCATTTCCGCGGTGCGCAGGTCGGTGATGAGGACACGCGTCCGCAGCGGCGCATATAGACTGGCGACTTCTTGCGCGGCTTCGCGGTCCAACGATCCCAGCACAACACGGTCTGGCGCCATAAAATCATTGATGGCGCTGCCTTCCCGCAGGAATTCAGGGTTGGAAACAACGGAAAATGGGATCTCATCTTCTCCGCGGGCGCGCTTCATAATATCCGCAACCCAATCCCCGGTTCCAACCGGTACTGTAGATTTATTGACGACAATGATCGGGTGATCAACGACCTCAGCGATCTTTTCCGCTGCGGCATGAACATACTGGAGGTCGGCTTCGCCGTCCACGCCGGATGGCGTGCCAACAGCAATAAAGGCAAAATCCGCCTGTTTAAGGGCAGTTTCATAACTGGTAGTGAAAAACAAGCGTTTGGCCTTGACATTTCGCTCAACAATTTCCTCCAGCCCGGGTTCGTAAATCGGCATCACGCCAGCTTTGAGGTCTTGAATGCGTTTTTCATTGATATCCAGGCATTGAACTTCATTGCCAAGATCTGCAAAGCAAACGCCTGTCACAAGGCCGACATATCCGGTTCCGATCACACAAATGTTGCTCATATATATCCTTATCGCTCTGGTCGAAAATTATAGCTTAATATCGTTCGTGTATTTCAGTTGGGAAGCAAATTTTACCGCGGCAGTGCTACAATGGACAAATCATGGAAAAAAACGCGATAAACACATTTTTTATTGAATCCCTGGGCTGCGCGAAGAATACGGTTGACGCGCACGCAATGGTCAGCGTGTTGACCAGGGCAGGTCTGCGCGCGGTGAAGGATTCAGAAAACGCGGATGTGATCATTGTCAACACCTGCGGATTCATCCGGCCTGCGCAGGAAGAGTCCGTTCAGGTTCTGAATGATTATGTGGAAAAAAAACATAAAGGCCAATTCCTTGTTGCTGCCGGCTGCCTGAGTGAGCGCGATCGGGAAAAATTAGCGGATAAAGTTCCGGGCCTGGATGGGGCGCTCGGTACACGCCGCTGGATGGATATTCTGCAGGTCATCCGCCATCTGGCGCATAATCAGGACAGCCCGTATTTGCATTTTCCATCCAGTGATGAACGAACAATTTTCAGCGGGGGGATTCATGCGGTTGCTGTACAGGGGAGCAGCGCTTACCTTAAGATCGCTGACGGATGCGACCGCCGTTGCGCGTTTTGCGCCATTCCCCTGATCAAAGGGAATATGTTCAGCCGCAATCCGGAAGATATATACGCTGACGCATCCTATCTGAAAGAAGTGGGTGTAAAAGAGATCATTTTGATCGCGCAGGATACCACTGCCTATGGGCGCGATCTGGGCATGGATGATGGTCTGCCTGATTTATTGGAAGGTTTAATCCGGCATAATCCCGACGTTCCATGGGTACGCATCATGTATACCTTTCCAGGATCGATATCAGAGCGGTTGATGGCGGTCATGCGAGATAATGACCAGATCCTGCCTTATCTGGATATCCCTCTGCAGCATGCGCATCCCGCGGTTCTCAAGCGGATGCAGCGCCCTTCAAATATGGACAAGGTTCGAGCTACGCTGGATAAAATGCGGGCAGAGATTCCGGATCTGGCGCTGCGGACGACTTTTATTGTGGGATTTCCCGGTGAGACAGATGCGGAGTTTGCGGCCCTATCTTCTTTTATGGAAGAAATTGCCTTCGACCACGTCGGCATCTTTCCTTATTATCACGAAGAGGGGACAACAGCGTTTGGCTTGCAGGATGATGTGCCTGAAGCCATTAAAAATGAAAGGATCCAGACCCTTGCAGCCCTTCAAGAGGACATTTCATTACGAAGGAATCAGGCGTGGGCAGGCAACACATTGGATGTTTTGATTGAAGGCAATGGGGACGGCATATCAATCGGGCGCTCATACCGCGATGCGCCGGAAATTGATGGGTTGGTTTTCGTCGATTCTGTGGTAAAACCCGGCAAGCTGGTACCTGTGCGCATAACCGGCGCGATGGTGCATGATCTTATCGGGGAGGTGCAATAAAAACAGTTAAAGCTTCAGCAAACAACCAAATTAATCGCCCCCGCCTTCTCCTCCACCACCTTCCTCTACAGTGGGGGACACTTCCGGCGTGGGTTCTTCTGTGGGTGATTCGTCGATCGTGGGCGTTGGCGCAGGCGTGGGTGTCGGCGGATAGCATTTCAGGTATGAGGCGTTGTATTTGTCCTGCACTGTTTCATTTGCACCATAGTTAAGCACATTCTGGTATTGCTGGATCGCGTCACAATGGCTGCCGGCAGCCGCCAATTCGTCCCCATAATATTCAGATCCTCTCAGATACCGGTCGGTTGCTGTCCAGCCGGTGCCGTCATGCATATAAGGAAAGGCAGCAGCTAATTGTCCAAAATAATTGACCACCTGCGACCAATCGATATCCCAGAAAGAAGCACCTGTCAGGTATAAGCGTGCCCATTGGGCATAATTTACCGCGTCATGGTCTAGCGGCATATATTTTTCGAGGATTGCCAGAAAATATAAGCCTTCCTCGAGGTTGCCCTCGTTAACGATCAATTCGATTGCCCGGTGGCGCAGGGTTGTGAAGAATAACCCGTCGACCTCGAGCGTACGGTAGGTATAATCTGCATCGCGCAACGCGGTCAGCGTTTGCATCGCCGGCGCCCACTGCTGGGTTTGTACTTCACCCAGCGCCTGGTTAAAAAGGGCTTCCGCGCCGCGGGTGTCCGCTGTGGGTGTTACTTCGATATCGAGGTTTACCGGTTCGCCGGCAGAAGCCAATTGAACCAGAACCTGTGTGTATTTTTCTTTTGCGTCTGGAAAATCAGGATAAATCTCCAGGACGTATTCCAGCTGGGTTTTAGCGCGCGCGTAATTTCCAGCAGCCATATCCTGCAGGCCGTATTGATAATGCAGGGCCGCTTGCTCGATGACATCTTCACGTTCTTGCGCTAAACGCTGGTTGATGCCATTCAGGTAGCCAAGGCCGCCGCCGACTGCCGCAAAAATGAGGATTGCCAGAATGCCAAGCATGACCCATTTCCAGCGTTTTACTTTTCGCGGAATGGATTGGGTATCACTGAGCACCGTTTCAGCCCCAATGCTATTGCTGGATATTTTGATAGGTTGCGTGTCTTCTAATTTCCTGCGTGCCATGCGCGATATTATACCTTTTTCTTTAAAGTGTTATAAACGGAACAGCAATCTGATCTCTTTCAGAATGAAAGGCACCACGACAGCCATCCCAACTGCCGATGCGGCCAGACCGGTAATGAGCGGATGGTAACTGGATGGAGATAATTGTATGATAAGGACCGCGAGCGCCGCGCCAAGGGCGCTGCCCAAAAACGCTCTTAGATAAGTACCCGTCTGGGGTTTGTCCGGCAGAATGATTCTCTGGGAAAGATTCCCGGTGCCATCCTGTTTCGTTGATTGTTTGCGTTGAAATTTATAGAACAGGATGAGAAATAAGGCCTGCCCTGTAAACGCGATTGCGTCAGCCAGCGCGATGCCGGGCGCCCCAATAAGACTGTCCAACAATACGCCTGCGGCAAGAAACAAAACAAAATTGATGGCTGCCCCGACCAGGGGGATTTTCGCATTCTGCTGGGCGAAAAAGATGCGCGCGCCGAGCTCAATAAATACATGCCCCAGAAGCCCAACCAGAAACGCACGGGTTGTTGTGACCATCAATTGTGTACCGGACGCATCGAACCCGAAGGCAAATGAGAGAAATGGCTGCAGAGCAGCTGCGAGGACAATTGCGGAGGGGAGTGCCAGCGCGATCAGGATCCGGCTGACATTTTGAATGGTTTGTGAAAATTTTTCTTTCTCACCTCTCGCGATCTGTTCTGATAAGGTGGGAAGCATGGCAGTGCCGATGGCAGTGCCGATCAGTGTTTCCGGTACTTGCAGGATCATCCAACCATACGTCAGCGCAGTTACAGAACCCAGTGCCAGGTGCGAGGCAAGGTTGTCACGGGCGATGAAAGTGAGCTGGTAAAAAAGCATGCTGATCAAACGTGGTCCCAGCATGATCAGGATCTTGCGGACATATGGATCACGGAAATCCAAACCAGGAGACCATTTGAACTTATGGACGATAAGTCCCGGAATCTGGATCACAAAATACAGAAAAGAACCGATTAAGACGCCATATACCAGGCCGTCGATCCCCAAGCCAAAGGCCGGCAGCGTGATCCCGCCAATAACATATCCATTTTCTGGCGATAGCACCAGGGCACCGAAAATTTGCCCGAAGTTGTATAAGATTGGCCCGATCGCAGGCAAAAGAAAATGCTGGTTTGCCTGCAGTCCCGCGATGAGTAAACCTGCCATGGAAAAAATGATGGTACCGATCAGGTCCAGGCGCATTAAACGCACTACCAGGGCTTGCTGGGAAAGATCGAACCCGGGGGCAATACCGAGCGGATGCTGTACGAGCGGCCAGGCAAATACCGCGACTAATAATGAAAGGGTTAATGTGGTCAGGAAGGCGATATTTGCCACCTGGCTGAAAACCTGCCAGGCCGCATCCCGGTCTTTTTTGTTCATCACTTCGGTCATGACTGGAATGATGGCCACCGCCAGCGCGCCGCCCGATATAAGCGCGTAGAGCAGGTCGGGGATATTGTTGGCTACATTGAATACATCCAGTTCGGACGACAGGCCGAATTGGCGAGCGATGATCAATTGGCGCAGGATGGCGACCAGCTTATTGATGCCAAAACTGACCGAGACAAGGATCGCTGCGCGGGAAAGTTTAGTTATTTTTTTCATATGTTTTTATCCTAAGGCAACATCGAGAATCATCATCACCGTGAAACCAAGCATAGCGCCAGCAGTGGCGATGTCCGTATTGGTTCCGGATTGCGCTTCCGGGATGAGTTCTTCGATCACGACAAAGATCATTGCGCCCGCGGCGAACGCCAGCGCGTATGGCAGCACCTGCCGCATAGTGATGACAGCTGCCGCGCCGATCACCGCGCCGATCGGTTCAACAACGGCTGATAACTGCCCAAACCACCAGCTTCTTGCATTGGACAAACCTTCGCGTTTCAGCGGCGCGGAAATAGCGAGACCTTCAGGGAAGTTCTGGATGCCGATGCCGAGTGCCAGCGCCGTGGCACTGGCGATGTCCGCGCCCGGGATGCCGGCTGCTGCCGCGCCGAACGCAACACCGATCGCCATGCCTTCAGGTATATTATGGATCGTGATTGCCAGGATCAACAAAACAGATCGCTGCCAGGACGTCTTGATGCCTTCAGCTTCTGATTGCGGCAAATTGAGGTGCAGGTGGGGGATGAGGCGGTCGATCAACCACAGAACAACACCGCCCAGTAGAAATCCAACAGCCGGGGGAACGAATGACGGGATGCCGAGATTCTCGGAAATTTCAATCGCGGGTGCCAGTAGAGACCAATAACTGGCGGCAATCATCACGCCAGCCGCAAAACCAAGCATCGCGTCAAGCACCTTGCGGTCAATTTCTTTGGAGAGGAAAACGCCTGCCGCGCCCAGCGCGGTTACACCCCAGGTAAAAAAGGTGCCAAAAAGCGCTTGAACAATCGGATTGAATTGTGCTAGAAAAGCTATCATATGGTTCTCCCAAACAATGATTATTATTATACTGAACTCGGGCTTGTACTATTAATATATAGTTAACAACCAAAAAGTAAAAATGCGCGTGGGAAAAAATGTGTGAAAAGAGGAATAACTGAAATGATAGGAAAATTATATCTTGTAGCGACGCCGATAGGAAATTACCGGGATATCACGCTGCGCGCGCTGGATGTTCTCAAAGCAGCCGACGCGGTGATCTGTGAAGAGTTTCGCGCGGGGAGCACGATCCTTAAAAAAATCGGTGTGGGGCAGAAAGATCTGATCCAATTAAATGAACACAACGAGTCGCAGGAATCCCCTGAGATCGCCAAAGAGATTTTGATGGGCAAGACCTACGCATTGATCTCGGACTGCGGAACACCCGGGTTTGCGGATCCGGGTACAACCCTGATCGGCCTATGTATTGCATACGGATTGCAAGTGATACCTGTCCCCGGCCCATCTTCGTTAATGGCTGCAATATCTCTATCGCCATTACCGCTGGAAGAGTTCTTCTATGCGGGCTTTCTTCCAAGAAAAAAAGAGGCAAGGAAATCCCGGTTGGTGGATTTGCGAAATATGCAAACTGCCCTGGTCATTATGGAGTCTCCTTATCGCCTGGAACGCATATTGGAGGAGATCGCCAGTGTATTTGGAAAAAAGCAGTTGATCACATTGGTCTATAACCTGACATTCAAAAGTGAGCAGGTATTCCATGATTTTATCTCGGAGGTGCAAAAGAAAGTGAAAAACAAAAAAGGAGAGTTTGTTCTCATCGTTCACCGATAATTATTTTTGTGAAACTTTTAAGGTCTTTTTGCGTATTAATAGCAGAAAGGAAATCATTTTATGGATAATCGAAGATCGGGTTGTTTATCGGGTTTGTTCAAGCTCTTCTTGCTGGATAAGGTATTTGACTGGCTGCAGGAGCGATTTGGTTATAAGAGTGGTTCATGTATGGGATGCGGTTGTGGTTTGATCCTGACGATCATTTTTTTCACCATCGCCATCTCAATCATCTTTGACACAAATTGGCTGCGGCTATTCTAAAAGAGGAGAATAAAATATGAAGAGAATGCGCTTTGCGGTGCTTTTTGGGCTGGCACTGTTGATCACGGGGTGTTTCTTCCCCGTCCGCTCAACAAGGGTGATCGGTTCGGGGAATATCATTGATGAAACCCGCCGTGTGAGCGGGATCAGCGCCGTTGAATTAAACGGTATTGGCACATTGGTCATCGAGCAGGGTGATACGGAGTCCCTGGAGATTTCTGCTGAAGACAATGTCATTGGATACCTGCAGAGTGAAATGCGCGGTAATAAACTGGTTTTGAGCATTCAGGATTTTATCGCAATCGATCCGCGGGAAGAGATTGTTTACACCTTACATGTGACTGAGCTTGTACGCGTCGAGACGAACGGGCTGGGCAGCGTCGAGATCGGGCGGCTTGAAACCGAAGATTTCGACCTCGTGATCAGTGGTTCTGGCAATGTGGAAATTTTAGATCTGCAGGCAGCTGATTTCAGCCTCGATGTTAGCGGGTTGGGTAATATCACGATCGCGGGAAAGGTTGAAGCGCAGCGGGTGGACCTTAGCGGCGCCGGAAACTATAATGCCGGCGATCTATACTCTGACGACGCGCGCGTTGAGATCTCTGGTACAGGACGGGCAATTGTTTGGGCGGAAAATGAGCTGGATGTTGAGCTTAGCGGGATGGGCACATTGAAATATTATGGCAGCCCGACGCTGAGGTCAGAAATGAGCGGCGCAGGGTCGGTCGAGTCACTCGGGCCTAAATAAATATTCAATAAACGATAGACGGAGCAGGTGTTCACTGCTCAGTCTATGCTTTTAAACGGCTTTTTCAGGCGGGATACGCTGTGACACCGAGTGTTCCTGGTCCAAAATGAGCAGCCAGAGAAATTGAGATCTCACCCATGATGACCTCTGAACAATTGAATCTCTCGATCACTTCTTTCATCAATTTGGTGCCTGCCACCTTATCGCGGGCGTGCGCGATTCCAACGATCAGGCGCTGGCTGCCGAATTCTTTTTCTAATTTCTTCAGGAGTAATTCAATGGATTTTGCGCGTGAACGCACTTTTTCTCCCATTTCCAACGTGCCATTGCGCAATTCGATGATCGGTTTTACCCTGAGAAGCGACGCGAGCGCGGCCTGCAGGTGTTTGATGCGACCGCTCATGCTGGCATATTTCAGCGTGTCGAGCGTGAAAATCAAGCGGTGCTTACTCCTTATCTCCTCCAGGCGCGCTAAGATCTCCGGCACTGTTTTCCCCGCGCGGTCCATTACGCGCGCTTCCTTCGCCATCAAGCCCATCAAAACGGTGCCGGAAGCGGAATCAAATGGGTAGATCGTATAGGTGTCCGAAAGGTCTTGCGCGGCTTTTTTTGCGGAAGCCATTGTGCCGGAAAGTTTTTCGGTGACATGGATGGAAAGAATGACGTCTTCCGGTTGAGCAATCCGCCGATAGAATTCAGTGAATTGGTAGGGTGTGGGCTGTGAGGTCGATGGCACCGCGCCTTCATTTTCTACTAATTGGTAAAAATCCTCATAACTCATATCCACACCCTGAAGATAGGTTTTACCGTTGTG